>JAYSDS010000001.1:0-138678 GCA_041914265.1 Roseomonas sp.
ACATGGGCCAACTCTCTCATAGCCCGTGGATCCCCACGCAGGGGCAGGTCAGCGCAGCGCATGTCGGACCGCGGCGTCCGCATTCTCGCCGCCACGGATGCGGGCGAATTGCTGCCCCGCGTTGCGAACCAGCCTGACTTCCATGAGTGCCGCTTTTGCCCCTGGGCCAAGCGTTGCTGGGCGCTGCCTGCATGACCGCATGGGGCGACTTCAACGATGCGCCGGGCCTGCCCTGTGAGGAGGAGCCCGGGGCTGCGATCAGTCACGGCGCCATCGCGACCTTCCTGGAGGTGGTGTTCGGCTATTGCGACGCGCTGATCCCGGTCCGCGGCTTCGTCGACCAAGGCCAGGGGCTCGACACCCGCCCGCACAACATCTGGATCCCGGCAGATGCCTCCGCCGCAGAGTTGCTCGGCACCTATGCCGCCTGGGCGGCGCGCGAGGGTTCGGCGGTCTACGTCATCCCTGGCACCGTCGCCGAGCATGGGCAGGCCCGCGCCGAGCATGTGCTGCAGATGCAGGCCGTCGTCGTCGATCTCGACACCGGCGACATTGAGGCGAAGCTCGCCCATCTCCTCCGGCATCTCGGCACCCCCACCCTGCTGGTCGAGAGCGGCGGCCGCACTGCGGAGGGCGCGGCCAAGCTACATGCCTGGTGGCGGCTGACCGAGCCGGCAGAGGGCCAGGACCTCGTCCAGCTCTGCGCGTTGCGCGGGGAGATGGCGGAAAAGGTCGGCGGCGACCCGCATTTCCGCTCCGCCCATCAGCCGATCCGCGTGCCCGGCACGATGTATCGCAAGGGCGGCGCCGAGCGCGTCGTCAGCATCCGGCAGCACCAGCCCGAGCGCGAGGTGGATCTCTCTGAGTTCGCCGAGGCGGTCGCCGCCATGCCCTTCCTGCCGGGGCAGGAGCGCCACCACGCGCCAGCCCAGGGCGAAAGGCCTGGTCTCGACGCCATCCTCACGACCCCGGTCCGCGAGGGCGCGCAGGACGGCTGGACCCGCTTCCAGGGCGCGAGCGCGGCCATCGGCCACTTCATCCGCCAGGTGCATGAGGGGCGCCTGACGCCGGATCAGGGCTGGGAGGCGATCTGCGGCTACAACGCCGCCTGCCTGCGCCCGGCTTGGCCGCTCGACCGCCTCAAGGCTGAGGCAGACGCGCTTTGGGCGCTGCACGTCGATCGTAACGGCCCGCCGCTGCTGCGCGCCGACGTGCCAACGCCTGCGGCGGTGCCAGCGCACACCCTCGGCGCGCTGCTCGACGACACCTCACCGATGCCGGACGACCTGATCGGTCCGCGCGTGCTGACGCCGGGCGGCATGCTGGTGCTCGGCGGCGCGCCGAAGGTCGGGAAATCCGATTTCCTCATCAACCTGCTGGTGCACGCCACCGCCGGCGAGCCCTTCCTGCGCTTCACCGCATCGCGGCCACTGCGCGTGTTCTATCTGCAGGCGGAGATCCAGTATCACTACCTGCGCGAGCGGCTGCAGCAGCTCCGCCTCGACCGCGATGTTCTCGCCCGCGCCCGCAACACCCTCGTCGTCACACCCAAGCTGCGCATGCTGCTCGACGAGCAGGGCGTGCCGTTGGTCGCCGCCGCCATCCGCCAGGCCTTCCCCGACGCACCGCCCGACATCATCTGCATCGACCCCATCCGCAACCTGTTCGACGGCGGGCCCGGCGGGGAGGGCGAGAACGACAACGCCGCGATGCTGTTCTTCCTGCAGAGCCGGGTCGAAGCCCTGCGCGACGAAGTCGCGCCCGAAGCTGGCATCATCCTCGCCCACCACACGAAGAAGCTGAGCAAGCAGCAGGTGAAGGACGATCCCTTCCTGTCGCTATCGGGCGCCAGCGCGCTGCGCGGATTCTACACCTCCGGCATGATCCTGTTCCGCCCTGACGAAGAGCAGACGCCGCGCGAGCTGCACATTGAACTCCGCAACGGGCCCGCGCTTTCGCCGCTGATGATCGACAAGGTTGCCGGGCATTGGATCGAGGCCGATCGCCGCGACGAGCGGCTGGTGCGAAAAGAGATCGGCCAGAAGCTCGATGCGGAGCGTCTGCGCAAGCACGACGTCATCCTTGACATCCTGTTGGACGAGGCCGCTGCGGGTCGCCTTTACCCGATGATGCAGTTCGCCGAGGCGTTCGAGAACAAGGCGGGCCTCGGCAGCAAACACACGATCCGAGAGCGCCTGAGCGTGCTCGCCACGAAAGGCTTCGTGAAGTTCCGCCGCGACGGGACCGCCTTCGGCTTCCCCGTGGTGCGCTCTCGCTTTGGCTACCTCTGCGTCGAGGGCATGGTCTTCGGAAGAGACGCCGAAACCGTCGATCCGACCACCGGCGAGATCGCCAATGCGGCGCAGCCGGTCCTGCCCAGCCACTTCAAATGCGCCCAGACCGGCAACGCCCTGGACGTCGAAAATCCGGAGGTCTGGGTCTACCCGGAGGGGGTCTTGGACGCCCTCACTCCTGAGGAGTTAGGCCTAACTCCTCGCTCCTCCCGGAAATCTTTTCCATGATTTCAGTGGCTTGGGAGGACAGAGGAGTTAGGTCCCTAACTCCTCCAATTTCGCACCTAACTCCTCTTTTTCCATTTCAGATCAACGGGTTGAGCCCGTCGGAGGAGTTAGGTGTTTCATCCACCCCCTACGGGGGTGTGCGTGCGCGCCTCCTCGGCGCGCGCACACCACACCTCGGGCGACCGGGTTGGGCGCGTGGGCCGCCCCTACCAGGGTCACCTCATCCGAAGCCGGGCAGCGACGGCGAGCTCCGCCAAGAACCGCGCCGTCGCCGCCCTCACCAGGATCATCCCCTTTCGGAGACCACCATGGCTTTTACGACTCTCGCCGCGCCCACCGCCAATGCAAGCCTGCCACCCGGCATCAATCCCCCGCTGCGGCAGACCGGGAATACGGTCCTTGCCATCGATCTCGGCACGACCGTGGGCTGGGCGCTGCGCATGGGCGACAGCACGATCCTCTCGGGCACACAGACCTTCCGTCCCGGCCGCTTCGAAGGCGGTGGCATGCGCTATCTCCGTTTCACCGACTGGCTGGTCGAAATCGCGATGCGCGCCCATGGCATTCGCCGCCTCGTCTTCGAGGAGGTTCGCCGCCACGCCGGTACGGATGCGGCCCATGTCTATGGCGGCTTTCTCGCCACCCTGACCTCGTGGTGCGAGGAGCACGAAGTGCCCTACGAAGGCGTGCCGGTCGGTACGATCAAGCGCTACGCCACCGGCAAGGGCAATGCCGACAAGGCCGCGATGATCGCCGCCATGCGGGCGCGCGGCTTTGCCCCCGCCGACGACAACGAAGCGGATGCCATCGCCTTGCTGCTTTGGGCAACGGACGCCCAGGGAGGCCGCGCTTGACCATGCATGGTGCACCGCTGCTGCCTCGCTCCTGCCTCGACCGCGGCACGCGCAGTCCCACCAACGATACCGAGGTCAACGCCATGCGTGCTGCCGCCTGGCATCGGCACGGCGTTGCAGCGCTGGCAGTCGCCGACATCACCGACGCCTGGCTGCGCCAGGCCATCACCAACGAAGCCAACCGGCGCTGGGGGCGTCGCAATGGGGAGAGCCACCATGGCCGGTAAGCGTAAGCCCAAGGCGACAAAGCCGAAGCAGGACGACCTGGCGAAGCCCTCGAAGTGGCGATTGCAGCATGGTGGCTTCTCAGAGCCGATCCGCGAGGAGGATCCAGACACGGGCTCTCTCGTCGCGCACCGTCGTGCCGTCGACACGCTCGGGCTGATGCTCGCCAATGGCAGCATCACGCCGCAGATGCACGAGGCGGGAGCGATGTTCAGGGCGACCTTCCGCCTCGCGGCGCTGGACGGCATGCGCACGACGCAGCTACTCCGCATCCAGGGCGGTGCAGGCGATCTACTGAGCGAACGTCAGGCCGCTGCGCGGCGGCGATTGGCCGCGGCACTGGACCTCTTCGGCGGCGCGGATAGCGCCGGCGGAAGCTGCCTGTGGCACGTGCTGGGGCTTGAGTGTTCAGTTCGGGAATGGGCTCTGCGACAGGGATGGTCGGGGCGTCCGGTCCATCACGTCCAGGCACAGGGCATCCTGCTCACGGCGCTCGGCGTCCTGGCGGCCCATTATGGCCTGCAACCTCGGGAGCGTGCCGCGTGAGCCTCAGCCCAGGGCGGCCTTCAGGTCCGTCATCGTGGCCATCAGCGTCATCGGGTCGATCGGTGACGGCATGAAGCCGCAGGCCTGGTAGAAGCGCTGCGCTTCTGCGTTGAGGGCCTGCACCAACACGCCGCGCACTGCCAGCACCTCGCTGGCCTGCAGCACGCGGAGGACCGCATCCCGCAGCAGGGCCCGCCCAATGCCCTGGCCGTGCAGGCTTCGGTCCACCGCCAACCGGCCCAGCATCGCCATCGGGATCGGGTCGGGCATGTTCCGCTTCACGCGCCCTGGTGCGGCAGTCACGGCGACGGCCCCCGCCGCCAGGCAGTAGAACCCCACCACGAAGTCGCCGCGGCACACCACGAAGGTGCGTGATGCGCCGGCTGCCTGATTGGTGCGTGCACGCCGCCGCAGCCAGTCGTCCAGCGTGGGCTCGCCGCTATCGAACAGGGCCAGGTCGTGCGTGTCGCCGAGTGGCGCCGGAGCGCTGAGCCGACCGGCACTCACTCCCACGGTGGCGCGGTCTCCAGCAGCTTGCGAAGCCGGCCGTTCGGGTTGGGCGGCGCGTCGAGCAGCGCCTGGAACTTGGCGTATGCAGCCGGCTGGGCGCGGAACAGCGTGCGGTCGAGAATGGCGTCCGTCGCAGCGCGGCGTGCAGCCTCCAGCATGAACTCAGAGCGCGACTTGCCCGAGAGCACGGCGGCCTGGTCGATCAGGTCACGCTCCTCGGGCCGGACGCGGATGTTGATCGCGCCGACGGTGACGGCCGGCTTGGCCTTCGCGGGGCGTCGGGCTGGGGTGGTGGTGCGCTTGGCGGGTGTTGGCATGGCGGCCTCCGAGGCTGGTTCTACGGTTCTGTATGGACATTGTCCACCATGCAAACACGAAGCCGCTGAAGCCGGATTGCGGCGCCGGAACCAGAAGGGATAGGGTATCGATAGTCGTTGAATTGCGCCCGGCGCCGCGGCTCGCCAGCCACTGTGGTTCGCGAGCCGCAGGGTCCTTCCTGGGCCCGGCATATGCGGGGGGCGGAAGCGCGCAAGGTCGCTAGCGCCAAGCCGAAAACATGGGTTGCGGTTTGCAGCCATTCCCGGCTGCTTCAAATCGTTAGCTGCAAACCAAGGCCGGGCCGCTGCCCTGCAAACCACCTGCAAACCGGATGGCATCATGACGCTTCCCTGGATGGCAGCGAAGATCCTGCTGCGCCCGGTGGCGGAGCTGCGCGCGCATCCCGGCAACGCGCGCGTGCACGGCGCCGAGCAGTTGGAGCAAATCAAGGCCAGCATGCTGGCCTTCGGCTTCGCCAATCCGCTGCTGGTGGACGAAGCCGGCGTGCTGATCGCTGGCCATGGCCGGCTCGAGGCGGCGACCGCCATCGGCATGACCAAGGTGCCGACCATCGTGCTGCGGCATCTCTCCGCCGCGCAGAAGGAGGCGCTGCGCCTCGCCGACAACCGCATCGCGGAGAACGCGACCTGGGACCAGGCGCTGCTGCGTGATGCGCTGGCCGCGGTCCAGGCGACGCCGGAGATCGACCTCGGCGCGCTCGGCTTCTCGGCGGATGAACTCGCAGACATCCTCGCGGCGGCTGGAGAGGCCGTGTCTGACGGCGACGCGCCCGAGGCCCTGTCCGCGGATCCCGCCGAGGGGGGCGTCACGGCGAGCGCGGCGGCCACCGAGGAGACGCCGGCGGACGACCCCGCCGATGCCGATCCGGAGCCGCCGCGCCAGGCCGTCACCCGCCCCGGCGACCTCTGGCTGCTCGGCGACCACCGCCTGCTCTGCGGCGACAGCACCGACGCCGCCACGGTGGCGCGCGTGATGGGCGAGGACCGCGCCGCGCTGCTGTTCACCTCGCCGCCCTACGGCAACCAGCGCGACTACACCACCGGCGGCGGCACGGATTGGGATGCCCTGATGCAGGGTGTGTTCCAGCATCTCGACGCGGCCATGCGGCCGGACGGCCAGGTGCTCGTGAACCTGGGCCTGATCCACCGCGACAATGAGTGGCAGCCCTATTGGTCGGCTTGGCTCGACTGGATGCGCGCCCACGGCTGGCGGCGCTTCGGTCTCTACATCTGGGACCAGGGCCCGGGCCTGCCCGGCGACTGGAACGGCCGCCTCGCACCGGCCTTCGAGCTGGTCTTCCACTTCAACCGCCAGGCGCGGCAGGCGAACAAGATCGTCCCCTGCAAATGGGCCGGCACCCCGAACAAGGGCAGCGGGCTGCGCGCCGCCGACGGCACGATCTCCGAGTACCAGCATGCCGGCCTGCCGGTGCAGGATTTCCGGATCCCGGACAACGTGCTTCGCCTGACCCGCCACAAGGGCCGCGGCATTGAAACCGAGCACCCCGCGGTGTTCCCGGTGGTGCTGCCCGAGTTCCTGATGCGGGCCTACACCGACGAAGGTGAGGTCGTGTTCGAGCCCTTCGGTGGCTCCGGCACCACCATCCTGGCGGGCCAGCGCACCGGACGCCGCGTCAGCGCGATCGAGCTCGCGCCGGCCTATGTGGATCTGGCTGTCGCCCGCTGGCGGATGCTGCATCCTGACCTGCCAGTGACGCTGGCCGAAGACGGCCGCGACTATGACGCCGTCGCCGCGGCGCGACAGGAGATCACCGCCAGTGCAGCCTGATCTCGTCGTCTCTACCCTGCCTCTGATGGCGCTGGTCCCCTACGCCGAGAACGCGCGCACCCATTCCCCGACGCAGGTCGCGCAGATCGCCGCCTCCATTGCCGAATTCGGCTTCGTCAATCCGGTCCTGGTCGACGCCGAGGGCGTGCTGATCGCCGGCCACGGCCGCGTCATGGCGGCGAAGCAGCTCGGGCTCGCCTCGGTGCCGGTGCTGCGGCTCGGTCATCTGTCCCCCGCCCAGGCGCGTGCGCTGCGCTTGGCCGACAACCAGATCGCGCTGAACTCCGGCTGGGACGAAGCGCTGCTCGCTGCTGAGATCGCCCGCATCCGTGACGAGGCGGTGGTCGACCTGGACGTGTTGGGCTTCTCCGGCATGGAGCTCGACCGGCTGCTGGCCGCGGCCGATGCCGGGCTCGGCGAGGATGCCGACGATGCGCCGCCGCCGCCGGTGGCACCCGTCACGCGCACCGGCGACCTCTGGCGCTGCGGAGACCATCGGCTGCTCTGCGGCGACGCGACGAAGCTGATCGACGTGCAGCACGCCCTCGGCGCCGGGCATCTGGCCGACATGGGCTTCGTGGATCCGCCTTACAATGTGGCCTACGAGGGCGGCACCGCGGCCAAGATGACCATCGCCAATGACGCGCTCGGCGGCGGCTTTCCCGAGTTCCTGAGGCCGGCACTGGCCAATCTGCTCTCGGTCACCAAGGGCGCTTGCTACGTCTGCATGTCCTCCTCCGAGTGGCCGACGCTGCATCGCGTCTGGCAGGAGGCGGGCGGCAAATGGTCGAGCACAATCATTTGGGCAAAGAACACCTTCGCCCTCGGCCGCGCGGACTACCACCAGCAGTTCGAGGCGATGCTCTACGGCTGGAAGGCCGGCGCACAGCATTACTGGTGCGGTGCGCGCGACCAGGGGAACGTCTGGCACTTCGACAAGCCGGCCAGGAACGACCTGCACCCGACGATGAAGCCGGTCGCGCTGGTGGAGCGCGCCATCCGCAACAGCAGCAAGCCGCGCGACACGGTGCTGGATTGCTTCGGCGGTTCGGGCACCACCATGATCGCGGCGGAGCGCACGGGCCGACGTGCCGTGCTGCTGGAGATCGATCCTACCTATGCCGATGTCATCGTGCAGCGGTGGCAGGAAATGACAGGCGAGGCCGCGGTGCTGGAAGGCGATGATCGCGTCTTCGGCGACATCGCCGCGGCGCGTGGCAAGGAAATAACGTCGCCTGGCCGTCCTGGCTGAATCTGAGGTCGGCGCTATCGCGCTTCAGAATCCTGCAACCAGATGCGTCATGCCTGGGCCTGTCGCTGCACGCGCTGCCGGAGCCTGTCGAAATAAACGTCATCCGCCGGTGCACCGGGGCAGGAAGCTTGAACCTCCAGCAGCAGATCGCGCAACCGTTGGCGATCCTGCTCCTTGCGAATCAGATCGCAGACATACTCACTGCTGGTGCCATGGCCACGCGCGGCGGCCTGTTCATCCACGAAGGATTTCAGCGCGTCCGGCAGGGAGACATTCATCGTACCCATGGGCCTGACGATATCCCGCTTTGCCAAGAATTGGCAGGGGAGACGTTCCGCCGATGGGCGCCCCAGGCGGGAGGCTGAGCAAACGATCGCCGGGATCATGATGTGATCCAGACCGTCGAATCATAGCAATTTCGCACCGATGCATCCTGCTTGGCTCGCGCGCGGCACAGCGCGAATGGTCCGTCACACGCAGGGGATGCCCTGCACCACGACGGAGACCAGCATGACCGACCGCGAAGCCCGCGCCGCCCGCAACCAGGAGAAGAGCCTGGCCGCCTTCCTCGCGAAAAAGGCCGAGTTCGACGCCCTCCTTGCGGAGCTGCAGCAGGCCAGCGCGGACCATTTCGACGCGGACCCCGAGACGGTGCTTTGGGGCGAAGCGGCCTGGCTTTCGGATGCCACCGCGAAGCTGAGGGACATCGCGGATCAGCATTTTCACCGCGGCGAATACGCCTGCTGAAGCGGCTGGCTCCCGCACTGCCCCGACCGGCGAGCCGGCGGGGCTCCCGGCAGTAGGGGCCGATGGTCGGCGCCCGGAACCGGAGACCACCATGATTCCCAAACTTTCCGACAGCCAGCGCGTGATCCTCAGCGCCGCCGCACAGCACGAGATGGGCTTCGCCCGCGCGCCGAAGAATCTGCCGGCCGCAGCGCGCAACGCGGTGTTCCGCAGCCTGATCAAGAGCAACCTGCTCACCGAGATCAACGCCCCGCGGGAGCATGTCGGGCTCGGCTGGCGCCAGGATGAGGACGGCACCTGGATCGTCGCACGCATCACCGATGACGGGCTGCGCGCCATCGGCATCGACCCGAACGAGAGCGACGCGCCCGCCGACACGGCGCCCACGGGCGCGGACGCCGCCGCCGAGGGTGATGCCCCCGCGGAGGAAGCCGAACCCGCCCAGGGCGCGCCCACACCCGCCCCACGCGCCAGCCTGCGCGACGCCGCCGCTGCGATGCTGGCCGCATGGGACGCCAGCCCCGCGCAGGACGCGACGGACAATCCGATCAGCCGCGCCATCGAGGTCCTGCGCGCCGCCCTCGCCGGCAAGCCGCCCCGCGCGACCCGCGAGCCTGGTGCTCCGCGGAAGCCGCGCGAAGGTACGAAGCAGGAGACGGTGCTCGCCCTGCTCCGCCGAGCGGAAGGCGCCACCATCGCGCAGATCTGCGAGGCCACCGGCTGGCAGCAGCACACGGTGCGCGGGTTCTTCGCGGGCCTGAAGAAGCGGCAGGGGATTGAGGTGCAGGTGCTGGAGCGGGTCCGCCAGGTCGGCCCGAACAAGGAGGGCGCCCGCGGCTCCTACACGGTCTATCACCTGCCGGCCTGAAGCATCCGCATCGGCGGCCCTTCTTGGGGCCGCCGATTGCTGGTAGCCTGCCAGCGCACCGAAGATCCTTGCTCCGACAATCGCATCCCTGCTTGGCCCCGCGGTCCTCCGGTCCGCGAGCGAACCTGATTCTGCTCGCGGCCCATCCGATCGAGGAAGTCATGCATCACAAGAGAAAGCGCCCGCGCACCCAGGGCCGCGGCCACGCGGTGTTTCCGAGCGGCGTCCCCGCCGCCTGGAACATCCTCCATCACTCCCGCCCACGCCGCCGACGGGACCTGCGCTGGCTTCGCCTTGTCCGGCGCGGCGCGGATCCGGACGCTGTCGCCTGGGAGACTGGCAATCGCCGACCGCACGTCTACTACTGGTGAGCCGGCCCGTGGCTACCGCCCTGCCAGGTGCCATGTATCAACAATGTTGACACATGGCACTCGGCTGCCTATCTCTCCAACGAGATCGTGGTTGAGGGCAGCATGCGCGTCATCGTGAAGAAGTGGGGCAACAGTGCCTCCGTGCGCATTCCGGCGCCGGTCATGGCGGCCGCGCGCATCTCGCTCGACCAGGCAGTCGAGGTCCGCGAGGAGGAGGGACGGATCGTCATCGAGCCCGTCCGTGAAGCTAGGTATGACCTGGCCGCGCTCGTCGATGGCATCACCGATGACAACCGCCATGACAGTGCCGACTTCGGTGCGCCGCGGGGCCGCGAGGCCTGGTGAGCGGGGCGCGCTACGTCCCGGACGCTGGCGACATCGTCTGGCTGGAGTTCGATCCGCAGGCGGGCCATGAGCAGGCGGGGCATCGCCCCGCTGTGGTGCTCAGCCCCGCCGCCTATAATGGCAAGACCAGCCTGCTGGTCTGCTGCCCGCTCACCACCCGCATCAAGGGCTATCCCTTCGAGGTCGCGATCGCCGGCAAGCCGGACAGCGTCGTCCTTGCCGACCAGGTAAAGAGCCTCGACTGGCGTGCGCGCCGCGCCACGCGCAAGGGACGGGTGTCGCCCGCGGAGCTCGAGGAGGTCCGTGCCAAGCTGCGCGCCTTGGTCGGGTAGCCGCCCGCGCAGTCCATCCTCGTGCGGCGGGAGGTCGCCGCCATGCCGGAACTGACCGCCTCCACGCGCGAGGCTGCGCGGCGCCTCGGCGTCAGCGACACCGCCATCCACAAGGCCGAACGCGCCGGCCGCATCGCCCGCGAGCCGGACGGCCAGTGGGATATCGACAAGACCCGGCGTCGCCTGGTGGAAACCGCCGATCCAACCCGTTCGCCCCTGGCCAGCGGTGGCGGCGCGGAGGGCACGCCCTTCGCCCGGCTGAAGGTCGCGCAGCTCGCGCTGAAGGTGGAGGCGCAGCGCCTTTCGCTGGATGAGACCAAGCGCCGCCTGGTCGATGTCACCGAGGCCAATGCTGCGCTCGACGAGATCGGGAGCACCATGCGCGATGCGCTGCTGAACTGGCCGGCGCGCGTCTCCGGCCTGGTCGCCGCCGAGCTCGCCGTCGATCCGCATCTGCTGCAGACCATCCTGCAGAGCCACATCAATGACCTGCTCACGGAGGCCGCCGATCGCTTCGATCCCGCAGGCCTCGGAGGGGACCGCACTTCGCAGCCGTGAGCATGTGCGCCGCCGTGTCGGCGCCATGCTGCGTCCGCCGCCGCAGCTCACGGTGTCGCAGTGGGCCGAGCGCCATCGCATGCTCGGCAGTCGCGCCTCGGCCGAACCCGGCCCCTGGCGCACCAGCCGCACGCCGTACCTGCGAGATGTGATGGATGCGCTGTCGGCGGTGCATCCGGCCCGGCGCGTCGTCTTCATGAAGGGTGCGCAGGTGGGCGCGACCGAAAGCGGCAACAACTGGCTCGGCTACATCATGCATCACGTGCCGGCGCCCGCGCTGGCGGTGCAGCCGACCGTGGAACTGGCCAAGCGCTTCTCGCGCCAGCGCATCGACCCGCTGCTGGAGGAGACGCCGGCGCTGCGGGAGCGGGTTGCGCCGGCCCGCGCGCGGGACAGCGGGAATACCATGCTGTCGAAGGAATTCCCCGGCGGCATCTTGGTGCTGACGGGTGCCAACAGCGCGGTCGGCCTGCGCTCGATGACGGCGCGATTCCTGTTCCTCGACGAGGTGGACGCCTATCCTGGCGACGTCGCCGGCGAAGGTGACCCGATTGCGCTGGCTGAGGCCCGCGCCCGCACCTTCGGCTGGCGGCGCAAGGCCTTCCTGGTCAGTACACCGACGATCGCCGGCCGCAGCCGCATCGAGCGCGAGTACCTGGCCTCCGACCAGCAGCGGTACTTCGTGCCATGCCCCGAATGCGGCGAGATGCAGTGGCTGCGCTTCGAGCGGCTGCTCTGGGAGAAGGGTGCGCCGGAAACGGTGCGGTACCACTGCTCCGCTTGCGACCACGCGATGCAGGAGCACGACAAGACTGCCATGCTCGGCGGCGGCGAATGGCGCGCGACGGCCGAGGGCCAGGATCCGCACACCATCGGCTTCCACATATCGGCACTCTACTCGCCAGTCGGCTGGCTGTCCTGGGCGCAGATCGCGCGGGATTGGGAGGCGGCGCAGGGCAAGCCCGAGGACATCAAGACCTTTCGGAACACCGTCCTTGGCGAGACCTGGCAGGAACAGGGCGAGGCGCCGGATTGGGAGCGCCTGGTCGAGCGCCGCGAGGATTTCCGGATAGGGGACGTGCCGACGGGCGCGCTGGTGCTGACAGCTGGCGTGGACGTGCAGGACGATCGCCTGGAATGCGACGTCTGGGGCTGGGCAGAGGGTTTCTCGTCCTGGCTCGTCGATCATGTCGTGATCCAGGGCAGCCCGCGGGACCGCGATCCCTGGGATGAATTGGCCCGCGTGCTGGCGCGCGACTGGCCGCGCCAGGGCGGTGGCACCATGCGCATCGCCCGGCTCTGCGTGGATACCGGTGGCCGAGACACCGCCGCCGTCTATGGCCACCTCCGCCGGCGGCGGGATCCGCGGATTGCGCCGACCAAGGGCGTGGATGGCTGGAACCGGGCGCAGCCTGTCCAGGGCCCGACGCCGGTCGATGCACTGGTCGACGGCCGCAAGCTCCGCCGCGGCCTGAAGCTCTGGACCGTCTCGGTCTCGACCTGGAAGGCCGATCTCTATCGCCGGCTCTGGCTTGGTCGCGGCGACGCGGAGGAATGGCCGCCCGGCTGGGTGCATCTGCCGCGCGCGATCGAGGTCGAGTGGGTCAAGCAGCTGGTCTCTGAGCAGCTGCGCACCACGAAGGATCGCCGCGGCTTTGCCCGGCAGGAATGGGCGAAGCTGCGCGAGAGGAACGAGGCGCTGGACTGTGCGGTGCTGGCGCGCGCCGCGCTCTGGCTGCTCGGCGCGGATCGCTACGGCGATCGCTTCTGGCAGCAGCTGCGCGACCAGATCGCTGATGCGCCACTGGCAGCCACACCATCGGCTTCCGACACACCAGCACCGGCGCCAGCACCGCAGGCGCTAGTCGCATCTGCCACCCATCGCCCGCGTGGCTGGCTCGCGCCGCGAAGCGGCTGGCTTCGCTGAAGGGAGGACGCGCATGGACCCGAACGTCCTCGCCTGGGCGTTGGCGCAGCCGACTGGCAGCCGCGCCGCAGCGCTCGCCGCCGCCTACACGGGCGGCACCACGCGCGTGACCTTTGACGGGCGCACCGTGGAATACCGCAGCCTCGACGAGCTCGGCCGTGCGCTCGCCGTGCTGCGCGGCGCAGAGATGGTGGCGACGCGCCGTCCCTGCGTCACGCTGGCCAGCTTCTCGCGCGAGGGAAGCAGGTGATGGGGCGCATTCGTGATGCCTGGCTCGCGCTCCGCGGCTATTCGGCCGCGCAGGACCAGCGGGCCTCTGCCTGGGCCGCTTCCGGCGGCAGCGCCACGGCCGAGGTCGGCATGGCCGCAGCAACCGTCGCGCGGCGCGCCCGCGATGCCGTCCGCAATGATCCCTATGCCAGCCGCATCGTCGATCTCTGGACCGGCAATGCCGTCGGCGCCGGCATCACCACCCGCTGGCCCGATCAGCGCCATGCCAATGCTTGGCGGCACTGGGCCGAGAGCAGCGCCTGCGACGCCGAGGGGCGGCTCGATCTCTACGGTCTGCAGGCGCTGGCCATGCGCGCGGTGGTCGAGAGCGGCGAATGCTTCGTGCGCTGCCTGATGGTGCCGCCGTCGCCCGCCAATCCGATCGGACTGCGGTTGCAGATCCTCGAGGCGGACCATCTGGATACGGCCCGCAACGGCATGGTGGAGGGCGCGCCGACCATCCAGGGCATCGCGCTCGGCGAGGCCGGTGCGCCCATCGGCTACTGGCTGCACCGCGTGCATCCCGGCGCGGCGTGGCTGCTGCCCGGCGCGGGGATGGCCAGCGACCGTATCCCGGCCAGCGACGTGCTGCACCTCTACCGCAAGCGCCGCCCCGGCCAGCTACGCGATGTCTCCTGGCTCGCCCCGGTGCTGCTCCGTCTGCGCGACCTCGGCGACTACGAGGCGGCGCTGCTGATGAAGGCCAAGATCGAGGCCTGCCTGGCCGCCGTGGTCACTGAGGAAGGCGATGAGGCGCTGACCGGCGCGGCATCCGGCCTGCTTCGTGACGCCCAGGGCCGCGCCGTCGAGAGCTTCGAGCCGGGCATGATCCTCTATCGTCGCGGCATGGGATCCGTGGAGGTGGTGAACCCCTCCGGCGGCGGCAGCCATGCTGCCTTTGCCCGTCGCGCGCTAGAGGCCGCCGCCGTTGGCGCCGGGCTCACCTACGACCAGGTCTCCGGCGATCTGACCCAGGCAAACTACTCGTCCCTGCGTGCGGGAAAAATCGAGTTCCGCCGGCTCTGCGAGCAGGTGCAGTACGGCATGCTGATCCCGATGCTGGTGCGGCCCATTGCGGATCGCTTCCACGCCCAGGGCGCGCTCCTCGGCCTCTGGGGCGCCGAGATGCCGGATGGGGTCAGCCACGTCCCGCCGGCGCACGAGATGATCGACCCGCTCAAGGACACCACAGCTCTGATCGCCCAGGTGCGCGCCGGCTTCGTGCCGCAGCCCGAGGCGGCCGGCGCCTTTGGTTATGATTTCCGCCAGGCGGTCGAGATGATCCGCGAGGCCAATGCCCTGCTCGATGAGGCGGGCATCTCGCTCGACACCGATCCGCGCCGCGTCGCGAAATCCGGCGCCGCCCAGGACGCGGCGCAGCTGGCCGCCATCGAGATCGCCGCCACCGGCGCCGCATCGCCCCCGCGGCCCGAACCGGCCCCGGCCACAGGAGCACAGCCATGACCGCCGGCGCCTACGACTGGACGGACGACATGCTCAAGATCAAGAGCATGCAGAAGAAGTTCCGGGACAGCTTCAACGGTACCGCACTGAACGCGGCACGCTGGGAGGTGTCGTCCATCGGCAGCGGCATGGCGATGACCGTCGCCGACGGCACGCTGACCGTCTCCACCGGCACGGTGCTCGACGACGAGATCACCATCGCGACGCGGGCGAGCTTCACCGTGCCGCTGCGGGTGATGGTGGCGCTGAACATGAGCCAGCGCATTGCCGGCCAATCCGTCTGGCTCGAGCTCGTCAGCGTCGATCCCTCCACCAACGAGCTGGATGGCCGCGGCATCGCCGCCTGGCGGATCGACGGCACCAGCGCCACGCTCGCCAATTACGAGGTGGCCAGCGAGGGTGCGCCACGGCTGGTCAGCGCCTCCGGCTCCACCATCCCGACCACCGCCTCGACCGGCTGGTCGGTGCTGGAGATCGAGCCGACCAATGACGAATGTTGGTTCCACGGCCGTCTGATCGACAACACGGCGGCGCGCTCCAACTCCTATGTCCGCCACCAGCAGATCCCGGATCCCACCGCCGCCTATCGCCTGCGGATCCGGGTGCGCAACCGGCAGTTCCTCAACGGCATCTCGGCGGTCGCCAACAATGGCTCCGGCCTGGTGCGCATCACCCGGGCATCCCACGGCTTTGCCACCAATGATGTGGTGACGCTGGCCGATGTCTCGGGCGTGCCGGGGGCGAATGGCAGCTTCACCATCACGGTGATCGACACCAACAGCTTTGACCTGGTCGGCTCCGCCTTCACGGGGGCTTACGTCAACACCGGCTGGGCCTCGGTCAGCCGCAACCTGGCCCCGGCCTCCAGCACCGACGTCAAGGTGCAGTTCGTCACCATCGCCGACTATGCCGAGCTGACGACGGAGATCACCGCCGGGCGTGGGCAGTCGGTCGCCGGCCAGGGACTTGGGGTCAACGTGCTGAGCACGGTGGCGCCGAGCGTCACCGCGGTGGGCGGCCAGGCCCGCAACACCTCCGGCGCCGTGCCGGTGCTGGCAGCAACCGGGCTCTCGGCCAATCCCACATCGGTCACCACCGGCCGCGGCGTCGATCTGATGGCCACCCTGATCGGCGCGCTGGTCAACAAGCCCTTCTCGATCCCGGAGGCCGATTGGCAATACGCCGCGGCCTCGGGCGGCATCGTCAACACCACGGATGTCGCCATCAAGGCCGCGGCGGCAGCCGGTGTCCGAAACTACGTCACCTCCATCGACGTCCGGAACGCCCATGCGACGGTCGCGACCGAGGTGGTGATCAAGGACGGTGCCACGGTGATCTGGCGGCAGCTGCTGCCGGCGGCGATGCCGGCGCCAGTCGAGATCACCTTTCCGACCCCGCTCAAGGGCACGGCGGCGACGGCGATGAACGTCGCCTGCATCACCACCGGGGCACAGGTCTACCTCAACGCCCAGGGCTACGCCGCGCCGTAGCGGCGCCGTCACAGGATCCAGCATGACCGAGACGACCGAACCGGGCGGGCCCGCCCCCGCACCGGACATCCCTGCTGTGCCCATGGTGGCGCAGCGTGCGCTCGCTGCCCCCGCCACCGTCGATCGCGCGGCCCGCACCGTCGAGGTGGTGTGGTCCACCGGCGCCCGCGCCCGCAACTTCGTCCCCGCCCTCGGCCTGATCACCGAGGAACTGGAGATGTCGCCCAACGCGGTGCGGATGGCCGCACTCCGCTCGGGCAATGCGCCGGTGCTGGATACCCATCGCCGCGGCGGTGCGCGGGACGTGCTGGGGCGCGTCACCGCCGCGAGGCTGGAGCGCGGGCGCGGCTATGCCACCCTGCAATTCTCCACCGCTGCCGATGTCGAGCCGGTCTGGCAGCGCATCGCCGACGGCACGCTGCGCGCGGTCAGCGTCGGCTATCGGGTGCACCGCTACGAGCCGCGGCCGGATACCGGCTCCGGCGAGACCGTCCACCGCGCGGTGGATTGGGAGCCCTTCGAGATCTCCGTCGTGCCGATCCCGGTGGATCGGGACGCCGCTGTGCGGGGTGAGGCGCCACAGGGCGCGCCCGCCATCGCTGTCGAACCTGCCCTGCCCATTGAGGAACCCACCATGCCCGAGACGACGCCGGCCGAGCCGGCTGCTGCCCCGTCGGCGCCGCCTGCCGCGTCGCCGCCCGCCATCCCGCCCCAGGAGACCTCGGTGCCCACCACGCCCATCACCGCGACGCCCGCACCGGCCGCGCCCGACCTGGACGCGGTCCGTGCCGAGGCGCAGCGGGCCGAGCGCGAGCGCATCGCCGGCATCGACGCCGCGGTCGAGGCCGCCCGCGCCCTGCTGCCGCCCGAGCGCATCACGCCGATCCGCGCCGAGGCGGTGGAGCGCGGCTGGAGCGCCGATCAGGTCCGGCGCGCGCTGTTCGACGCACTGGTGGCAGGCAGCCCTCGGCCTTCCGTGCCCGCGCGGCCGGAGACCGGCCCCGGTCATGGCGACCCCGCCATGCTGATCGACGCCATGGCCGAGGCGCTCGCGGCGCGCTCCATGCCCGGCTACCAGGCGCCCCAGGGGTCCGGCCGCCACGCCGAGTTCATGGGCTGGCGCCCCTCCGACATGGTGGGTGAGCTGCTGCGCGCCCGCGGCGAGCGCAGCGTGCCGCGCAACCCGACGCTGCTGGCCGAGCGCGCCTTTCACACCACCAGCGACTTCCCGGCTCTGCTCTCGGCAGCCGCCAACAAGATGCTGCTGGCCGCCTACCAGCCGGCGCAGCCGACCTACCGCCAGATCTTCCTCCGCCGCGATTTTCGGGACTTCAAGCCGCACCGGCACCTGCGCGTCGGCGACTTTCCGACGCTGCTGCCGCTGCTGGAGAATGGTGAGATCCAGGCCGGGACGATGTCCGAGAGCCAGGAGATCGTCCTGCTCCAGACCTTCGCCCGGCGCATCCGCGTCACCCGGCCCATGCTGGTGAATGACGATCTCGGCGCCTTCACCGACTTCGCCGCAGCGATCGGCCGGCGCGTCGCCGACTTCGAGAACGCCACCGCCTATGGGCTGCTGAACCTGGCCAATGGCGATGGTCCGACGCTCACCACCGGCAGTGCCGCGGTGTTCGGCACCGCCGCCGCGCGCGCCAACAAAGCCTCCGCCGGCTCGGCGCTGGACTTGACGGGCCTCGCGGCTGGCCGCGCCGCCATCATGAAGCAGAAGACCCTCGACGGGCTGCCGATCGCGGTGGGCTCGTCCATGCGCCTGGTGGTCGGGCCGAACCAGGAGCTCGCGGCGCGGCAGCTGACGGTCAGCGTCGCCGCGACGCAGACCAGCAACGCCAATGTCTATGCCGGCTTCGTGCAGCCGCTGGTCGAGCCGCTGATCCAGAACAATCGCTGGTATCTCTTTTCGGACCCGCTGTCGGCGCCGGTCTACGTCTATGGCTACCTGAACGGCGCCGAGGGGCCGCAGGTCACCACCGGGCCGGTCTCCGGCGTCGATGGCGTCGAGGTCAGCGTGATCTTCGACTTCGGCGTTGGCGCCATCGATTGGCGCGGCGCCTGGTTCAACCCGGGGACCTGATCCCTTCCAACACCACAGCATGACGCGCGGGGCGGCCTTCGGGCCGCCTTTCGCGTTTCGGGAGATCCATCATGCGGAACTTCATCCAGCCGGGCGACAGCCTGGCCGTTGCCGTCCCCTATTCGGGCGGCGTCACCTCGGGCCAGGGCCTGCTGGTCGGCGCACTGTTCGGCGTCGCCGCCATCGATGGCGCGCAGAATGCGGTCATCGAGGCCGCCACCCAGGGCGTCTTTGACCTCACCAAGGAGCCGGCCCTCGCCATCACCGCCGGCGCGCGGGTCTTCTGGGACAACACCAACCGCCGCGTCACCACCACCGCCACCGGCAATTTCTCCATCGGCATCGCGACGGTCGCGGCGCTCGCCGCCGACACCACCGTCCGCGTCTGGCTCAACCGCGTGCCGGCCTCGGGGGCGTGATGAGCACGCTCCTGCCGCGCAACCACGCGCGCCTTGAGGGCCTGCACCGCGACCTGGTGCGCGTCGTCGAACAGGCCCGCCAGGCGGTGCCTTTCGTCGTGACAGAGGGGCTGCGCACGCGCGACCGCCAGGCGCGGCTCGTCGCCAGCGGTGCCTCCCGCACCATGAACAGCCGCCACCTGACCGGCCATGCCGTCGACCTCGCCTACTGGCTGGATGACGGTGATGGCGCCGTGGAGCAGGGCGAGGTCCGCTGGGACTGGCCGCTCTACGAGCAGATCGCCGCCGCGATGAAGGCCGCGGCGAAGGACCTCGGCGTGCTGATCGTCTGGGGCGGCGACTGGGCCTCCTTTCGCGACGGTCCGCATTTCGAACTCGACCGCAAGGCCTATCCCTGATGGGCGCCGCCATCCTCGCGCTGCTCTCCCGCCATGCCCTGCCGCTCGCTCTGGGCAGCGCGATCCTGGTTTCCGCTGCAGCCGCCTGGCACTTCCGCGCCCAGCGCGACGCCGCCCGGCTGGATGCCGCGACGGCAAGCCGCACCGCCGAGGCCAACGCCGCCGCGCTGGCCCGCGCCACCGCCGAGCACGCAAGGCACATAGAGGCGCTGGCCAGCGAGGCCGAACGGGCCCGGATCCAGGCCGCGCGCCTCGGCGCCAACATGGAGGCCATCCGCCGTGATCCGAGCCATGCTGCCGGCGCTGCCCCTGTGCTGCGCGATGCTGTCGAGCGCTTGCGCGCCGGCCGCGCCGCCGGAGATCCGGCTGCTGCCGCTCCGCCTCCCTGACTCACTGCTGGTCTGCGCGGAGGCGCCGTCGCTGCCTGCCTCGGACAGCTTGACGCAGGGACAGGTGGCCGAACTGCTCCTGGCCTATGACGCCGCCCATGCCGACTGCGCTGGGCGCCTGGCCGCGGTGCGGCGGCTGAATCCCGCCGACGGGAGCCAGCAATGAACGCCTTCGCCGACGCCATGGCCGCGCTCGTCGCAGATCCCAATCTTGGCTCCGAGGCCGTGTATCGGCAGGGCGGTGACGGGCCGCCGATCCCGCTGCGCGCCCTGCGCTCCTCGCCCGACCGCGTGGCCAATGCCTTCGGCACAGAGATCCTCTCGGCCACGGATATCCTCTCCGTTGCCGTCGCCGCGCTGCCCGACATCGCCGCCGGCGACAGCTTCGCCATCGGCCCCGACCTGCTCACCGTCACCCATGCCGAGCACGATGCGTCCGGCACCGCCTGGCGCGTCCTCTGCCAGCGATAGGAGCCACCATGCCGCAGAATGCCCTCACCCTGCTGGAGATCCTGCGCGACCTGCTGCTCGGTGCCGCGGCGGGCCTCACCGGTGGCTTCGTGCGCTGGAACAACCCGGAGCGCCGACGCTTCGGTTGGTGCCTCGCCTGGGAGGTCCCTTCCGCCGCGCTGGTCGGCAGCGCCGGCTATGCGCTCGGGGGCTTCCTCGAATTCAACGAGTATGGCCGGTTCCTCTTTGCCTTCGTGTTCGGTTACCTCGGCCAGGCCGCACTGCATGACCTGGCCGTCGCCATCATCCGCCACCGCACCGGCCTGCCGCCGAGTGATGGGACGTGAAGCTCAGCGCCATCGTCGGTGATCTGCGCAAGGCGCTGGCCGAGGAGGTCCGTGCCGGCGAGCGCGCCGCTTCCCGCGCCGTGCGCGACGAGACCGATGCGCTGAAGCAGGAGCTGCGCCAGCAGGTCACCGGCTCGCTTGGCGGCAAGGCGCGAGGCATCGCCAATGCCTGGCGCTCCCAGGTCTACCCGCGGACCGGCGTGTCGATGCGTGCGGCCGGGCTGGTGTGGAGCAAGACGCCGCTGGTGATTGACGCCTTCGAGCGCGGCACGCTGATCCGGCCGAAGGGTGGCGGGCGGTTCCTGGCGATCGCGACCGGCTTCAACACGGCGCGCGGCTGGCGGGGGCGCGGCGACAAGGGGCTGCGCGTCACGCCGGCCCAGATGGTCGCCTCGAGCCAGGGCTTCCTGCGGCCCTTCAAGTCAGGACGGGGCTTCGTCTGGTGCCTGCCGCTCCGCCAGGGCGAGCAGACCGGCCGGCGGCGCCGCACCCGGCTCATCGCTGGTGGCCTCGCTGAGGTCGGCACTGCGAACCGCAAGGGCCGTGAGGCCTGGGCCCGCGGGCTGCTCGAACGGGGAATGGTGCCGATGTTTCTCCTCCTGCCCCAAGTGAAGCTGGCCAAGCGCCTCGACGTGCAGGGCGCCTCGTTGCGCGCCCTGCGGCGCCTGCCGCGGCGCTTTGTGGCCGCCTGGCAAGCCGAGGCCAGGAGGTCTGCGTGAGTGTTCGCGAGACGGCACTCGCTGCCCTGTTCGCGCGCCTGGGCGCCTCCCTGGCCGCCCGCAGCCCGGCCCCGAAAGTCCTGCGCAACGAGACCGTGCCCCAGCGCCTGCCGGCCGGCGGGCTGGTCGTGGTGCGTGACGGCGAGACGGTGGAGGAGACCGCGATCCTCTCGCCGCTCGCCTGGGCGATCGAGCACCGCGCCGATGTCGAGGTCGTTGCGACCACCGGCGCACTGCTCGATGCGCTGCTCGTCGACATTGCCGCGGCGATTGCCGGCGACCGCACCCTCGGGGGCGCGGTGGAATGGGCGCAGCCTGGCGCGCCCTCCTTCGACGACGCTGAGGCGGAAGGCGCCGCCGTGGCGCGCGCGGCCTCCGTTCCCGTCACGCTGTTCTTCACCGTCGCCGGCTCGCCGCTGGCCTGATCCCGCTCCCGGAGACGCTCCATGCCCCGTGCCATCGGCGCGAATTCGCGCCTGCTCATGATTCCCGAGGTCACCTACGGCACCGCTCCAGGCGGCAACTGGCGGCGCGTGCCCTTCCTCTCCTGCAACCTCGGCGCCGAGCAGCCGCTGCTGGACGCCGACGTCATCGGCCTTGGCGGCAATCGCGATCCCGCCGCGCCGTTCTTTGACACGGTGACCGTCGAGGGCGACGTCGTGGTGCCGGTGGACCTGATCAATACCGGCCACTGGCTGCGGCTGCTGCTGGGCGCGCCGACCACCACCGGCACCAATCCGAACTACACCCACACCTTCGGCTCAGGCGCGGCGACGCTGCCCTCGCAGGCGATCGAGATCGGCTACCCGGACGTGCCGAGCTACGATGTCTGCACCGGCATCCGCGCCGACGCGCTGGAAATCGACTTCTCGCCCACCGGGCCGGCCACCGCCACGATCAAGCTGATCGCCCAGGGCTCGTCGCGCTCCGGCTCGTCCTCGGGCGGCACGCCGGTCGCCGCCGCCTACACGGCCTTCAACAAGGCGCAGGGCTCGATCACGCGGGCTGGCTCCGCCCTGGCCCAGGTCACCGGGGCGCGGCTGAACTACAGCAACAGCGTGGAGGCGGTGCGCACCATTCGCGCCGACCGCAAGATAGAGGGCGCGGATCCCGGCATCGCGCGCGCGACCGGCCAGATCACGGCGCGATTCGCGGACACCACGCTGTTGACGCAGGCGCAGAATGGCACGGCGGCGGAGTTCGCTTTCACGTTCACCATCGATGCCAACCGCAGCCTCACATTCACGCTGCACGAGGTCTATCTCGCGCTGGCGAAGACACCCATCGAGGGGCCGGCCGGCGTCGAGGCGAGCTTCGAGTTCCGCGCGGCCTACAACGCGACGGCGACGCGCATGATGACCGCGGTACTGAAGAACCAGCAGGCCGGGACTGAGTACGCGTGACGAAATCACTGGAAGGAATGGCCGCTACGGGCGGGCAGCGGCTGCAAACTGCGCGCAGCAACGTCCGCGTCGCGCCCACGGTAGCCAACTACACAGATCAGCAGCTTTCCGCAAAGCAGATGGAAACCTCCGGTGCCTATGGGTCGCGCAGGGCTAACCGCGGCGACGGGCGGCTATAGCCTGCCTGCCTGTCTGCTTCGTCCTCGTGTGCTGACTTGAACGCCACCTGATCCAGATCCAGCCAGACTACTGGCGTGGTCTGGCGGAATGGCAGCTCTGAATCGCCATACCATTGTCAAAGCGGTCGCAAGCCGACTATTAGCTGCCGCAGGTCACATTGTGGTATCAGCACGCGTTGCCTTCGTTGGCCGGTCAAAATACCGGCCTACTCAGTCCGAGCGATATTCGCGCGGATCAATTTGATCTGCATGTCGACGCTCCACCTCGCCTTCACCATTGCAGGCCCGACATTCGTCCCGTCCGTGCTTCACCTCGTTCCTACAGACTGGACAGTCGACCAACTCAAATTCGCGTGGATCAATTCGGTCGAGATAGCGCCGGTCAAACGTACCCATACCGCCGCAAGCTGGACAGCCATCGCCCCGCAACTTACCGGTCCCTTCGCAGACCGGGCACTCCGCGGCCGTGTAGTCGCGCAGGTCTACTCTATCCGCGAACCGCCGCTGCATGGACCCCGTACCCTGACACTCTGGGCAGTCGTCGTTGTCGCGATTTCCCGACCCCTCGCACAACGGGCAGTCCACGATCTGGTACTCGCGGACGTCAATCTGATCCGAATAGCGCTTGTCCATCTCGCCTTCGCCATTGCATGCGGGACAATCGTCGCCCAGGAATCTGCCCGATCCATCACACACAGGGCATTGAACCTTGCTGTAGTCCCGCGGATCGACGCGATCCGCGAAACGGCGCTCCATATTACTGTCGCCGCCACAAGCAGGACAAAGCTCGCCGTCGTGCGTGCCCTCGCCCCTGCAGAGAGGGCAGGCAATCTTCCGGAACTGATCCAGATCGATACGCTCAATGTCGCGCTCGTCGACCTCGCGGTCGCCACCGCAAACCGGACAGTCCTCGCCATCGTGCTTGCCGGTGGCATGGCACAGAGGGCAGGCGATCATGCCGAGGGCGGCGATATAATCTTGGCGCACCTCGCTTGCACTCGTCAGTCGCTCGCGGATGGGCTCCCTGCTCTTGGCGATCTCATTAATCTTCAGCGAGACGGCCTGATAATCTGCGAACCTTGGGTCTGTGGTCGAGATCGGCGCGAGCGACGGCAGCTTATCGAGCACGTCTTGTGCGACCGCTTCGACAGCGTGGACCTGTTCCTCGGTCTTAGCCGCCGCCAACTGCTTCATGAGAAGGTCGCAGTTCTCAAGTGCGGTAAGCGCCTTGATGGAGAGGTCGGCCTGCATGCGCCACTGCATGACCTTGTAGCGACGCAGTACCTCCTTGAGGGGCGCCACGAAATCGGCCTCGCCGACCTTAGGCCCGAAAAGACCTTTGTCGTATGCAGTGTGGTGGTTGCTGCAGAGCCAGACGAGGTTCTCGGGGTGGTTGTTGTCGGACTTAGCCACAGGGTCGATATGCGCGGCCTCGCACGTGTCTTTGTGTCCGTGACAGATCGCGCACGCGCCGTTCGCCTCGACCCTGATCTCTGTTCTGATGGCGGTCGGGATGCCGGGCCGGTTCTCCCCCCTTCGCGGCCACGGCTGCTTGAGCCACGCGTCGAAGGCGAGCACTTCCTTGCGGTCGTAAAACGTACGGCCGCCCTCGGTCTTCGCGACCTTCAGCTTCCGCGAGATGCCGCTCTTGGGAGCGTGGCTGGTAAACCACCAGAGCAAGTCAGGCGACATCATTGTGATGGTGGCTGCCTCGTACTCGCTAATGATGTCGTCGATTTCGGGCATGTGGTCGGACCGCTACTCTTCTCCGCGGCGCACTTCCGATGAACGCCGTGCGCGCAAGCATTGCCCATCTCTTCGCCGCTCGGCAATCGTCAGGGTCAGCGCCCGGTCGCACTCCCGGCCGGGTTCGAGAGCAGTTGAGCGGGCATTCTGTCGAATGTCCGCTTCTCCGCACCTTATCCAAGAGCGGACTGACCGCTATCGGCCAAGACTCAACTTCGCGTCCCAAGGAGCGGAGGTCTTCGGAGAGCCGAATACGGCTGTAACGCTTGGCGCCCAGCTGCAATCGCGACGCGCTTGCTTATCGCGTCAGCCTCGCTGTCGGGCATGACCGCTTCTGCATGCCGCACAAGGCTCTGCTGATCCAAATTGCCTGCCTTCTTGAACGGAGAATCGAATGCTGACCCTCGACCTTCCGGCCGAGCCGTACTGGCTCGACCTGCCGCGCGGCGTCCGCGTCGAGATCCGGCCCGTCACGACCGCGGTGATGGCCGCGGCCCAGGCCGCCGCCGCGCGCCGCCTGGCTGCGATCCGCATCGCCGATCCGGATCTCGATCCTGACATGTCGCGCGGCTTGTCCTTCGCCTTCCTGGTCAAGGCGCTCGCCCGCCACGCCGTCACCGCCTGGGAGGGCGTCGGCGATGCCGCCGGCAAGCCGCTGCCGTTGTCGCCCGAGGCGGTCGAGCGCCTGATGGATCTCGACGACATCGCCGCGGCGTTCTGGGACCGCGCCACGGCGCCCGTCGCCGCGGTGGCCACCGAGGGAAACGGCTGAGGGCCCGCGCCGCCTGGCACTTCGGCCGCGGGCCCGCATACTGCCGCGGCTGCGCCAGCCTGGGCCGTGATTGCGCTGACGCCTGCCCCTACGCGGCCCACGCCCCCACCAGCATTGAAGGCCACGCCTGCTGGTCCGCCGGCACCGCCTGCGCCGAGGCGACAATGGCCGGCCTGACGCTCGACACCGCTGGCGCGCTGGCCGCCGCGCGCGATCTCGGGGCGGCAGGCTGGGCCGCCGCCGAATTGCTGCTCGCCCTCCGCATCGGCATGGCCGAGGGCGCCGCCACCCGCCGCGAGGGGGAGACCACCTGAGATGGCCGACGCCACCCGCCGCGTCTCGGTCCGCCTCTCGCTGGACGATGCCGCCCGGGTCAAGGCCGAGCTGCGCGAGGTTGGCGAGACCGGCCAGCGCTCCCTCGACCAGATCAAGGGCGGCGCCGAGCGCGCGTCGCGCTCCCTCGACCTGCTTGACGTCGCCACCCGCGGCATCCAGCTCGCCGGCGTGGCGGTCGCCGCGCGCGCCCTGGTCCAGGCCGGCGATGCACTGACGCAAAGCCTGTCGCGCCTGCAAAACGCCACCGGCTCGGTCGAGCGCGCCAGTTTGGTCTACGAGGCGCTGTATCGCAACGCGCTCTCCACCGGCGTCGCGGTCTCCGAAAGTGTCGACGCCTTCCAGCGCTTCTCGATCGCCGCCCGCGAGATCGGCGCCACCTCCGACCAGGTGGTCCGCCTCGTCACCGGGCTGCAGCGCGTCGCCATCGTCTCCGGTGCCTCCACCGGCGAGATTTCCTCCGCCACCCTCCAGCTCGCGCAGGCACTGGCCTCCGGCGTGCTGCAGGGTGACGAGCTGCGCTCCATCCTCGAGGCCATGCCGCTGCTGGCCGAGGGCCTGGCCCGCGAACTCGGCGTCTCCATCGGCGAGCTCCGAAAACTCGGCTCCGAGGGCAAGCTTACCGCCGAGCGGGTGTTCCCGGCGCTGCTGCGGGCCACCGAGCGCCTCGGCGCCGAGCTCGACAAAGCCCCGCTCTCGCTCGGCCGCGCCTTTGGGCAACTGACGGCGTCCACCGAAAACTTCCTCGGCCAGCTCGATCGCGCCATCGGCCTGTCCAACGCCCTGGCCCGGGCCCTCTCGGCCGCGGCCCGCGCCGTCGACGGTGTCCGCCAGGGCGCCGGCCTGCTCAGCGAGGAGGAACGCGTCGCCGGCATGCGCCGCCAGGCCGAGGCCCTGGCCGCCCAGATCGCCCGGCTGGAGAGCGAGAATGACGGCCGGCCCAGCCTCACCGCCCAGACCCGCCGCGGCAGCATCCGCCCCGGCCTGGTCGGCGCTGCCGAGCAGCAGGCCGGGGTCGATCGCGCCGCTCGGCTGGAGGAGCTGCGCCGGCAATACACGGAGCTCCAGGCCGAAATCACCCGCGGCGAGCAGGCCGCCGGCGAGCGCCAGCGCAGCGAGCAGGAGACCGCCGCCAACGCCGCGGCCGAGGCCCGCCGCCGCCGCGCGACGCAGGACGTCCAGGATCTCACCCGCGACCTCGACGACCGCTTCCGGATCAACCGGGAATACGAGGAACGGGTCCGCCGGCTGCGCGAGGCGGAGGCCGCCGGCGGCGTCACCGCCGCCGAGCGCACCCGCCTCGAGACTTTGGCCCTGCAGGAGCGCGACGAGGCGCTGCGCCGGCTGGAGCCGCGTGTCGCCGCCGTCCGCCGCGCCAGCAATGAGGGCGCGCGGGAGGCACGCGAGGCCGAGCGCGAGCTCAACGAGCTGCTGCGTGAGCGCGAGCGGCTGATCCAGAACAACGAGACCGCCTATGAGCGCTACCAGCGCCGGATCGCCACCCTCTCCAGCTTGGTGGAGCGATCCGAGCGCGCCGGCCGCCGGGTGCCGGAGGACACCATCCAGCGCGAGGCGGTCGCGGCGATGGAGGAGCTGGAACGCGCCGAGCGCCGCGTCGAGGAGAGCGCTTCCCGCACCTCCGATACCGTCCGCGAGCTGGGCCTGACCTTCTCCAGCGCCTTCGAGGACGCCATCGTCAAGGGCGAGAAGTTTTCCTCTGTGCTGCAGGGGCTGCTGCAGGACATCACGCGCATCCTCGCGCGCAAGGTCATCACGGAGCCGCTGGGCAACGCGATCTCGTCCGGCCTGACCAGCGCGGGCGCCGGAAGCTGGCTCGACAGCATAGGCGGTGCCATCAGTGGCTTGTTCCGCGCCGAGGGCGGCCCGGTCGCCGCGGGCCAGCCCTATATCGTCGGCGAGCGTGGCCCCGAATGGTTCGTGCCGGACCGCGGCGGCACGGTGCTGCCGAACGGCACCGCGCCGGCCGGCGCCTCCATCACCACCAACATCACCATCGATGCCCGCGGCGCCGATGCCGGCGTCGAGGTCCGGCTGCGCATGCTGTCCGGCCAGATTGCCCGGCAGGCCTCGGCCATGACGCTCGATGCCATCCGCCGCGGCGGGGCCGCTTACAAGACCGTCCGCGGCTAGGGGGGCGCCATGACCGAATATGCCTGGCCCGCCTCGCTGCGGCCCAGCCGGCTGAGCTTCTACCTCCAGCACAACACGCTGCGCTTTGCCTCGCCGATCACCCGTGTGACGCAGGTGATGCGCCGCGAGGGCGCCCGCTGGATGGCCGAGGCGACCTTCGATCCGCTGGATCGGCTCCGCGCCGGCGTGCTGGAGGGGCTGCTGGCGGCGCTGGCGGGCTCGGCCAACACGGTCCGTATCTGGGATTGGCGGCGCGAATACCGCACCGGCGATCCGCGCAGCCAGGGCGATGTGCCGACCGGGCCGTACTCCTTCTCCGATAGCACCATCTTCACGGACGGCACGGGGCTGGTGGTGGGCTCGGGCACCCCGGCGCTGGCCGCGGGCGCCACCCGTGGCGCGCTCAGCATCCAGACCCAGGGTTGGTGGCCGAACGCGGTCGCGGTCGGTGCGGGTGATCATATCGGCCTCGCCGGGCGGCTCTACATGGCGACCGAGACCATCACCGCCTCCGGCAGCGGCACCGCCACGATCCCGATCGGCCCGCCGCTGCGGGCGCCGGCCGCGGTGTCGGAGCCGCTGGTGCTGACCCAGCCGACCGTCGCCATGCGGCTCGTCTCCGACGACGAGGGCATCAACCCGACCCGGCCCGGGCGCTTCACGGCCATCACAATCCGCCTGGAGGAGGCTCTGCCATGACGGACGGCATTGCGGCCACGCCGCGTCTCTCGCTGCAGGCGGCGGCTGCCGCCACGGCGCCGGTCGCCGCCCCCATCATCCTGGTCGATCTCGACTTCGCCTCCGGCGCCTTTCGCGCCTGGACCGGGCTGGGGCAGCTGCACTGGGCGGGAATGGTGTTCGAGGGGGTGGGGTCGCTCGGCGCCGTCGGCGAGATCGAGGAGACCACCGAGATCCGCGCCGTGCGGCTGACCCTGGCCCTGTCGCCGGTGCCGCAGCAGGTCGTGGATATCGCGCTCGCCGAGCGGAGCTTCCGCCTGCGCACCGCCCGGCTCTGGGGCGGGCTGCTCGATGCCGAGGGGGCCTTTGTCGCCGATCCCTTTCCGCTCTGGGCCGGGCTGATGGACACGATGGAGGTGGTGGACGGCGCCGAGCCGCGCGTGTCGCTCACCTGCGAGAGCCGCCTCGTCGACCTCGAGCGCGCCGAGGTCCGCCGCTACACCGATGCCGACCAGCAGGCCGAATACCCGGGCGACCGCTTCTTCGAGTTCGTCCCGGCGCTGCAGGAGGCGCAGATCACCCTGCCGGCGTCGTGACGCGCCGCCCGGATTGGCCTGGCCGGCTGGCAGCCGTGCTGTCGGCGGCCGAGGCGCGGCCTTTCGACGCGCATCGCTGGAACTGCGGGCGGTTTGCGCTCGCCGCGGTCGAGGCGGTGACCGGCATGCGGCCGGCCGTCCAAATTCGTCCTTCCCTGGAAGTCACTGCCGACAGCGCCGGCTTTCCGCGCATCCCGCCGGCCTTTGCCCGCGCCGGCGACGTCGTGCTGGCGCGCGATCCGACGCGGCTTGGCGTGGTCGTCGATGGTGGCCGCGCCGCTTTCGTCGGACCGCG
This sequence comes from Roseomonas sp., assembly GCA_041914265.1. Lineage (GTDB taxonomy): Bacteria > Pseudomonadota > Alphaproteobacteria > Acetobacterales > Acetobacteraceae > Neoroseomonas. The sequence continues at coordinate 29,376 of JAYSDS010000001.1, forward strand.
CGGGCTGGTCCGCAGCCCGCTCACCGACTGCACCATCGCCTGGAGGGTCGGCTGACATGCCCGCTGCCGTTCCCCTGATCGCCGTCGTCGCCGGCGGCATTGCCTCGGCCGCGGTCGGCGGCGGCATCATCGGTGCGGTGGTCGCGGCCGGCGCCGCCTTCGTCGTTTCCTCCATCGGCCAGGCGATCTTCCCGACCAAGAAGGCCGCTTCCACCACTGCCGCGGCGATCGCCGCTGACACCCTCACCACCACCGCCGCGACGCGCACCCAGTCCTTCCGCCAGGCCATCACCGAGCACCAGATCGTCCTCGGCCGGGTCAAGGTCGGCGGGCCCATCGTCTTCCTGCACTCGGCGACCGACGATGCCGGGCGGGAGGATGGCTACTTCTATGCCGTCGTCGTGGTCGCGGCGCATCGCGTGCGCGGCATCGGCGAGGTCTGGCTCGGCGACAAGGTCGAGACGGATGCCAGCTTCGCCGGCCTCGTCCGGGTCGATCGGCATCTCGGCGAGCCTGACCAGCTGGCCGACGCCAATCTGGTGGCGGAGACCGATGGCAAATGGACGGCGGCGCATCGCGGCCAGGGCCGCGCCTATATTGCCGTCCGGCTCAAGATCACCGCCGAGGCCTTTCCCTCCGGCCCGCCCAACATGGCGGCGATCGTCGAAGGTGCTGACACCATCCTCGATCCGCGGACTGGTGTGGTGGGTTGGTCCGACAATCCGGCGCTCTGCCTCGCCTGGTACATCACCGCCTCCTTCGGTTGGCGGGCCAGCTGGGACGATATCGACATCCCCTGCCTGATCGCCGCCGCCAATATCTGCGACGAGATCATGGGCACGGCCGCCGGCACCGCCGAACGCCGCTACACCTGCAACGGCACGCTGTCCCTCGCCGAGGGTAAGATCGCCATCACCGAAAAACTGGTTGCGGCCATGGCCGGCGCGCTGGTGGTCTCGGGCGGGCGGTTCTTCATCCATGCGGGTGGGCCGGCCCTGCCGGTAGCCACACTGACTTCCGACGATCTTCGCGGCGACGTCACCATCCAGGGCAGCCGCGCCCGGCGGGACCTCTTCAACGGGGTGCGCGCCGTCTATGTCGAGCCCTCCGCCAATTGGCAGCCGACCGATGCGCCGCCGCTGCTCGCCAGCAACTACGTCGCCGAGGATGGCGGCGAGGCGATCTACACCGACCTCGAATTCCCGCTGACCACCTCCGTCTCGACCGTGCAGCGGCTGATGAAGGTGGCGCTGGAGCGCAACCGGCGCCAACGCACGGTGGCCTTTCCGGCGAAGCTGTCGGCGCTGCGGCTGCGGCCCTGGGAGGGGGCGACCGTGGCGCTCGACCGGCTGGTGCCCTTTCCGGCGCGGATCACCGGCTGGAGCCTGGCGCAGGATGGCGGGGTCGATCTGGTGCTGGCCGAGGAGGATGCCGCGGTCTGGGACTGGAACCCGGCGGTGGATGAGCGCGCCACCGGCGACAGCCCCTCGGTCGTCCTGCCAAACCCAGGGCGTATCGCCACGCCGGCCTGGATCAGCGTCGAGACGCCGCAGGGCAGTGCTTTCGCGGCGCTCTCCATCGCCTGGGCGCCGGTCGCCAGCGCCCATCTCGCCGGCTACGAAGTGCAGTTCATGCCCACCTCCGTCGCCGCCTGGCAGGGCTACGGGGCGGGGCTGGGCGCCACCGCGGCGGGGATCCCGACCGCCGAGCCGACCGCCTTCCGGGCGCGCGCCGTGGCCCGCAGTGGCGCCGTGTCGGGCTGGCGGGAGGCGCTGGCGCCAGCCGCTGTCTCGGCGCCCACGGCGACCGGCATCGCGGGCGGGGTGCGGCTGTCCGGTGGTTACCCCGCCGATGCCGTCCGGCTGCAGGTCTTCGAGGCCAGCAGCAACAGCCTGGCCGCCGCCATCAAGCTCGCCACCGAGCCGACGAGCCTCTTCTGGGACCGCACCGGCCTGACCACCGGCCAGACCCGTTGGTACTGGCTCCGCAGCGTCTCGGCCGAGGGGAATGTCTCGGCCCTGGCCGGCCCGGTCTCTGCCACCGCCCTCTGATCGGAGCCATCCATGGCCGCCCGCATCGATGACCTCATGGTCCTCGGCCAGAACATCTCCAAGACCGACCTGGCCAAGTATCTCCGCGACCGCGAGGCGGTGATGCCACGCGACTTCGGCGGCCTCGGCGATGGCGCGGCCAACGACCGCGCGGCCATCCAGGCCTGCTTCGACCGCGCCGCCGCGGACGGCAAGCTCGCCGTGATCCCGACCGGCACCTGGAACGTCGACGCTGGCGTCACCCTCGGCGGTGGCGCGCGCGGGCTGATCATGCAGGGGGTGATCCAATACACCGGCGCGGCCAACGCGCCGGCCACCGTCCTGACGCTCGGCGATGGCGGCACCATCCGCAATGGCGAGAAGCTCTACCTCAACCTCCAGGTCACGCGGCAGATCCAGTCCGATTGGGCCAGCGAGGCCGACATCGGCATCGTCGCGCGGAACCTGGACGCCTCGCTGCTCGACCTTCGCCTGGTTTCGGGCTTCTGCATCGGGCTGCGCACCCTCGGCGATGGTCGCGGTTTCGAGGACACGACGTTGATCCTCGGCCGCATCCTGAACAACCACTACGGCCTCGACGTCCACTGCGCCACGGCGACCGCCTGGAACACCTCGATCCGCTACTATGGCGGCCACTTCGCCTGCGCCACCGGCATCAACGCGACGACGGATCGGTACGGGGTGCGCTTCTCGCGCGCGGCCGGGGCCTACAACAACCACAACCGCCACATCTTCGATGGGCCGAACTTCGAGCTGCGGCAGCTCGACCCCAATGTCGCAATCCCCTTCCTCAACGAGACCAGCGGCACCGCCATTATCGCCCGCGGCATGCGCATGGAGGCCTGCTCGCCGATCGCGGCGCGGCACACCGCCGCGGCGACGGACTGCGAATACGAGGTGGCCTGGTCCAACACCTATCAGGTCGGGATCGATTACACCGCTACGGCGAGCCGGGCCGGCAACGCCGTCTACAACCGGCACCGCGCGCCGGCGTCGCGGCTGACCAGGCTGCTGGCCAACATCCCGAACCTGCGGGCAGCGGCCTTCCGCTACAGCAACACCGAGATCGGGGTGGAGGGCGCCTGCGTCATCGCGACCTCCACCACCACCGAGACCACCATGGCGGGCCTGTCCTGGGCCGGGCTGGACGGCATCGCAGGAACCGGCCGGGGGCTGCTGCTGAACGCCAACCGCGGCGTCGCCTTCGTGGTGCAGACGACGCATGCGAAGGAGTTCGCCCTGGCGCATTGGCTGGCCGACGGCGCCGATGGCGGCCGCCTCTGCGTCCGCTGCTTTGATGGCGCGGGGAACATCCGGGAGGACCAGGCCGAGGACGTGCTGGCCTCCGGTACCACTATGCAATGGGTCGTCGCCTCCAAGAGCTGGCAGGCCGGCGCGGTGATGCAGGACAGCTCGCTGAACCGGCGGCAGACGATTCGGATGGGCCCGAGCGTGGCCTTCGCGCAGATCGGCATCATCGGCTTTGACGGGCAGATCGATCTCGAGGCGCTGCGGCTCTACGGGCTGCCGGAGGATGCGCCGGCAATCCTGTACGGCTGCCCATCGCTGCCGGCGGGAACGCGGACGCTGGCGCTGGAGACGAGCTGGGACCTGCCCAGCCTGGCCGCCGGCGCGACGTCCAATGTCGACGTGACGGTGCCAGGCGCGCGGCGTGGGGACTTCGCCGATGCCTCGCTCGACACCAGCAGCATCGCGTTCTTGCTCGACTGCCACGTCTGGTCGAACAACAGCGTGCGCGTCACGGCCCGGAATGTCAGCGCCTCGATGGTGGATCTCGCCGCCGCACCGCTGGCGGTGCAGGTGGTGAAGCGAAGGGTGGCGTGATCGGGACGGGCAGCTTCGTTACCGTGGCGGCCGGCGTCGGGTCCGCGCATCTGCGCACACTTGCGGCACAATGGCCGGGCGGATTCCAGGCAGGTAGGGTCTTCGCGCGTGTCCGGCGCAGCGCCAACGGCGGCTCGACCTGGAACACGATCTCCGAAGGCACCGCCGCGCACCCGGGCGGCACGCCGGACCAGACGATCGACGTGACGGAAGCGACCCTCGCCGACTCGCCTGGTCACCAGTTTCGCGTCACCTAGCGGGCCAAGCGGTGCCTTCGGGCTGGTATCGTACGCAAATGACCAGAGCCGGACGTTCCTGCGTTTCGAGTGGAATCCGTGAACACCGACGCTGTCTTGAGGCAGATCGGCATGTGCAACTTCGCCGCTGCTGTCTTGCAGGACGAAGTCTCGCGCGGACCCTTCACGTCAAGTCAAGATGTTCCTGCGCGATGTCTCCTGTGGTTGGCTTTCGTGGACCGCAGCCTCGTGCGACGTGTTCCGCTTTCACATGCCTCACGGCTTGAACTGCCGCCCAGCGGGGCCGCGCGCGATGTTGTTCGGGTTGCTTGACCCCGTGCTGCGGTCGCCGCTATCGCTGCGGCCGCTGCGGCTGCCAGCGTTTCCGCCCCCACCGCTATTGCCACCACCACCGGAGGGGTTGGCCCTCCCGTTGAAGGTGGTGCTGAGGGCGCCTCTGCCGCCGCGCTGGGCCCAGGCTGGGCTTAGCGGCAAGGCGGACAAACCCACCGCGGCGAAGAAGAATCTGCGATTCATCGGTTCGATCCTCCGTTGACGATCTCGATCTCCACGGCGCTCTGCTGCAGCGCGCAGGAGTTTGTGCACGCGCTTCGCCCGAATACGGGCACCGCGGCTGTTCGGCGGTCGCGCTCCACTGGATTCAGCGGCAAGTCACCATCCTGGGTGAGGCCGGGAATGCGCGGCACATTCGGGGGAAGCCTGATGCTTGTGCGCGAAACGCGCTCAATAGCCCGCCGCAGATCAGCCTCAATGCCGGAGGCCGCTTCGCGGCTCTCAGCCAATATGAGGCTGTCGATATAGTCGTTGGCGCTGTCCACGCCGAAATCATGATCGATGAAGATCAAGGCCACGGGGCCTCTTGCGGGAATCTCAAGCACCCACTCGCAGCGATGGCTGCTCGGGCAATGGGACGTGCGAGAACCGTTCAAGGCGCGGTACAGGCACTGCAATTCGCGGCCGAGGGCGAAGTGGCACAGAACGGGATCCGGCGGCTTGTGACTAGGGATGCCCCAGACGAATCCGCTGAACATAGAGCTTACGCCTGCACCATCCCAAACGCCTCCGATCGCTGGGCTCGAGTCCACGAGTATCGAAATGCGGAGCGTCATCGTATCTGCGGCCTGCAGCGCTTCGGCCGGCGCCCCGATCAGTACCGGTGAGGCGCCGCCAACATCAGCACCGGGGATGAAGCGAATGACGCCCGCGCCAATCAGGAGGATCAACGCGAGCCGAACAACAATGCCAATCATCGCGCGGAGTCCTCCTGGCCATCCGTGCTGCGCGAGGACGCTGAGTTGACGAACGCCACGCGCAAGTCCTCCCCAATGGCTGCATCCGTGAGGCGATGGTCAGCCATCTCGCCGACCGAGATCGCTCATCGGGACACTGACAGTCGTGACCGCGTTGCGCCTCATCCCATCGATCAGCGCCGTCATCAGATCGCGGATTACGTCCTCCAGACCGATTAGGGTATCCTCGGTACGGCGCTCAGCCGCGTTCATGGTCTCAAGGGACCACAGCCCCTGCTCATACCGCTCGCGATTGCGCCGATGACGACGCTCAGCAGCGAGTGCAATCTCTTCGATGTGGTCGAGGCCTTTTTCGGTCGCTTGGCGGATATCATGAAGCGAATTCTCGATCACTCGATCCGTAAGCTGGCGGGTCCGCTCTCGATGCGCCTCCATTGCGATTTGTCGCCGCTCAGACGCCTCGAGTTCCCGAACGAAAAGATCGTCCTGAAGCTCTCGACGAAGCCTCTCCACCATCGCTTCGCCGAGGAGCCGCAACTTTGCCTCCCGCGTCTGCCTGCCGAGGGCGAGCTTTTCGAGGAACTTTGGCTCACGGTCGAGTTCCAGCGCGCTGCGCCGGCGGGAAGTCATGACATGCCCGTCCAGGGACTCTGGAGGCGTCGGCCCCATGCGATCAGGTCGGGCAAGTGGCGGCAGGCGGCGATTGCTACCGAACATGATCTAACCCCCTTCGCTGTCGCGTCGTTCGGCACGGTGCTGAACGCCCGCATCGTAGATTTCGTCCAGCCCGCGTTCGCGGACGTTTCGACGGAGCTCCGCATGGAGACGCTCGAAGCGAACCGCGAGGGCAATCTCGTAGAGTGAAGCGCCTCGCGCCGAGAGCTTCACGATGATGGACATGAGTTCGAGCAGGATCAGCACGGCGCAGCAGACGAAAACCGACACCATCGCGACGCTCGAGTCCCGACAGATCGCCCACAATGCCGTCAGCTGAGCAAGAAATCCGCGCTTCGGCTCCCGCCAACTGGGGTCCGCGCGAGCCGCACTTTCAACTAGCGCACCACGGCGAGAGGACACTTCGTCAATGCGCCGCAGTAGGGCGGCGCCTTCTTCGACGAGAGCTCGCCGACGTTGGTCGATCCGGTTATCTTCCGCCAACAGGACTTGCTGACGCATCGCCCGGGCGTCCTCGGCCTGTTTCGTTAGCGTTGGCAGTTCTGTCTGGAGTTGTGCCCGTCGCGCCAGAAGCGCCTCTAGAGCTCCGGCCTCAAGCTGCGCTGCGCCAGCGTGGGCAGCGTGGCGCGGCCCGCGCCCAGGTGCGATTTGGCGTGTCCTATTGTTGGGGCGCGGATCGAAGCCGTGCACCTCCGCCAGAGCCGCGTCGCGGTGCGATCGCATCCGATTCTCTGCGACTTCGATCTGCTGCCCGATGCGAGCATATTCGGTGCGGGCATCATCGAGAGCGCGGTCTTCGGCTGAAGATGCCGACGGTCGATTGCGAAGAGCGACGGCCTGCCCTGCCAGCGCACGTTCCTCCTGCACTAGTGCCGCGTGGCGTTGAGTGTCTACGTCAACGCGACGGTCGATTGCTTCCGCGGCGCGGCGCCTCACCGGCTCCATGGTGACTTGGTGGTCCAGCCCGAGCCTTGCCTCAATGTCCGCGCGCAGGAACAGGTGCTGTGCACCGAGAACTCCAAGGCTTCCCGAGATGAAAACGCCGACGACGACCCGCGCCCACATCCCGAGGGTGCCGCGATGGGTGCGGCCCAATCCAACGGAGGCCTTTGCATCTTCGATTCGGTTAGAGGCGATCAGGATGCGGTCTGCACCCCCGACGAGCGCCCCGACGGCGGTTCCGGCCAGGCCGCCGATAGTCCATGCGGTTGCTGTACCGCCCGCTTCGACGGCGACCGCCGTGGCGGCCAGAAGCGCGGTCGTTAGCCCGGATGTGGCCAGCAAGAGGCTGCGTCCGGTCGCCTCTAGGACGACATCGCGCGGCAACGTCCTAATAAGATCCGCATCGTAGATGCCGAGATCGAGCAGCAGGCGGGCAACCTGGGAAAGCCGTGGCGGAGGCGCGCTCGGTCCCTGCATTTGATGCAGGCTGGCGTCGAGCATGGCTTCCGAGGGTCTGCGGACATCGTCCGGCACGTACCTGCTCCTCTAGGTCAGCTTCTGAGCGGCCAGGCGGCTGCCCGTTGCTACTGACTGCAGGAAACATGGGTCACGAGAAAAATATGCGCAATATCAGTAACTTAAATTCTGTATCGCACTTTCAGTAGGAGCCCCCGGAAGGGATCGAGCGCCCGGCGTACCGAGAGACACAAAAGTTCCCGTGCACTGATTTTTTTGCACGGAGGATTGGATCGAAGGTGCCAGTAACTCTAGACTTCTAAAACCATGAGAGGTTTCAGAGGCAGGGTGATGGTAGGGGAGCGCCAGGCGGCGATCGTCTTCGACAGGTACTTGGCCCGCGCGCGATGCGCGATCGCCACAATTGCGGCTTTGTCTCTGGCCGAGCGCCTAGTCGTTGCTCGCATGGGACAGGCCAACCGGCCGACCTTCGAAAATTGGGGAGCCGTAATCAATTTTTGTAAAGGAACGGGCATCAGAAATAAATCTGCCAGACCCATTGAAGTTTACCGCTATCTTCTTCGACCAGACCAACGGATACGGACACCTGACGGCTCTTACGTGGCGTTAAAAGGGGGCGACCGTGGCCCGCTTGCACCTCTTTCGCGTCTCGTGGCAGAAATAGCGAAATGCTACTTCCAACATGGGAAGCCTCTCGCCAACGCTGCAGGTGATCGCGCACGTTTCTGCGAGGCGGAGTGCTCCCTGTTCGAGCATCTTCACAAGATCTGTGGGCAAGAGTGGTTCGAGGAACAGATGGGCCGCGTCGAGCCGGCAGGGGCATCTGCCGACGACGAAAGATCTGGCCGAGATGCTCGCACTGTCGTTGCCGACTTCGTGGCGCAAGCCTTCGACAATTTTAAGGAGGTCCGCCACGCCGACTTCCCATCGCTGAGTCTTATCGACACTGCTACCGTCGCCTGCGAGTTCCACGGCCTCGCTCGCGCCAGCGGGGAAGCATTCAGGATGCCAGGCCTAATGTCTGTGGTAAGAGAGGCGCGCGGCTGGACCGTCGAGCCGGGCCATGAGGCCGACGTCAACACAATCGTCCGCGATCTCCTTTGGTTGGAGGCCCCAGATGAGATCACGGGCGATACAGTCGTTGAGGGTCTGTACTTTAGCGCGCACGACCGACAAACATATCGTGTCGAAGCTAGAAATCATGCATTTTCTGCCAACCAGCAGCATGTCGCACCGCAGCCGCAGAACCTTGTAATCACCGCGACTATGGACGAGGTAGAGCGAGATGCTCACCACTTCTACTTTTTCTTCCCGCTTCCTGTCCCGAGATTACCGCTGAAGGTTAAGGACGGCATCATTGCTGGTACCGCCCGCACGCCGCAACAGCTAGCGGCGTGGAAGGTTGTCCTCATAGAGCCAGATTGGGACTGCCGCGACCGCGTGGAAACGCTCATTCATATCCTGAAGAGGAGCGGTGATCTAACCAAGCTCGCCGACATCCTCCTCGATGGTGGGTTCTGCCGCGTTCTGTACCGCCAAGGAGACGGTGCTGGCGACAGACCTGGACACCGTTACAGGGAGAAATTCCGCAGGCTGGCCCTCGCGTCCAGTCCGGAAGGAATTGATCGAGCTTTCGGCGGATTCTTGCGCCGTGACGTCGAGATGGCCATGGCGGCGCGTTGCCGAGTGGCGCTTACCGAGGAGATCCCTTCTGGTTTGGTTTCTCCTGAAGAGTTGGAACGCGTTGGGGCGAAGCTCGCGAAGAATACGCTGGATGCGCTAGACGCCATAGTCCGAGACCGGTGGCACTTTGTTGAGCCAGCGCAGATCGTTACAATGAATGCCACTCCGATGGGGCAAAGAAATCTGCCTGATTGGGAGGCACGCGAGATGGCAGCGGCTCTGACGTCATTAAATTCCAACAACGATCGACAGTAGTTGGGAAAAGATTGGCCACAATTAGCTTCTCGTCGTCCGAGTTATCCTACCTCGCCCGACTTTCGGCTTAGAGACGGTTCGAATCCGGGCGCACTCCCTCCGCCAGTTCCATAATCGCCCTAGGAAGCTCTGGGGATGCAGAGAAATCCAAGGCGTTCGCAATGCCTCGGCCCCGCACCGCCGCTACACAGCGGGGGTCGGAAGTGGTGCCAAAGGTGCCGTGCGTGGTTCCGGGGCAAGGGCCTGAATTGGGTGCTTCGGAGGCGGGTGCCCGATGCCTTCTGCCCGATTATTGGCAAGGGCGAGCATTGGGGCAGCTACGGGCTGGTAACGTATGCCGACGCGAAGGCGCGGCACCCCGAGGAGATGGCCAAGGCCGAGCAAGCTTTCGCGGAACCAGGCCAATGGCTTGAACGCCAGCACGGCGAAGGGCACCACCGCCCCACCGATGGCGAGAAGCGGCGCCCGTTCACGCTGGACGAATTGAAGCTGATATTCGCCCGGCCGCTCTATATGGGCTGCGCCGATGATCGGAATGGATATGCGAAGCCGGGGCCGAACCGTCCGAGGCGGGCGCGCTTCACCTTCCGGAGGGGCCGCGGCGGCATCTGTGGACCGGCACGGTGCTTGCCCATGCCGCGATCGAGGGCGAGTTGTTCGGCTCATTCATGGACCGCACTCAATAGGTGACGCCCAAGGCTCCCTCGGACCACCGAAAGGCCGCGTTCGCAGCCTCGGCACGAGCACAGGGCCTCGTACCGACGGTATGAGCTTTTCGTCGCGAGGAACGCTGCGGGCCGGTGGCGCCAGGGCAGCGACCGCGTCCACCGGGGCCGCCTTTGCCGGCGCCGGGGGCAGCGACAGCTCCCCGATCAGGACATCGATCTCCGGCAGGCTGAAGCCGGTGAGCGTGATGTCGAGATCGATGACGTACTGCAGGTCGAGACCGAGCAGGCGGCGATCCCGGCGGGCTTGCTCGGCGATCGGCAGGCCCCGCGTTTCGATCTCTCACGCGCTCGCAGCCATCGGACTGGCCAGCCCGATCTCGGTCAGACCTTCCTCTCCATCCGACCAACGGGATGGCCGTCTTCCATGACGACTCGGACCGCAAAGTCATAGCGATCGATATCGAGGGCAATGTCGAGGTCACGCGGATGGCCGTGTCCACTCGCCGGATCAAGAAAGCGCGCCGCCTCGCTACCGGCCAGGATGGCGCGACGCACGGCGTCGGGATCGCCGCCGCGGCCTTCCAGCAGGTTGCGCAGATGCAGGGCGCAGAGTTCGTCCTCATCGGTGCGCTCGACACCTTCATGCCCCATCGCGACGAGCGTGACCTGCGCTGCGCCGCAGGTGCGGAGCGCACGCGCTGTACAGGTGGCCGTGACGAGCGACGCGGCGTAAAGCGCTTCCGCCCCACGCGCCGCGACGATGCCCTGCGTGCCGGCGCTCGTGCGCTGCGCGACGGCCATGCCGGCAAAGTTCCGAGTCGATACCTCGAAGGGCGAGTTGCCAAAGTCGAAGCCAGGCGGGGCGACGCCCCCTACCTCGCCCATGCAGACGTGGACGATGCCGCGCTCGCGCAGCGACAGTGCCTCCTGGACGCTGCCAACCATGATGATGCGGGTGGCTCCGTTTGCCAGCACGACGGCAGCGGTCGTGAAGGCACGGAATACATCAATGATGGCAACCCCGCCCGACGCCCGCCCGGCACCGCCCAGAAGGCTCTCGACAACAATCCTCATTGGCGGCTCTCCCCCGAGGGCAAGGACAGAGGGCGCGCGGCCCTCTGCCTATCGGGCCGGTCAGGCCGGCAGGACGAAGGGCTTGGCTGCCGCCTCATACGCGGCATAGCCCAGCGTCTGGCGGAACTCGGCCGGCGGCAGCGCGCCATCGGCGGCCGACTTGCCGGCCTGCAGCGCAGCAAGACCGGCCTTCATCCCCGCCATGGCAGGCGATAGCGTTCCGGTCGGGAAGGTGCCGATCTTCAAGCCAAGCTCCGCCGCACGCGCCTGGTGCGGCGTCGCGCGATCGGCACCCGGCGACAGCACCGCGAAGTGCGGCTTGCCCTTGGACGCCGCAACAGCGCGCTTGATCTCGTCTTCGTCCTTCGGGCTGTCGAGGAACAGGATGTCCGCACCTTCCTCGACATACATCTCAATGCGCGCCAGCGCTTCGTCGATGCCGGCCGTCGGCCGGCCATCGGTGCGCGCCATCACCAGGATGCCGCTGTCCTTCGCGGCTTCCACCGCGGCCCGGACCTTCATCCGCATCTCCTCGCGCGGCAGGCCGGGCTTGCCCGACGCCGTCAGAGCGCGCGGGGTGATCTTGTCCTCGATCAGGATGGCGGCGGCGCCGGCGCGGCCATAGGCGCGGACGGTGCGCTGCACATTCACCGCATTGCCGTAGCCGTGGTCTGCATCGGCGAGGATCAGCAGGTCCGGCGCCGCACCGCGCGCCATCTCCAGGCTGTTCAGCATCTCCGCGAAGGACAGCAGATCGAGATCCGGACCGCCGAGGCGGCTGGCGGCGACGCAGGAGCCGGAGAGGAAGGCGGTCTCGAAGCCGGCATCTCGCGTCAGCTTGGCGGTCAGGCCGTCCCAGATGGCCGGCATGGTCACAAAGTCCGGCTTGGCCAGCAGGGCGCGCATTCTTTCAGGCGGGGTCATGCGGAAGTTCCTTCCCATGGGATGGCGATGAGCTTCGTCGACGCCCGCGGCAACCGGCGACGCATTTGCGCTTGACACCGCGAGCTAGACCTTAAATTTTCATTATACAGAATAGCGTTTCATCTTCCGAAACGTCAACCCGACGCACCGGGAACGCCGACACGGCCCGACGGGCCCAACCATCGCGGTGAAAAGCCGCCTCCGAGGAGATCTTCATGTTCCGACGCCTGCTGCTCACCCTTCCCGCGGCGCTCGCCGTTTCGCGCATCGCCGTGGCGCAAGGCGCCTATCCGAACCGGCCGATCACCATCCTGCTCAGCCTCGCGCCTGGCGGCTCGGCGGACGGCACGATGCGTTTCATCGCCCGCGAGGCAGCCAAGGAACTCGGCGTGCCGGTGGTGGTGGAGAACCGGCCGGGCGGCGCGCAGACCATCGCCACAACGCGGGCCGCCCGGAGCCCCGCCGATGGGTATACGCTGCTGCATGCGCCCGGATCGCCCTTCAGCACCGTGCCGCACCTGCAGACCGTCTCCTACGATGTCGAGACCGACTTCACCTACATCGCTCAGTACGCCACGCTGCTGCATCCGAACTACGTGCTGACTGGCAGCCAATGGCAAAGCTGGGCGGAGCTGGTCGACTTCGCAAAGGCCAATCCCGGCAAGCTGCGCTGGGCCTCCGCGACGCCGATGTCCGGGCCGCATCTGGCCACCGCCGCCGCGTTCCAGCATCTCGGCATCGACAGCATCTTCGTGCCGTTCAAGGGCGGTGCGGAAACGGTCACCGCGTTGCTCGGCGGCCATATCGACATGGCAGTGTCGTCCGACTACGCGCCTCTGCTGACGGCCGGTCAGGTGCGCCTGCTGTCGGAGATCGGCCCGCAACGCAGCCCCGGCATGGAACAGGTGCCGAGCTTCGGGGAACTCGGCTATCCGCTGCCGGTGCAGATCGGCTTCGGTCTGGTCGGGCCTGCCAACCTCCCACCCGAGATCGTCCAGACCTGGATCCGCATCCTGCAGAAGGTGGACGCCATGCCCGAATGGCACGAACTCATGGCCCGCTACATGGCGACCCGGTCGCTGGTGACGGGAGTTGCGTATCGCGATCAGGTGATCAGCACCTATCGACGCTTCGGGCAGATCATTCCGAGCTTGCGCATCGACCGCCAGTGAGTGGCGCGCGGCGGCGGGAGCAGCCGCCGCGCTCCTGGTTCAGCCCGCGCGAGCGCCAGAGGCGCGCACCAGTTGCGCCCAGATCGGGCGCTCGCGATCCAGCCGCTCCCACATCTGCTCGGGAGTGCTGGAGATCGGCCGCGCCGCCAGCGAGGCGAAACGCGATTGCACATCGGGCATCGTCACGATGGTCGCGAGCGCCGAGGCGACGCGGTCCTGGATTTCCCTCGGCGTCGCCGCGGGCGCGACGAAGCCGCCCCAGGAGGTGAGCGACAGCCCGGGCAGCCCGGCTTCGGTGAAGGTCGGCACGTCCGGCAAAAGGGTGGATCGCTCCGACCCCGTCACCGCCAGCGCGCGCAACGCCCCTTGCTGGATCGACGGCAACGTATTGGTCAGCACGTCCAACGTGAACAGCACATCCCCGCGCAACAGTGCCGTCAGCGATTCCGAACCGCCGCGATAAGGCACATGCGTCAGGCTCAGCCCGTATTGCTGGCCGAGGAACTCCGACAGCAGATGCGACGTCGAGCCGACACCGCCCGTGCCATAGGCGACGCCCTGTGGCTGTGCCTTCGCCCAGTCGATGAAGGCACGCGCCGTGGTGGCCGGCACATGCGCCGTCGGTACCGTCAGCGCGTTGGGCAGTTCCCAGTTCATCGCGACATAGGCGAGGTCGCGCTGGGTGTCGTAGGGCATGCGCTCGTAGAGATACTCGTTCACAGTCCATTGCGTGACGTTTGCCACGCCGAAGGTGTAGCCATCGGGCGCGGCGCGGGCGACCGCTTCCATGCCGATATTGCCGCTCGCTCCGGGCCGGTTCTCGACAACGGTCGGCTGGCCGAGCGCGGCGCCGAGACGTTCAGCGAGGATGCGCGCCATCACATCGGTCGAACCGCCTGGTGCCAGCGGCACGACGATGCGGATCGGCCGGTTCGGCCAGGATTGCGCGATGGCAGGCGTTGCGACGGCCAGCGCCGGCAGCCCGATCGCGGCTTGAAGCAGGTGCCGGCGTCCGGCCCTGCGGAACTCGTTCGTCATGGTCGTCCTCCAGAAACGTCGTCCTTGCCGTGCGGCGTTTCGCCGCTCTTGTTCTTGTTGGTCGTCGTCAGTCGAGCAGGCCGCGCGCTCTCGCCGCCTGGCTGGCCAGGTCCACGATCAGGTCGAGCGTCGGGGTCGGCACGTCGAACAGCCGCGCCAGTTCGAGCGGCACGCGGAACAGCGCATCCACCTCGACCGGCCGGCCAAGTTCCATGTCCTGCAGGATCGAGGGCTTGTGCTGCATCCCCTTCGCCGAGGCGATGCGGGCGTCCATGTCGATGTCGAGCGGGCGGCCGAGCGTTGCCGCGGCGATCGCCATCGCTTCCTCGGTCATGCGGGTGGCGGCGAGCACCACCGCCTCGCTGCGGAAGGTGTCCGCGCAGCCGAGGCCGGAGAGCATGCAGAGCGGGCCGCTCGACAGGTTGATCGCGAGCTTCATCCAGATCTCGCGGCGGATCTCCGCGCTGACCGGGGCGTGCATCCCGCCCGCATGCAACGCCGCGCTGACGCCCGCGAGCATCGCCGAGGTTCCGCCATCGGGCTGTCCGAGCACGATGCGGTGCCGGCTGTCCGCCACATGGACAACGCCGGGGTCGATGACCGTGCAGGACGAATAGACAACACCCGCCGAGGCGCGATCGACGCCAACCGTGGCCCGCACCACGCCGCCGGGGTCGAGCGTCGGCAGCGGATGGCCCTCCAGCGAACCACCGTGGTGGTCGAAGTACCACCAGGGCACGCCGTTCATGGCGAAGACCACCGCCGTATCGGGGCGCAGCAGCGGTGCGATCCCGGCAGCGACCGCTGGCAGCGCAGGGGCCTTCACCGTGACGATCACGGCATCCTGCGGGCCGAGCTCGCCGGGATCGGCGCACGCGCGCGGCCGGCATTCCATGACGCCCTCGGGGGTCTTCACGGTCAGGCCACGCGCCTGGATCGCGGCGAGCTGCGGGCCGCGTGCGATCAGCGAGACCTCGGCGCCACCAGCCGCCAGACGCGCTGCCAGATGTCCGCCGATGGCACCGGCGCCGTAGATGCAGACCTTCAATGAACAAGCCCCTCTGATAGGCCGCGTGCCGGCGCGGCGGGCGCGCGGGCAAGGGGTAGTGTTTCAATTATCGGAATTACATTCCGACTGACGGAATTTCGTCAAGAGCATGCTGCCGGGGTAGAGCATCCCTTCTCGCCGCAAGCGTCGGCATAAGAAAATTTCGTTGCATGGCATGTCATTTCGCGCAACGGTATGCGAAAGCGCGATGCGGGTCGCCCGCCGTCGCGGCTGTCTGCGCGCCCGCGTTTCCCTGAGGACCCCGCATGGATCTGGCCAAGATCAAAGCCCTCATCGACCTGGTTTCGCGATCCCAGGTGACGGACCTGGAACTGACAGAAGGCGGCACCACACTCAGGCTGAGCCGGTCCGGCGCCTCGCCGGCGGCACGCGCCCCGACGGATGCGGCGCCGACACCGGACCTGCGCATGCCCGCCGAAACGCCAACGCCGCCGCCCGCTGCGGTACAGGCCCCCGCGTCGAGCGACACCGTGCGGTCCCCGTCCTTCGGCGTGTTCCATCGCACCCCCGCGCCGGACGCTCCGCCCTTCGTCACCGTCGGCGCGACGGTCGAGGCTGGGCAGACCCTGTGCCTGATCGAGGCGATGAAGGTGTTCACCGCCATCGCAGCGCCGCATGCCGGCACGGTGGAGGCCATCCTCGTCGAGTCCGGCGAGGAGGTGGAGGCCGGCCAGCCGCTGTTCCGGCTGCGCGCATGAGCCGCTTCGACACGGTCCTCGTCGCCAATCGCGGCGAGATCGCGCTGCGCGTCATCCGTGCCTGCCGCGAGGCCGGATTGCGCAGCGTCGCGGCCTACTCGGCAGGCGATCGCGGCGCGCCATGGCTGGACGCGGCCGATGACGCCATCTGCATCGGCGGCGCGCCGTCGCGCGACAGCTACCTCAACATCCCCGCGCTGCTGCTGGCGGCAGAGACCGTCGGTGCCGGGGCGGTCCACCCCGGTTACGGCTTCCTCAGCGAGAACGCGGCCTTCGCCGAGGCGGTGGAGGATGCGGGCCTGGTCTTCATTGGCCCGACGCCGGCGTCCATCCGCACCATGGGCGACAAGATCGCCGCCAAGCGCGCGATGATCGAAGCGGGCGTTCCCTGCGTGCCCGGCCCCGACGAACCGCTGCCCGACGAAGCCGACACCATCGCGCGCATCGCCAAGGAGATCGGCTATCCGGTCATCGTGAAGGCGGTTGGCGGCGGTGGCGGCCGCGGGATGCGCGTCGTCGCCTCGGCCGAGGCCCTGGCCGAGGCGGTAGCCATCACGCGCAGCGAGGCCGGCCGCGCCTTCGGCCGCAGCGACCTCTACATGGAGAAGTTTCTCCAAACCCCGCGCCACGTCGAGATCCAGGTGTTGTGCGACACGCATGGCAACGCGATCTGGCTCGGCGAGCGCGATTGCTCGATGCAGCGGCGGCACCAGAAGGTGGTCGAGGAAGCCCCGGCGCCAGGCATTGCACCCGATGTGCTGCGCGACGTTGGCGAGCGTTGCGTCGAGGCCTGCCGCCGCATCGGCTATCGCGGCGCAGGCACCTTCGAGTTCCTCTACGAGAACGGCGCCTTCTACTTCATCGAGATGAATACCCGCGTGCAGGTGGAGCATCCGGTGACGGAGATGGTCACGGGCATCGACATCGTGCGCGAGCAACTACGGATCGCGCAGGGGGAGGTGCTCGGCATCGCCCAGGCCGATGTCGCCTCGCGCGGCCATGCCATCGAATGCCGCATCAACGCCGAGGACCCCTTCACCTTCGTGCCCTCGCCCGGTCGCATCACCGGGCTGCGGCTGCCGGGTGGGCCGGGGCTGCGCGTCGATACGCATCTGATGGCCGGCTACACTGTGCCCTCGCACTATGACTCGCTGATCGCCAAGGTGATCGCGCATGGCGCGACGCGGGAGCAGGCGATTGCGCGCATGATCTCGGCCCTTGCGGAACTGCGGATCGAGGGCATCACGACCAACGCGCCGCTCTGCACCGTCATCATGCGCGAGGACGGCTTCCGCGCCGGCGGTGCCGACATCCACCATCTGGAACACTGGCTCGCGGCGCGCGCGGCGGAGGGCAGCGATGCTGGTCGATAACCAACTGACGCAGCCGCGCGTCAGCATGCTGGGCACCACCCACCTGCTGTTCGAAGCGCCGGGCGATTTCGACCTGACGAATCAGCGCCGCATCTGGACGCTGACGCGCGTCGTCTCCGCCTGGCGGGGTGTGCGGGAAGCCGCACCGTGCATGACCAATGTGATGCTGACCTTCGACGCGCCGCCGGAAGACCCGGAGCGTATCGAGGAAGCCCTCGTCGCCGCCTGGAATGCCGCGGAGCCGGACCAGACGGAAGGCCGCGTGGTCGATGTGCCCGTCATCTATGGCGGCGAATACGGCCCCGACCTGCACGAGATCGCCGCCCACGCGAAGCTCCCACCCGAAGAGGTCGTGCGGCTTCACACGGAAAGCCGGATGATTGTCTTTGCCGTGGGCAGCCATCCCGGCAATGTCTATCTCGGCGGGCTCGATCCGCGCATCGCCATGCCACGACGCAAGGTGCCGCGCATCCGTGCCGAGGCGGGCACCGTCTCCATCGGTGGCTTCCAGGGCGGCATGGGCGGCACGGTGGGGCCCAGTGGCTGGAACTGGCTGGGCCGCACGACGCTTCCTGTTTTCGATCCGCACCAGGATCCGCCCGCGCTGCTCGCGCCCGGCGACATCGTGCGCTTCCGGGCCGAACGGGTGATCCTGTGATCGAGGTTCTCGACATCGCGCCGCTCGCCTCGGTGCAGGATCTCGGGCGCGCGCCGTATCTGCGCTACGGCGTCAGCTATTCCGGGGTAATGGATCGGCTTGCGCTGCTGGCCGGCAACGCCATGCTCGGCAATGAGGATGATCTCGCCGGCATCGAGATTCAGGCGTTCCCGTGCCGCTTCCGCTTTCGAGAAGCGACCGGCTTCGCCATGACGGGCGCCGGCTGCACCACCACGCTCGACGACGCACCGATGCTGCCCTGGTGGGCTCGCCATGCGGAGGCGGGGCAGGTGCTGACCATCGCCGCGCCGCGCCGCGGCGCGCGCGCCTACCTGACCGTGGCGGGCGGCATCGACGTGCCGGTGATCCTCAATTCCCGCAGCACGCAATTCCGTGGCGCTTTCGGCGGGCATGAGGGGCGCTGGTTGCAGGCAGGCGATGTGCTGCCGGCCGGCACCGCAACTGCTGCGCTTGCCGGACCGGGGTTCGGCGTACAGCCGCCGGACGCCGCGTTGCCCGCCGACTTCGCACCGGACGACTTGCAGCCGAACACCACCGCCGTCCGCGTGCTGACCGCCGGCGAGTACGAGCTGTTCACCGAAGAATCGCAGCAGCGCTTCTGGGCGACTGCCTGGAAGATCTCCGGGCAGAGCAACCGCGCCGGCTTCCGTCTGCTCGGCCAGCCGCTCGACTTCGCGAAGCGGCTCGAGATGCGGTCCCACGGCATCGTGCCCGGCATCGTGCAGGTGCCGCCCTCCGGCGAGCCGATTATCCAGATGAGCGATGCCCACACCGCCGGCGGCTATCCGAAGATTGCGACAGTGATCGAGCCCGATCTGTGGCGTCTGGCCCAGGCGCCGCTCGGCAGCCGGCTGCGCTTCGTGCCGGTGGCCTATCAGGATGCGCTGGTGGCGGTGCGGCAGGCAGATGCGTGGGTCGCCTCCTTGCGGCGCCTGTCGGGTCACTACCGAACGCTCTGCGGTACGGGGCGACGGCCATGAATGCGGATGAGGTACGGCAGATTGCCACCTGGCTCGAAGCCGCCGGCCTCGACGGCTTCGAACTGACGACGCCCACAGCGCGGCTGCGGCTGACGCTGGGCGGCGGCGCCCCTGTCGCGGCCGAGCCGTTGCCGGTTCAGCCGGCGCCGGAACCGCCCAGCCTCGCCGCGCGCGGCACGGGCGAGTTCCTCGCGACGCATCCCTATGCCGACGCGCCACTTGTCCGGCCGGGGCAGCGCGTGCGGGCCGGCGACATCGTCGCGCTGCTGCGCTGCGGCGCGCTGCTCCAACCCGTCACGGCCAGCGAGGACGGCGTGGTCGGCGCGCTTCTGGCGGCGCCGGGCACCGTCGTCGGCTTCGGCACCGCACTGATGCTCTTCACCCCCGAGGGCAGGAACACGCCATGAAGATCGATCTCAACTCCGATATGGCGGAAGGCTTCGGCGCCTACCGCATGGCCGAGGACGAGACGCTGCTCGACATCGTCTCCTCTGCAAATCTCGCCTGCGGCTTCCATGCCGGCGACGCGGTGATCATGGACCGCACAGTGCGTATGGCCCAGGAACGCGGCGTGGCGATCGGGGCGCATATCGGCTTCCCCGACATCATGGGCTTCGGCCGGCGGCTGATGCAGGTCGATCCGAAGGAGATGGAGAAGCACGCCATCTACCAGCTCGGCGCGCTGGAGGGCATCTGCCGCGCCGCCGGAGCGAAGATGGCCCATGCCAGCTTCCACGGCGCGCTCGGCAACCTGATCGCGGTGGATCAGCCGATGGCCGATGCGATGGCGCGCGCGGTGCGGGCCTTCGACAGGACGCTGTTCGTCTCCTCCGCCCCCGGCACCGCCATCGCGCGTGCCGCCGAGGCGGAAGGGCTGCGCGTCTTCACCAAGTTCCTCGCCGACCGTGCCTATGACGCGAAGGGCCTGCTGGTGTCGCGCAAGCTGCCGGGTTCGATGGTGAAGGACGCGGATGCGGTGCGCGAGCGCGTGGCGCGGTTGCTGACCGACGGCACTGTCGTCGCCATCACCGGCGAGGTGCTGCACATGAAGGTTGATTCCATCCTGATCCACAGCGACACCGCAGGCGCGGTGGAGCTGGCGCGCACCATCCGCGGTGCGATCGAGGCGGCGGGCGGCACCATCGCGCCGTTTCCGCAGACGCTGGGCTGACCAATCTAGGGAGCGGGCCCCAAGCCCCGCCGGCACACGGCAGGCGAAGGCGGCGCACAGAACGCGGCCTCGCGCAGGCACAAGGTCGAGGCGCGACGCAACGGTGCCCGACGTTCTTCAGGAGATGGCTACCATGCTGAGACGCAACCTGCTCGCCGCGGCGGCAATGACCGCGACGTTCCCGGCGCTTCCCGCCGTGGCGCAGGCACCCTTCCCGGAACCGGGCCGGCCGCTGACGGTCATCGTGCCCTATCCGCCTGGTGGCGGCAGCGACGTCACCGCGCGCGCGCTGGGGCCCGAGCTGGAACGCGCGCTCGGCGTGCCGGTTGTCATCGTGAACCGCGCCGGTGCCGGGTCGCAGATCGGCATGGCGGAACTCGCTCGCGCGCGGCCCGATGGCTACACCATCGCCTACGGCCTCTGGCCGTCCACCTTCACGCTGTATCTCGACCCGTCTCGCCGGGCGCCGTTCAACCGGGACAGCTTCGTGCCGCTCGCGCTGCACGTCATCGATCCGGGTACGATCCTGGTGCCGGCCAACAGCCCGAGCCGTACCTTTGCCGACCTCGTGGCCGCGGCGAAGGCGCGGCCGGGCGTGGTGTCGATGGCTGATCCGGGCATTCTGGGCTGGGAGCACATCTCGACCATCCAGTTGCAGCAGGCGCTCGGCATCGAGTTCAACCAGGTGCACTTCCAGGGCGCCGCGCCGGCGATCACGGCGCTGATCGCATCCCAGATCGACGTTATGATGTCCTCCAGCAGCACGGCGATCACGCAGAGCCGGTCGGGGCTGGTGCGCGTGCTGGCGGTGCTGTCGGAACAGCCGAACGAGTTCCTGCCCGGCATCCCGACGCTGGCGTCGCTCGGCACGCCGCTCACCGCCGGCTCGGCGCGCGGCTTCGTCGCCCCCGCCGGCACGCCGGAGCCGATCGTGCGCCGCCTGGCGCAGGCGCTGGAGACCGCGATCACCAGCCAGGCGCATCGCGACACGCTGCGCCGCCTCGGCCTCGACATCACCTTCATGGGGCCGGCGGCATTCAGCGATTACTGGACGCGCGAGGAGAACGCGATGCGCCCGATCGTCGAGGAGATCGTCCGCCAGGGTCAGAACAACTGACCCTGGATGGTCAGCGCGTCCCGGTCTTGGTGCCCGTGGACGCGCGACGTTCCCGGCGCGGTGCGGTGCTCCGCGTCGGTGGCATCTCGGTGCGATAGCCGAGGCTGGTCGAGAAGGCTTCCGCCTGCTTGACGAGTCGTGGTGCGAATTCCTGCGCGACCTCGACCGTCAGCCGAAAGGCCGGGCCGGAGATTGTCATCGACCCGACGATGTCGCCCTCGGCGTCGAAGACCGGCGCGCTCAGCGACGCCGTCTGAGGGTCCGTCACGCCGGTCGTGAAGATCGGGCGGAAGGGTGTGCCCGGTGGCGCCACCCAGTTGCCCTCCATCCCGCGCAACACGAGCCCGGCGGAGGTGTCATCCAGTGCCAGGGGCAGCAGGCGGCGCGGGGCGTCGCGCACGCTCTGTTCGGCCTCGGCGCGGGCCAGGCAGATGCGCGCATCGCCATCGCGGATGAAGAGCGATGCGCTTTCGCGGCATTCCGCGGCGAGGGTCTGGAGGAAGGGAAGTGCCTCCCGGTCCAACCGCTGCGAGGCGCGCAGGATGGCCGAGAGCTTGAGGATGTTGGCGCCGAGCCGGAATTCGCCATTCGCCGACCGCGCCAGCATCCCCGCCGCCTGCAGCGACACCGCCAGGCGCAGGATGGTCGTCTTGTGAAGGCTGGTGCGATTGGCGAGTTCCGCCAGCGACAGCCCGTCATCGCCCCAGCGGAAGGCATCGAGCAGATCGATGGCGCGGTCCACGGCAATAACGCCGCCGGCCGTCTCGGCACGGTCACCTGGGGTATCGCGGGCGTCTGTCATTGCAGCAGTGCCGGTAACATGCGGCCAACCCTGGGGAAAGAGGGACTTGACGGACGAATTTCGTTGTTCGAAATGTAATGCCGTCTGACGGCACGATAGGTGCCGGTCTCTCCATGTCATGCGGAACCCAGCCGATGCCCGATCTCGCAGACCGTCTCGACAACGTCGAAGTTTCGGCAAGCGCGGCCATGACCGCGATGGCGCGCGACCTGCGCGCTCGCGGCGTCGCGGTCATCAGCCTATCGCAGGGCGAGCCCGACTTCCAGACGCCCGACCATGTCGTCGAGGCTGCGCACGCCGCGGCGCGCGCGGGCGACACCAAATACCCGCCGACCGAGGGCACCAAGGCGCTGAAGGCCGCGATCGCGCGCAAGTTCAAGCGTGACAACGGGCTCGAATACGCGGTCGAGGAAATCCTCGTCGCCAACGGCGGCAAGCAGATCATCTTCGACGCGCTGATGGCGACGGTGAACCCGGGCGATGAGGTGGTGATCCCGCGCCCGTCCTGGATCAGCTACGCCGACATGGCGAAGTTCGCCGGCGGCGTGCCGGTTGGCGTTCCCTGCCCGCAGAACAACGGCTTCAAGATGCGTGCGGCGGACCTCGACGCCGCGATCACGCCGCGCACCAAGTGGCTGATCCTGAACTTCCCGAGCAACCCGACCGGCGCCGCCTGTTCCCGCGCCGAGATGCGGGAGATCGCGGACGTCATGCTGAAGCACCCGCATGTCTGGATCCTGACGGACGACATGTATGAGCACCTGATCTATGACGGCTTCGAATTCGTCACTATCGCCGAGGTCGAGCCGCGCCTGCGCGATCGCGTGCTGACGATGAACGGGGCGTCGAAGGCCTATGCCATGACCGGCTGGCGCATCGGCTATTGCGGCGGCCCGGCGAAGCTCATCAAGGCGATGGCGAATGTGCAGGGGCAGTCCACCAGCGGCGTGTCCACCGTCGGGCAGGCCGCGACCATCGCCGCGCTGGACGGCCCGCAGGACCTGCTGGCCGAGCGCGCCGCCGTGTACCGCGAGCGCCGCGACCTCGTCGTCGAGATGCTGAACGCGGCGGAAGGCATCACCTGCCACAAGCCGGAAGGTGCCTTCTACGTGTTCCCGAACGTCGCGGGCTGCCTCGGCAAGACCAGCAAGGGCGGGCGGAAGATCGAGACCGACATCGACTTCGTCACCGCGTTGCTGGCGGAGAAGCAGGTCGCGGCGGTGCAGGGCTCCGCTTATGGCATGAGCCCGTATTTCCGCGTGTCCTACGCGACCGACACGGCGAGCCTGCGGGAAGCCTGCGGTCGCATCCAGGAATTCTGCCGCGAACTGGCCTGAGGCCGCGGCGACGCGCCTGCGCGAACAGGCGCGTACCGGGCGAGCCGGGCGCTGAAGCGCCCCCGGCGGCCAGCGTATTCCGACGCGAGGGATCGCCCCTCGCATCCGGATTCAGTTGTTCTGTCCGCGGCGCGCGAGCTCCTGGAGGATCGGGCGGAGCCGATCTTCCTCCGACCGCCAGTACGCCGCGAATTCTGCGCGCCCGAGGAAGGTCGGAGCCAGGCCGATGCGCTGAAGCTGGGCGCGATGCGCCTCGCTGTTGATCGCCGTGTCCAGCGCTTCGGCCAGCCGGCGCAGGATCGGTTCGGGCGTGCCGGCCGGTGCCACGAAGCCGCGCGCCGAACCCGCCGCAAGGGCCATCCCAGCCTCGGCCATCGTCGGCACGTCCGGCAGCATGGCGCTGCGCTGCGGGGCCAGCATCGCCAGGGGGCGGACCTGGCCGTCGCGTATCAGCGGCAGCGCGAAGCTCGTGGTCATCATCGTCGCGTCGATCTCGTTGCTGAGGATCGCCCGCGCCACGCCACCGCCGCCGGCGTAGTGAACCTGGTTCAGCTCGATCCCCAGGCTCCATTGGAGTTGCGACGACGCCAGATGCTCCCACCCGAGGATGCCGGCGTCAGCCATCGAGATGACGCCGGGTCGCGCGCGTGCCGCGGCCAGAAGATCGGCAAAGCTCTGGAAAGGGCGCGGCTGCGGCACCACGAGCACGCCGGGATCGATGATGTGCATTGCCAGCGGCGCGAAGCTGTCGCGCGTGAAGGGTGCAGTGCGGCCGGGCGTCAGATACAGCGTGATGGTCGACGGCCAGAGGCCGTAGGCGATGGTGTATCCATCGGGCCGCGCCTCGGCGAGCTGCTGCATGCCGATCTGTGATCCGGCGCCCGCCCGGTTCATCACGACGATGGAAGTGCCGAGTGCGCGCTCGAGCTCGGGCACCAGCAGGCGGCCGGTGATGTCGTTGCCGCCGCCCGGCGGGTAGGGAATGATCATGGTGATCGGCCGCCCACGCTCCGGAAAGCTAGGCTGGGCGATACCCGGCGTGGCGCCGACAAGCGCGCCGAACGCGGTCAGCAGGCACAGGAGTGCTCGCATCCTTGGACTTGCTCCTCATATGTCGGTCATCGGGCCATATGCCCGGTGACGCCCGATCAAATGCGAGCCGCGCGGCACTTCCGGCCGTCTCGACCCTACCGTGTGACAGACCCAGGCATTCCCGCCTGGCGTGAACCTCCGCGGATGTGGAAGGCGCCGGTCAGGCCGCGATCTGCGGGAAGGGCGTGACCACGCCGCCGGCTTCCTCGACCGCCTCGCGGATGGTGCGCGCCAGGGCGACGGCACCGGCCGTGTCGCTGTGGATCAGGATGGAGCGGACCTGCATCTGCAGCGTCTCGCCAGTGACCGCGGCGACGGTGCCTTCGCGCAACACGCGTTTCACCCGCGCCTTGACCGCCTCGGGGTCCTTGACGAGCGCATCCTTGTGCTTGCGGGGAACCAGCAGGCCGTGCGCATCCATGCCGCGGTCGGCGGTGAACTTCTGCATGGTGCGCAGGCCGTGCGCGTCGGCCGCGCGCTGGCTCGCGGTGTTCGGGTTGCAGGCGACGAACAGCGTCGGGTTGAAGGCGCGGACCGCACGCATCATCGCCTCCGCCATCGGCGCATCCACCGCCACGAGGTTGCCGAGCGATCCGTGGAAGCTCGCATGAGTCAGCTCCGCGCCGGCGGCGCGCGCGATCCCTTCCAGCGCGCCGAGCTGATACAGCGCGTGCTTCTCCATCTCGACCGGGTCGATCTGCATCGGCCGGCGGCCGAAGCCCATCATGTCCGGGAAGCCGATATGCGCGCCGATCGCCACGCCGCGCTCGCGCGCCATGCGGATCGTGCGGTCCATGATGACCGCATCGCCGGCATGATAGCCGCAGGCGAGATTCACCGAGGAAACGATGTCGAGCAGCGCCTCGTCATCCGCCATGCGCCAGGCGCCGAAGCCCTCGCCCATGTCCGAGTTCAGGTCGATCTTCATCCCGCTCTCTCGCATCCTCTCACGTCCTGTTCCGCCCGGCCCAGTAGTAGGCCTCGACTTCCGCGAGATGCTGCCGCATCGCTCGCTCCGCCTCATCCGGCTTGTGCGCGGCGATCGCTTCGCAGATGGCGCCATGCGCCTTGAAGGCGTCGCGCGCGGCGCCGGGGTTGCCCAGCCCGACCGTCCGTTGCTCCGCCAGCCAGTCATTCACCGCGGTGTTGAGCGCCGAAAAGATCGAGTTGCGCGTGACCTCGGCGATGCGCAGGTGGAAGGCGACATCGGTACGCGTGAAGGCGTCCATGTCGTCCAGCGCCGCGCCATTCAGCACGAGTGCCTCGCGCAGCGCCGCGATGTCGGCCTCCGTCGCGTGCTCGGCGGCATGCCGGGCAAGCGCGACCTCGATGATGGCGCGCGCCTGCTGGAACTCGCGCGCGCCGTCCTGGTTCGACAGCATGTGTCGAGCAGCGCCGGACAGTTCCCGCACCATGCCGATCGCCGAGGGGCGCGTGACGCAGGGGCGCTCGCCGTTGCGGATCTCGATCAGGCCCATCTTCTGCAACGCGAACAGCGCCTCGCGCACTGAGGTGCGGCCGACTTCGAAGGTCTGCATCAGTTCGCGTTCGGAGGGCAGCAGGTCGCCGGGCTGCAGGTGGCCGGAGAGCATCAGCTGCTCCATCCGCTCGACAATGTCCTGATACAGCTTGCGCCGCCGCACGGGCTGCGCGTCGATCGGCACGACGCCCCGCGCCGCCCCCGCCGCCCGCCTGGCGTTGTCGCTCATCCCCTCTGGCGTCCGGCAGCCCGCAGCCCGAGTTCGAGGCCCGGATGGGACACGACGGGACCCGGCATCAGCCAACGGAAGCCCTGCTGCAGCAGCGTCTCGACATTGTCCTTGCCGACATGCGGGTGCCCGCATGCCACGCCATGTTCCTTGCAGATCGCGAGGACCTCGGCGATCGCGCCCTGCACCTTGGGGTGCTCGTACTGGCGTGGCACGCCGAGATCCTGCGAGAGGTCGCCCTCGCCGATGATGACGACTCCGATGCCCGGCACCTCGCGCAGGATGCGCGGCAGGTTGCGCACGGCGAGAACCTCCTCGCACATGATGCCGACGACGATCTCGCCGGCCGGATTCAGCGGCCAGGCGTCGGCCCGGCCGTAGTATTCCTGCTGGGTCAATCCCCAGTAGCGCGCGGCGTGGCGCGGCGAATCACCACGGATGCCCGGCGGCGCGTAGAACGGCGCCGTCTCCGGCCGCGGGTAGCGGCAGGCGGCCACGGCGTTCCGTGCCTCCTCCACCGTGCTGACATGCGGCCAGATGACGCCGTAGGCCCCGGCATCCAGGACCTGCTTTGCCAGCCATTGGTTCATCTCTCCGCCATTCACCGGGATGCGGACCATGGGCGCGACGGGGGCAGCGATGCTGCCGCTCGCCGCGATACGGCGGCGGTTGAGCAGGGCGAGGAAGCACTCCTTCAGGACGCGTATGTCGTACGGGTTGTGCTCGGCTTCGAACACGACGGCGTCATAGGGCGCTTCGGAAATGATGAGGGCACTGGCGGGATCCGGCGGACAGAAGGTCACGAAGGCGGGCCCACCGGCTTCCAGCGCCGCGACCGCGCCGTTCAGCCGCGGGATCGGGGTCTCGGCCATGCTGGATTTCCTCCTAATGCCCTGTGAGCGTACGTCGGACCGCGCGGCCAACCGCGAAGGCGGCCGGTGCGGCGGATTTGGTATGATAGGTAGAAAGGGATACCATCTGTCAATTGGCGGATGGGCGTTAGCCTTAATCGAGGGACCGGACGCGGCAGTGCGACCTTCCTGTAACGCGGCTTGCTTTCTTGCACTTCAGACGCGCCGGCGGGCGGAGCACGCTCACTCTTGTTCCAGAGAAGAGGCTTCCGTTCGCGTCAGGCGGCGCCTGCTGGCAGCACGACAACAGGTGAGATCGGGTTCGGCATCGACGAACGCCAAATGCGAATTCGTCCGCGAGAGCCGCCAGAGCTCAGCGTCCCATCACACCGTCGTCGCCAGGTTCGGAAGTTCCGCCTGCGGCCCCGATCGCTCGTGTTGTCTCCGCAATCATGTGCCTCACCAACGGACCACCCCCCGGTGTGCGAGCCACATGTGCGAGAGCGCCTTGGCATCGAAGATCCGCCGCGCGCAGAGTTCCGGACGGCCGAGGCGACATAGCGAACGGGGCGGGATCGTAATGCCCAAGCCCGCGCCCACGAGCGCGACGATGGTCCCGTCCTGATTCGCTTCCTGTTCAAAGCGGGGTTCGAAGCCGGCGTTGGCGCGTAGGGCGAGAACGTGAGCGTGGATCGGATCGCCGATGCCCGGAGAGAAGTGAACCATCGGCTCTTGGGCCAGCGCTGCGAGCGGAACGGGCCCTTCCACCTCCGCGAGGGGATGGTCTCACGGCATCGGCACGACCATGGGCTCGCGCGCGATCTCCAATGCAAAGCAGAACGGGGCCCGACAAGCCGCCCTCAGCACGTTCCCATTGCGACGGGATCAGCGTCCGAGCCGACGCACCACCAGCAACCCGAGCAGGGTCACGACGGCGAGGTGCCCGAATGCCAGACCCCAACCCATGACGCTGTCGCCGCCGGAGAGATCGAGCACCATCCCGACGGCGAGCGGTCCGATGAAGCCACCTGCATAACCAGCCATGCTGTGAAGTCCCATCGTAGAACCGCGAAGATTCTTCTCGGCGGCCTGCACGGTCCCGGCGGTCAGTGCCGAACTGTCGAGGAAGATCGCGGCGTTCCAGACGAGGACGGCCATGGTTGCCGCGATCAGGGAAACGCCGGTCATCCATCCCGTGACGAACGACAGCGCCGCCGCCACGAGCATGGCCCACAAGACGACACGCGCTCGACCATACCGGAGGGCCGTTTCGTTGCCGGTGACGGAAACGACGATGCCCACGAGCCCGGCAATGGTGAAGATGACAGCGGGACCGGGCATCCAATCAGGAGATCCGACCCGTGACGCGGTGGCGGCGAGGAACGTCACCGCCCATGCACGCAGCGCCGCCAGTTCCCACGTGTGGACGGTATATCCAGCAATCCACGCCATGACCTGTCGGTTCTTGAAGACGGGCCGAAAATCCAGCAGGGCGCCAGAGGGCTTGGCCGTGGCGCGTGATGGTTGAGCGCCGGGAAGGATAGCGATGGCAATGACGTAGGCGGTCGCCGCTGCGCATCCGCTGAACAGGAAGGCCGACCAGGGCCCGATCAGGAAATCGAAGAAGCTGGCGACCGCGAACGACAGGGCGCCAGCGATCCCGACGCCCGCTGCATGCCACGACACCGCGCGGGACTGTTCGGCACCTTCCAGCGGATCGGCGATGGCTTTCAGGCCGGGCATGTAGGCCCCGGCCCAACCGATACCGGCAAGTGCACGCATGATGAAACCCGACCAGAACCCATCGGCAATGAAGGCGAAGCCAAGGTGGGACAGGGCGGTAATGCCGGTGCCGAACAGGTAGATGCGCCGGGTCGGCAGGCGGTCCGTCAGGGCCAGCAGCAGCGGCACGGCGGGGACGTACGCGGCGAAGAAGATGCCGATCAACCACCCCGCTTCGGTCTTCGACAGGTCCCAGCGTTCAATGTACCCGGGCAGCAGCGCGGGCAGGGTGAAGGCGCCGATCTGGGTCAGCACCTGCGCGGCGACGATGGCGGCAACGAAGCCTCGGCTTCCCGGCCTTAAGAGGCTGCGGCCCACTGCGCGTTCAGCCCCGGCCGATCACCGCCGCTCGTACCAAGGCCGCGTCCGTCGGACGATGTGAACGACGGACAGCATCACCGGCACTTCGATCAGGACGCCCACGACCGTTGCCAGTGCTGCGCCGGACTGGAAGCCGAACAGGGCAATCGCCGTGGCGACCGCCAGCTCGAAGAAGTTTGAGGCGCCGATCAAGGCCGAGGGGCCCGCTACGCACCATTCCACGCCGAGCTTCCTGTTCAACCAGTAGGCCAGCCCCGCATTGAAATAGACCTGAATGAGGATCGGCACCGCCAGCAGGGCGATCACAATGGGTTGCCGCACAATCTGCTGCCCCTGCAAGCCGAACAGGATCACCAGGGTCAGCAACAGCGCCGACAGGGAGAGGGGCGCGAGGGTACGGAGCGTGCGGCCGAGGGCGGCCTGTCCGCCTCGGTTCAGGATCGCTCTGCGCCAAGCCTGGGCGACGATCACCGGCACCACAATGTAGAGCACGACCGAGAGAAGCAGCGTGTCCCACGGTACGGTGATCGCCGACAAGCCCAGCAGCAACCCCACCACGGGTGCGAAGGCGAAGATCATGATGATGTCGTTGAGGGCCACCTGCGACAGGGTGAAGTGCGGTTCCCCATCGACGAGATTCGACCAGACGAACACCATCGCGGTGCATGGCGCAGCGGCCAGCAGGATGAGCCCGGCCATGTAGGATTCGATCTGGTCCGCAGGCAGCATCGAGCGGAACAGGGTCCCAATGAACAGCCAGCCGAGCAGTGCCATGGAGAATGGCTTCACCAGCCAGTTGACGCCAACCGTGGCGGCGATGCCGCGCCAGTGCTCCCGGACCTGACCCAGCGCAGCGAGGTCGATCTTCAGCAGCATGGGCACGATCATCAGCCAGACGAGGACGGCGATGGGCAGGTTCACCTCGGCGACCGTGGCGGCGCCGATCATGTGGAAGGCGCCGGGAAGGGCCTGTCCGAGCAGGATGCCGACGACGATGCACAGGCCCACCCAAAGGGTCAGGTAGCGTTCAAACAGGCCCATGGCGGGCGCCTTCGCCGCAGAGGCGCCGTTCGCGGTGGCCGCTGCGTCGCTCATGGGGCGTTCCTCGAAATCCGCTGGCCGCGCTCGTCAACGACCTGTTCCCCGTCTTCCTTGACGAAGGCGGCGCGCTGCGGATCGGGGAGGAGGGGCAGGACCTCCTCCGAGGGACGGCACAGCTTCACCCCGAGCGGCGTCACCACGATGGGGCGATTGATCAGGATCGGATGCGCCATCATGGCATCGAGAAGCTGGTCATCGGTCAGCGCCGGATCACCGAGACCGAGTTCGGCGTAGGGCGTGCCCTTCTCGCGCAGGACGGCCCGGACCGGAACACCCATGCGTCGGATCAGGTCGGCGAGTTCCTCGCGGCTTGGTGGCGTCTTGAGGTACTCGATCACGTGCGGTTCGATACCGGTATTCCGGATCAGGCCCAGCGTGTTGCGCGACGTGCCGCAGGCTGGGTTGTGGTAGATCGTGATGTCCGTCAAAGGCGGGCTTCCTTCGATACTGGAAGACGGTTCGACGCTCAGGCCGAGGCCGTCGTCGAGGAGGCGCAGCAGGTCGATGCCGGGGACGGCGCGCAACAGGCCGTCCGGGGTTCTGGCGCCGGGGGTGGCCCGCAGCATGCGGATGCCGGGATGGCATCGACTTCCTGCGCTGGACGCTGCGCGGAACAGACGCCCGTTTCAGGGAGGACCAGTTCGATGCGGCGCGCGGCGGCGACGTCCCCGGCGAGGTAGGCGGCGATGCTGCGGACCTGTTCGTGGCCGGTCGCCAGCAGGAAGGTCGGCGCGCGGCCATATGCCTTCATGCCCGCCATGTAGAAGCCGGGCTCATCGGGATGGCGAAGTTCCGCTTCGCCATGCGGCCGAACGGTGCCGCAGGAATGCAGGTTCGGATCGATCAGCGGCGCCAGCGCCGGGGTGGACTGCACCGCGACATCGAGCCCAAGGCGAACCTCGCCGAGGAAGGACAGGTCGGGGCGGAAGCCCGTGGCGACGATGACGCGGTCGACACGGACGGCATGGGCTTCACCGGCTCGGTCACCATGGACGACCAGCCGGTCGCCATCGCGCTCGATGCGATGGACAAGGAAGGGCGCCAATGCCTCGATCATGCCCGTTTCGACGAGGGTCCGCGCCTGCGTGCCGAGGGCGCCGCGCGCGCTCAGGCCATCCGCCGCACCGCCGCCGAAATTGACCTCCGGCAGCGGGCGTCGAAACGCCCAGATGACGCGAGTATTCGGTTCCTGTCGGGCGAGGGCGACCAGATCCAGCACGGCGTTCATGGCCGAATGACCGCCACCCAGCACCATGGTGGTGACGCCCTTGTAGGCGGCCGAGGCGGCTCCCAGCACGTTCGGGATGCCATAGGCGATACGGCCGGCGTTCGCGACCTCTCCAGGTGCGGGAAGGCCGTGGGCGCCCGCCGAGTTCGGCGAGGACCACGTTCCCGAGCAGTCAATCACCGCTCGGGCTTCGACGGCGTCAATGGAGCCGTCCGGGGCCTCAACGTGGAGGACGAACGGCATGGTGTCTCTGCCGCGACCAGCGACCCGGTTCCCTTCGTGGAGCCGGTCGTGATGGCGGCGGGAGACGCCGACAACCCGCGCCCCGAAGCGGAGTTCAACACCCGACGTCCGAAGCACCCTCGCCAGCGGCTCCACGTAGCGTTCAAGCAGATCGGCGCCGGTCGGAAACACCTCCGCATCTGGCTCCCGCCAGCCCGATGCTTCGAGCAGCGTCCGCGACGCGCCATCGACGTTGAAACGCCACGGCGAGAACATGCGGACATGACCCCACGCCCGGATGGCGGTGCCGGGGCTCGATCCAGCTTCCAGCACGACGGTTCGGAGCCCTCGGGCAGCGAGATGGGCGGCAGCGGCGAGACCGACCGGGCCTGAACCGATGATGGCGACCGGCAGGCTGCGATCAGAGGAAGGGGCTTCGGGCATGGTCAGGGCTCCGACCTTGTGGGGGCTGGGAAGCAGCAGGGGGCGGCCGCGAACGCCGCATCGAGCAGGGGAGCGCAAACCTCCGGGCGGCCTCGGCAGCAGTCCTGCAACATGAAGGTGATCAGCGCCCGGATGCCGTCGTAGTCGGCGGCGTAGATGATCGACCGACCATCACGGCGGGATGCCGCCAGCCCGGCTCGGACGAGGATTCCGAGATGCGTGCTCATGGTGTTGTGGGGAACGCCGAGGTGTCGGGCGACGTCCCCGGCGGGCATTCCCTCTGCCCCGGCCTCCACGAGCAGGCGGAAGACGGCAAGGCGCGTTTCCTGTGAAAGGGCGCCGAACGCTTCGGTGGCGGTCTTCATATCCATATGTCGAGAATGATCGACATGAAGAGTTTCGTCAATGCTCTTCCCCCACCATGACCTCACGCTGGATTGCTCCGCGCGGGTTGCAGGAAGGGGGTGGTATGATCGCCGCCACGGGCGGACCCATCATGCCCCCGATGTCGGCTCATCGGACCGCATCACCCGCGCCTTCCGCAGCGTCGATCATGGCTGACCCTGCGTGCGGCGGGCCCGGTGCTCGGATACTCCCGGCACCGACCGCACATGCCGCACGCCAGCGCGCGGGCGCTCCGGGTCTGGAAATTTACCCCCGCGGTTTCCTTCCGGATCTGCTTGTCGAGCGTCAGCGCTGCCACGGCATGCTTCCACCGTGCGTTCTCACACTCCAGATCTTTCGACCGGCGTGCTTGGTCGACCCTCAAGCCGCCATACCCGGCTCGCCAGCGATAGAAGCTCGCCTCAACGCCAACCGAGCGCGGGGGCCACCTGCGTCAGGATGCCCTCGATGACATGGGCGCAGTACTCGACGCCGAGCTGGTTCGGGATGGTCAGCAGCAGCGTATCGGCCTCGGCGATCGCCTCGTCGGCGGCGAGCTGGCGGACCAGCGCCTCGGGCTCGGCGGCATAGCCGCGGCCGAAGATGGCGCGCGTCTTCTCGTCGATGAAGCCGACCTGGTCCTCCTCCTTGCCGCCGCGGCCGAAATAGGCGCGGTCGCGATCATCCAGCAGCGGGAAGATGGAACGGCTGACCGATACGCGCGGCGTGCGCGGGTGCCCCGCCTCCTTCCAGGCGTCGCGATAGACGCGGATCTGCTTGGCCTGCTGGATGTGGAACGGCTCGCCGGTCTCGTCATCCTTCAGGGTGGAGCTCTGCAGGTTCATCCCGCGCTGCGCTGCCCAAATGGCGGTCGCGTTCGACCCCGACCCCCACCAGATGCGCTCGCGCAGCCCCTCGGCGTGCGGCTCGACACGCAGCAGGCCCGGCGGGTTGGGGAACATGGGACGCGGGTTGGGCTTGGCGAAGCCCTCGCCCTTCAGCACATCGAGGAACACCTCGGCATGGCGGCGGCCCATATCGGCGTCGTTCTCGCCCTCGGCCGGCGCATAGCCGAAATGGCGCCAGCCATCGATCACCTGCTCGGGCGAGCCGCGGCTGAGGCCGAGCTGCAACCGCCCACCGGCGATGAGGTCAGCCGCACCAGCATCCTCAGCCATGTAGAGCGGGTTCTCGTAGCGCATGTCGATCACGGCGGTGCCGAGCTCGATCGTCTTCGTCTTCGCCCCCATGGCGGCGAGCAGCGGAAAGGGCGAGGCAAGCTGCCGCGCGAAGTGATGGACGCGGACATAGGCACCATCCGCGCCGAGTTCCTCCGCCGCGACGGCGAGGTCGATGGATTGCAGCAGGGCATCGGCCGCCGAGCGCGTGCCGGATTGCGGCGACGGCGTCCAATGGCCAAAGGAGAGAAAGCCGATCTTCTTCATGACGAACCTGATCCAGTGGGCGGGCGTGATCGCCCGCGTTTGGTCGTCATATGCCGTGCGAGGCACGGCGAGCCCAATCACCGGGGCCGATGATGGTCATCGGGCGTATTGAAGGGAGCCTTGTCCCGGCTTCGCGCTACCCCCCATCCAAGGCCTTTCGGCCAAAGGGCTCCATTGACGTTGCGCGGCAAGGTCAATGGGATCTCGTGGCGGGGAGGGGATTGGGGAGCGACAACGGCCCAATCCGCCCTTACTGGATCACACCGTCCCCATTCGGCGACAGGCATGCCCCATGAGGGCACGTTGCCCGGTCATCTCCAGCCGCGGCAGCGCGGCGCCGGCGGGATCCCCGGGCGGCCACTCACGCGAAGTTTGGCGCCTCCTTCAGGTGCTCGATCAGCAGGTCGGTGAGCGCCCGTATCTTACGCGCGGGATGCTGCCCTGGCGGGCGCACGACATAGGCCCCTGCCGGCGGTGGCGGATGGCGGGTCAGCACCGGCACCAGCGCCCCGGACTCCAGATGTTCGCGAGTGAGGCCATCGGGGAGATAGGCGATCCCAAGCCCCGCCGTTGCCGCCGTCACCAGGGCCGTGCCGTTGTCGGCCTTGAACCGCCCTTGCGGACGGACCGTGACGATCCTGTCGCCATCCATCAGTTGCCAGGTCTCGGTGCCCTGCATCAGGGCCTGGTGGGCAGCAAGATCCTCCAGCGTCTCGGGTGACCCGTGCTCTCTGATGTAATCTGGGCTTGCCACCAGCTTTCCATGCAGCGGTCCGACGCGCCTGGCGACCAGGTTGGAGTCCTGCAGGTAGCCCACCCGGATCGCACAATCATAACCTTCGGCGATCAGGTCGACGAAGCGATCAGTGTAGCAGGTGTGGATGTGAAGCTGCGGGTGGCGTCGCGCCATCTCCGCGACCACCGGGGCGAAGTAGGTCGGGCCGAAGGAGAGTGGGGCTGCAATCCGTAGACGACCGCAGAGCTCGCCGGCGGGCAGGATCGTCTCGCGGCCCTGATCGATCTCGGCGCAGGCCTTCGCCGCATGCTCACGGAAAGCGGTCCCGGCCTCCGTGAGGGCGGCGCCGCGAGTGCTCCGCGCCAGGAGCTGGACGCCGAGTGATGCCTCGAGCCGCGCGAGATGCCGACTGACAATCGACTTGGAGACACCAAGCCGGCGCGCGGCGGGCGAGACACCCCCGGCATCGGCGACCTCCACGAATGTCCGCAGCTCCTCGATATCCAATCCGGCGTTCCCGATACCGCGACACAGCGTAGCACGAGCGAGCGGTACCCCACCATGAACGGGAATGACATGTCCATCCGGTCAGAGCCGCTGGTCTTCGCAAGTCTCCGCGGAGACCGGCTTCACGAACAACCGCAGGACAGGATGTAGCCATGACCTTTCGCAACGGCCTTGATTCGCTTCTTCGTCCCGAGGATTCGGTGCTCGTGCTGATTGACCATCAGCCGTACCAGCTCGCGAACCTGAACAGCCACGACCCGCACATGATGGTCAACAATGCGACCGCCTTGGCGAAATCCGCCAAGGCCTTTGGCGTTCCCACCATCCTGACGAGCGTGGTCGCCAACCGGGGCGGGGTGATCTTCCCGCAGATCACCGATGTCTTCCCCGGCCAGGAGGTGATCGACCGCACCTTCATCAACACCTGGGAGGATCGGACGGTGGTGGACGCGGTCAAGGCGACGGGCCGCAAGCAACTGATCATCGCCGGGCTCTGGACCGAGATCTGCGTCGCAATGCCGGTGATCCAGGCGCTCGGCGAAGGCTGGGACGTGACGGTCATCACCGATGCATCGGGCGCGGTTTCGGTCGAGGCGCATGAGGTCGCGATCCAGCGCATGATCGCGGCCGGCGCCAACATGATGACCTGGCTGGCGCTGGCGGCGGAATGGCAGCGCGACTGGGCCCGCCTCGACAGCGCCGCCGCGCTGACCGAGGTGATCAAGCAGCACGCCGCCGGTAGCGGCATTGCCTATTTGTGGGAACAGCAGTTGCTCAACACGCCGGTGCTGGCCGCCGCACGCTGACTTGTGGGCGGGGATGATGAGGATCGAGCGCGATACGCCGGGAAAGAGCCGACGGCTTATCGAACCTCGTCATCTCCCACCTGCGCAGCGGCCATCTATCGACGTCACGCGAAACCCGCCGGCCGGCGTTCGGTCGGTATAGCGGCCGTTGGCATCAGATCTCTTCGTCCCGCAGGCGCTGGCCGGAAGCGGGCGTGATGGCCGATGAGGCAAACAACCCCTGGCTTCATCCGATGCTTGCTGGCTATGATCGGTGTCGTTGAACCGATCAGGAAGGGGGAGGCGGGTGCTGCACCACCGCTTCCATAACCGCACCCGCGGACCTGTCTTCGCCCCGCGCTTCACCTCGCGGGGCTGACCGGGAACGCATCGTCGTCTCATCCGTCAGCCTCTCCGGCGCGCTTGTCGCGCTCTCCTGACCTGATGAGACCGCCATGTCCCTGATCGCTCTCAACGGCGTTTCGCTGACCCGCAGTGAGTCCTTGTTCAACGGGCTCGATCTTTCCATCGCGAAGGGCGACCGCCTTGGCCTCGTCGCAGCGAATGGTCGCGGCAAGTCCTCGCTCCTTCGCATCCTGGCGAATGAGGAAGAGCCGATGACGGGAACCGTGCGCCGCGCACGCGGGCTTGTCGCCGCTCTTGCCCCGCAGGATCCGCCCGAGCGCCTCCTGTCCTTCACTTTCCATGACGCCGTGCGCGATGCGCTCGATCCGGAAGCCGCGGAAACCGAGGCTTGGCGCGTCGATGTCCTGCTCGACGATCTCGCCGTGGACGGGACCTTGCGGGACCGGCCCGTCCGGAGCCTCTCGGGCGGTTGGCAACGGACGATGCTCCTGGCCCGGGCCGTGGTGACGGAGCCGGATCTCCTGCTGCTCGACGAGCCCACCAACCATCTCGACATTGCGCGGATCGGCGTGCTGCAGAGATTTCTCGCCGCATTGCCGCGAGACTGTGCGGTCGTCACGGCGAGCCATGACCGGGCCTTCCTGGACGACGCCACGAACCGCACCCTGTTCCTGCGCCCCGAAGACAGCGTGGACTTCGCGCTGCCCTATGCGCAGGCGCGACGGGCGCTCGACGAACGTGACGGCGCCATGGACAGGCAGTTCGCGAACGACATGCGGAAGGTCCGCGCGCTTCGGCAGCAGGCGGCGAAACTCAAGAACATCGGCATCAACTCGGGATCCGATTTGCTGGTGGTCAAGACCAAGCAGCTTTCCGAACGTGCCGACCGGCTGGAGGAAGAGGCGCGGCCTGCGCACAAGGACCAATCGGCCGGGACGATCCGCCTCGCCAACAGCGGCAGCCACGCGAAGGCGTTGGTGACGATCAAGGACACGGTGATCGCGGCGCCTGATGGCCGGCCCCTGTTCCGCACCGGCCGGTTCTGGATCGAGAATGGCGATCGGGTCGCTTTGCTCGGAGCGAACGGCGCCGGCAAGACGCGGCTGCTCGAACGGCTGCGGTCAGCGTTCGCCGATCCGGACCCGGATATTCGAGGGGCGGCGAGCCTCAGGGTCGGCTACTCCGACCAGGCGCTATGTCAGCTCGATGCCTTTCCGTCGCCTTGGGAGGCGGTCAAGCGATCGGGCCATGTCGCCGACCACCCGGCGCGGTCGCTGCTGGTGGGAGCAGGTATCGCCATCGAGGCCCAGAACGTACCGATTGCGCGCCTCTCGGGCGGGCAGCGGGCGCGGCTTGCCATGCTGCTTCTGCGACTGGCCCAGCCGAACTTCTACCTGCTGGACGAACCGACCAACCATCTCGATATCGAAGGGCAGGACATGCTCGACAGGGAGTTGAACGAGCAGCGCGCGGCCTGCCTTCTGGTCAGCCATGACCGCGCTTTTGTCCGGGCGGTCGCAACACGCTTCTGGATGATCCGCGATGGAAGGCTCGTCGAGATCGATGACCCTGACCCGATGTTCGACAGGCTGATGGCGGGTTGATCCGTCGATCCGCTTTGCGGCCCTGCGCCGATGCGAGGCGCTGACGCTGAGCCCCGGCATCTGGGCAGGAACGTCGCCAGCAAGGGATCGCGACGTTCCTGCCCGAGATCATCTGGCCGATGACGGGGACCGGATCTAGCTCAGCAATTGATCCGGCGTGATCGGAAACGTCCGGACGCGCACGCCCGTCGCATGCCAAATCGCATTCGCGATCGCACCCGCTGTCCCGGTGATGCCGATCTCACCGACACCCTTGATGCCCAACGCGTTCACATGCGGGTCGTCCTCTTCAACAAGGATGGCCTCGAGTGACGGGACATCCGCATTCACCGGCACATGGTATTCGGCGAAGTCGGCGTTCATGACGCGTCCCGTGCGCGGGTCGAGGGCGGCGCGTTCATGCAGCGCGAAGGAGACGCCCCAGATCATCCCGCCGTAGTACTGGCTGCGCACCAGCCGCGGATTGATGATCCGTCCGGCCGCGAAGGCGCCGACGAGGCGCGTGGCCCGGATCTGGCCGAGGTCCGGATCCACCTTCACCTCGGCGAAGACCGCGCCATGCGCCTGCATCGCATAGTGCTCGGCCGCGGCGGGATGGGCGGATGTCCCCCGCGCCTCGATCTGGTCGAGGCCCGCACGCGCGAGAATCGCCGCGTAGCTCTCGCTGCGGCTTTCGTCGTCCCAGCGCACCAGCCGGCCGTTGCGCGGCACCACGCCGATGTTTCCTGCCCCGAACAGAGGCGACCGTTGATCCTGCACCGCCAGTTCCGTCAGGCGTGTGATCACCTGCTCGCCAGCGGCGAGGATGGCGCCACCCGCCGTTGCCGTATGTCCCGATCCTCCGGCGATGCCCGCATCCGGAAGATCGGAGCTGCCGGCGCGGAACTCCAATTGTCCGACATCGATGCCCAGGCTGTCGGCCGCGATCTGCGCGAGCGCGGTCCAGGCGCCTTGGCCCATGTCATGCGCGCCGGTCTCCACCACACCTGTGCCGTCGCGCCGCAACACGGCGCGCGCCTCGGCCTGGAACATGTGCGCCGGGAAGACGGCGGTTCCAACGCCCCAACCAACCAGCAGGCCGTTCTCATCGCGCATCCGGCGCGGCTGCAACGGGCGACCCGCCCAGCCGAAGCGCGCGGCACCTTCCGCGTAGCAGTCGCGCAGCGCCTTGGAAGAATAGGGGCGGCCGGTGACCGGCTCCACCTCGGCATAGTTGCGCAGGCGGAAGTCGAGCGGGTCCATGCCGCAGCCTTCCGCCAGCTCGTCGATCGCGCATTCCAGTGCCGCGCTGCCGCTCGCGAGCCCTGGCGCGCGCATGAAGCCTGGCGTTCCGGTATCCAGCCGGACGGCCTCGTTCGTCGTCGCGATGGCCGGCGCGGCATAGAGCGCGCGGGACACGCCGGCGGCGGGTTCGAAGAACTCATCGAAGCGGCTGACCGCCGTTCGGACGTGATGGTGGATGGCGGTCAGCGCGCCATCGGCCGCAGCACCAAGGCGCAGCCGTTGCCGCGTCGGGGCACGATGCGTCACGGGCCCGTACATCTGGTCGCGCCGCAGCACGAGCTTCACAGGCCGCCCGACGAGCCGTGCCGCGAGGATGCCGAGCACCTGTGGCCCGGTCAGCAGCTTCGATCCGAACCCACCGCCCAGGAAGGGGCTTCGTATCCGGATGCCCTCCATCGGGATGCCGAACAATGCGGCGAGCCGCATCTGCGTCAGCGCGAAACCCTGCGTCGGCATGTCGAGCGAGAGCGCATCGCCGTCCCAGCTCGCGACGACGGCATGCGGTTCCATCGCATTGTGGAACTGCATGGGGGTCTCGTAGGTCACATCGATGCGCTGGGCCGCTCCGGCCAGCCCCGCTTCCACATCGCCGTGCCGGGATTCGCCAGGATCGCCGACGCCGACTGCCGGAGGCACGAAGACGCCGTCGGCGTCGAGCGTGACCTCGACCGGCTCGGCCTCGTAGCGCGGCGCGAGCAGCAAGGCGCCTTCGCTCGCCGCTTCCGGCGTCTCCGCGATCACCACCGCGATCGGCTGCCCCGCATAGCGCACCTGGTCGTTCTGCAGCAGGTCGAGGCAGAAGGAGAAGGGAACGGATTTGTCATCCGGATGCAGCGCGAGTGCCGGACGGTTGCCGGGCGTCATCACCGCCACCACGCCGGGATGGACACGGGCCGCATCGATATCCAGGAACGTCACGCGGCCGCGCGAAATGCGGCTGGTGGCGAGCACCGCGTGCAGCATTCCCGCCGGATGATTGTCGGCGGCATAGCGCGCCTGGCCCGTGACCTTCAGCGCGCCGTCCCGGCGCGTGATCGGCTGTCCGGCATTGGAACCATGCCGCATGCGAAGCAGCTCAGCCATGGAGACCTCCGAAAGCAGGGGCAAAAGGAGAAGCCGGCAGCGCCGGCAGCCGCGCCGGCGTTCCGACGGCGGCGAGTTCCAGCGCACGATGGGCGATGCGCCGCGCGAGCTCGATCTTGAAGGCGTTGTCGCCGGACGGCAGCGCGTCGGCGAGGGCGACTTCCGCCGCGTTTCGGAAGGCGGCCGCATCGGGTGCGTTGCCGGCCAGCGCGACCTCAGCCGCGACAGCGCGCCACGGCTTCGCCGCAACGCCCCCCAGGGCCAGCCGCGCCTCGGTGATGCGCCCGTCCTCGATCCGCAGGGCTGCCGCGGCGGATACCACGGCGAAGGCGTAGGAGGTGCGCTCGCGCAGCTTCACGTAGCGTGCATGCGCGGCGAAAGCGGCGGCCTGCGCCGGTAGGCGCAAGGCAACGACCAGATCGCCGGGTGACAGCACGGATTCACGCTCCGGCGTCGTGCCAGGCAGAAGGTGGAAGTCCCGCAGCGGGACGTCGCGCGATCCGCCGGGTCCTTCGATCTCCACCACCGCATCCAGCGCGACCAGCGGGACGCAGAAATCCGACGGATGCGTGGCGATGCAGGCGTCGCTCCAGCCGAGCACCGCATGGAGCCTGTTCTCGCCGCCGTGCGCATCGCAGCCGGTGCCGGGTGTGCGCCGGTTGCAGGCGCTCGCGGCATCCTGGAAGTAGGCGCAGCGCGTGCGTTGCAGCAGGTTTCCGCCGACCGTCGCCACGTTGCGAAGCTGTGCCGAGGCACCAGCGAGCAGCGCCTCGGCCACCGCCGGGAAGCGCTGGCTGAAGATGGGATCATGCGCGAGATCCGCGTTGCGGACCCGTGCGCCGATCCGCACGCTGCCATCCGGCCGGTGTTCGATCACGTCAAGGCCGGGGAGGTGATTGAGGTCCACCAGCCGCGCGGGGCGTTCGACCCCGATCTTCATCAGGTCGAGCAGATTCGTGCCGGCGGCGAGATAGGCGCTGCCAGGCTGCGCGGCGGCTGCAACGGCCTCGGCGACCGTGCCGGGCCGCACATATTCGAAGCGGTTCATGCCGCGTCCTCCTGCCTGGCGGCGTTCATGCGCTGGGTCGCCTCGACGACCGCTTCGGTGATGCCGCGATAGGCGCCGCAGCGGCACAGATTGCCGCTCATGCCCTCCCGGATGCGCTCGGGATCCTCTCCGGCCTGGCCTTCCTCGATGAGGCCGATGGCACTCATGATCTGCCCCGGCGTGCAGAAACCGCATTGGAAGGCGTCATGGTCGATGAAGGCTGTCTGCACGGGATGCAGGCCGCCATTCTGCGCCAGGCCTTCGATGGTCTGGATCTCGGCGCCGTCATGGCTGATCGCGAGTGCCAGGCAGGCATTCACGCGCCTTCCATCCAGCAGGATGGTGCAGGCGCCGCATTGGCCGCGGTCGCAGCCCTTCTTGGTGCCGGTGAGGTCCAGCCGCTCCCGCAGCAGATCCAGCAGCGTCACGCGGGGGTCATCCAGTTCGACCGTCCGCGGGATGCGGTTGATGGTGAAAGTGACGGACACGCTCATGCGGAGCCTCCGATGAGGGCGGTTTCCGGGGTAAAGGGAGGGGCCGGTGCGGTTGCCCGGCACACGGCCCAGGCGGTGGGAGGGGCTATCCGACCTGCCGCCGCGGGCTCATAT
Source organism: Roseomonas sp. (assembly GCA_041914265.1). GTDB lineage: Bacteria > Pseudomonadota > Alphaproteobacteria > Acetobacterales > Acetobacteraceae > Neoroseomonas. Next base: position 71,513 of record JAYSDS010000001.1, read on the forward strand.
ACGGAGGCATCCTCCGCTTGCAATGGATAAACGGAGGAATCCTCCGTTTTGTTTTTGGAGACCAGGCTCGTCCATGTCCGACCAGGCAGACCGCCATCCTCGCAAGCCCAGGGCGGACGCCGTCCGGAACCGAGAGCGCGTCCTGGAAGCGGCGAAGTCCGTCTTCAGCGAGGGTGGCACCGAAGCAGGCCTCGAAGCCGTGGCGCGGCGGGCTGGCGTGGGGATCGGGACCCTCTATCGTCACTTCCCGACCCGCGAGGCGCTCTACGAGGCGGTCTATCGGCGGGAGGTCGAACAGCTCGCGGACCTCGCGCGCCAGCTCGCGGCCGAAGTGCCGCCGCTCGAGGGGCTGCGACGTTTGATCGAAGCGTTGCTGGAGCTTGTGGCGACGAAGAAGGGGATGGCCGCGGCGCTCGCCCTGGCGGCGCACAAGCCGCCGGAGCTCATGGCCTATACGACCGGCCTGTTGCAGGAGGCGATCGGGAGATTACTGCAACCGGCCGCCGAGGCCGGGGAGATCAGGCGCGACATCGGTCCGGACGATCTGCTGCGGACCGTGGTCGGGCTTTGCTACCTGCAGGACGGGCCCGACTGGCACGGGAAGGTGATGCGGCTGATCGACGTGTTCCTCGATGGGCTGCGGATCGGGCGGGAGCCGCAGGCCGTCTGAGGCCTAAGGTGGGAGGCATTGCCGAGCCGAGCCGAGCCGTATGGCGGCCGCCGCCCTGCCCTCGACGTGAATGAGCCGGTCACGGATGGCAGCAGCGGGAGCCGCTGCCGCCCAGGCCCGCGCCGGCGGTCCAGCTTGCCTTCAGGACCGGATGAACGCCAGCAGGTCCGCGTTCACGACATCGGCGTTGACGGTGCAAAGCCCATGGCCGAACCCCGGATACACCTTCAGCGTCGCGCCCTTCACCAGCTTCGCGGATAGTGGCGCCGAATCATCGATGGGCACGATCTGGTCGTCGTCACCATGCATGACCAGCGTCGGCACCGTGACGGCCTTGAGATCATCGGTGAAATCAGTCTCGGAGAAGGCCTTGATGCCGTCGTAATGCGCCTTGGTGCCGCCCATCATGCCCTGGCGCCACCAATTCTGGATGACGCCCTGGGATGGCGTCGCGCCAGCGCGGTTGTAGCCGTAGAAGGGCCCGCTCGGGACATCGAGGAAGAACTGCGCGCGGTTGGCGGCGAGCGCGGCGCGGAAGCCGTCGAACACCGCGATCGGCAGGCCGCCCGGATTGGCTTCGGTCTTGACCATCAGCGGCGGCACCGCGCCGATCATGATCAGCTTCGCGACGCGGCCCTCGGGCTGCCCATGCTTCACCGTGTAGTGCAGCGCCTCGCCGCCGCCGGTCGAATGGCCAACATGGACCGCGTTCTTCAGGTTGAGCTTCTGCACCACAGCCGCCGCATCGGCCGCATAGTGGTTCATGTCATGGCCATCGCCGGTCTGCGTCGAGCGGCCATGCCCGCGGCGGTCATGCGCGACGACGCGGAAGCCCTGATGCAGGAAGAACAGCATCTGTGCGTCCCAGTCATCCGCGCTGAGCGGCCAGCCATGGTGAAAGACGATGGGCTGGGCATCCCTCGGCCCCCAATCCTTGTAGAAGATCTCGAGGCCGTCGGTCGTCGTCGCGAAGGACATGCTGGTCTCTCTTTCTGTCAGGGGGTGGTGGGGACGGCGCGCGCCGGAAGGCGTCAGCGCGGCGACACGCAGGGACTACCGAGTTCGGCCTCGATGATCGCGGCGAGACAACCAGCGCCGATCGGCAGCAGGTCGTCGTTGAAATCGTAGCGGCCATTGTGCAGCGGCACCGCGCTGCCTTCCGCCTCACCTGCCTGGCCGAGCAGCACGAAGGCACCCGGTGCCTCGTGCAGCATGTAGGCGAAGTCCTCCCCGGCGGTGAGCGAGGGGAAATCGCCGCGGATCGCCTCGGCCCCAAGCACGCCTGCCGCCGCCGAGGCCGCGAGCGCCGCCTGGTCGGGCGTGTTGATGGTCGGCGGGTAGGAACGCCGATAGTCGAGTTCGACGTCCAGCCCGTGGGCCGCCGCGGTGCCGGCGAGCACTTGGCGGAACAGGGCCTCCATCCAGGCGCGCGTGTCGGGCAGAAGGGTTCGGATCGTGCCGCGCATCTCGACGCTGTCAGGGATGACGATGTCCGAGGTGCCGGCATGGAACTGGCCGATGCTCAACACCACCGTGTCATGCGGGTCGGCCCGACGGCTGACCAGGGATTGCAGCGCGCCGTAGAGCTGTGTCGCGCCGGGCAACGGATCGATGCCGCGATGTGGCTCGGCCCCATGGCTGCTGCGTCCGCGCAGTCGGATCGCGAAGTAGTCGACGGCGGCGAGCACCGTCCCGGCCCGGATCGCCGCGACGCCGAGCGGCAATTGCGGCAGGTTGTGCAGCCCGTAGACGGCATCGCAAGGGAAACGGCGGAACAGCCCATCCTCGACCATGGCGAGGGCACCGGTCAGGCCTTCCTCGGCGGGCTGGAAGATGAAGTGGACGGTGCCGGCGAAATCGCGGGTCTCGGCCAGATGCTTCGCGGCGCCGAGCAGCATCGCGGTATGGCCGTCATGTCCGCAGGCATGCATGACGTCGGGCCGTGTGCTGCGATGCGCGAAGGTGTTCGTCTCTGGCATGGGCAGCGCGTCCATGTCGGCACGCAGCCCGATGCGCCGATTGCCCGGCAGGCGTCCCTGAAGCACGCCAACGACACCGGTCCGCCCGATCCCCTCGTGAACCTCGATACCCCAGGATTTGAGCCTTTCGGCGACGAGAGCGGCGGTGCGCGTCTCCTCGAAGCCGAGTTCGGGATGCGCGTGGAAGTCCCGGCGCCATGCGGTCATCTCGCTCTTCAGGGCAGCGATTCGATCCGGGACGGGCACGGCGGAGATCCTCGTGAAGAACGGTCCGGAGACTAGGGAGCGGCTGCTTGATGAGTCAACAGATGATATAGTAGTATCATCTAATGACACAATCAATTAACTCCAGCGCGATGCCATCCGGTGTGCCGCTGGTCCGCGCCCTGGACCGCGGCTTGGCACTGCTGTCGGCCTTCACCCCCGAGGCGCCGGAGCTGACGCTGACCGACCTTGCTCGCGCCGCGCAGCTCGACAAGGGAACGGCGCGACGCCTCCTGCAGACGCTGATGCATGCAGGCTGGGTCCGTCACGACGCAGGGACGGCGCGTTACGCACTCGCGACACGGTTGCTCACCGTTGCGTCGGCCGTGGAGACCGGCGGCGCCCTGCGCGCGGCCGGAAGCGAAGTACTTCCTGATCTGGCGCGGCGCAGCGGTGCAACGGCGTTCCTGTGGATGGTGGAGGATGGCCTGGCGTTGTGCCTGGCGCGCGTGATCGCCCCGCAACGCGACGTGGACGCTGTCTGGTTTTCGGTCGGCGCGCGGGCGCCGATGAACTGCGGGGCGGGACCGAGAGTGCTGCTTGCGGGCCTCTCCTCGCTCGAGCGGGAACGGGCATTGGCGATGCCATTGGCCGTCCGGACCCCGGCTAGTCAGACGGATCGCGCATTGCTGTTGCGCGACGCGGAGCGCATCGCGGCGCGCGGCTGGGAGCTCGCGCGAGATGATTTCGTCATCGGTCTCGCGGGGCTCGGCGTGCCGATCCGCGCCCGGGACGGATCGCTGCTTGGCGCGTTGAGCATCTCAGGCGTTACGTCGCTCTTTGGCGACCCTGCTGCACCTCAGCATCTGGCTACTTTGCGCGACGCCGCCGACACCATCTCGCGGAAGCTGGACAGCCGTTGATCCCCGGGGTTCGGAAGCCCGTCGAGGTCACGCTCTGTAGCGGTTGGCCGGAAGTTGGCGGTCGGCTTTCCTGTTGGTGGATTGGATAGGCTGACAGGGATTGGCCACGCGATCCTCGCTGCTTCCGATCCTAAGCAGTTCTTCGACGCGGCGGATCACCGACGCCCCCATCCGGCTGATTCGAGGCATTGCGCAGAGCTGCGGCTCCAGAGCCTGCCCAGAAGGGTGTCCTGTCGGTGACTCCCTCAACCTTGTCCTTCTAGGCAGGTGGGCCGTTGACGTGGGGGCATGGGGCCGACGCGTTGTTGACGCCGTGGCATGGCAAGGCGTTGTGCATGATGTCTTGATCATCCCCCGTCACAACCTCCGTCTCCGACGGCGCGCCGCCCATGGCATCAAGGCGGCATGCCCTTTGCCGAGCGCCTGCTGGCCGGTGTCGATGCGGGGCTCGCCGGTGGTGGGGAGACGCGGCCGATCATGGCCGCGGCCCTGCTGATCAGGACCGGCCGCTGCCGGCGTGCGGCGGTCGTGGATGCCGTATGAGCCGGAGGTCGGACACTGGTCACGCAGGTGCTGCACCTGGCTGAAGTGACGCCGATCGCCGAACGTCGCGCCGCGATCCCGGTGGCTGAGGAAGGAGCGCGATCGCTCCCTGAGTGAAGCGCGCCGTTCCGAGGGTCTCCACTTCGCAACGGTCACGTTGAGCGGGCCTGCTGTTCGACACCGCGGCCCGGCGCCTCGCAGTCAATTGTCATCGCGTTTCAAGGTGACATAGTGCGCTTTACGATCGGCATAGGATGGTATTGATGTTGGATTGCATTCGTACTGCCTTCCTCGCAGGCCTGGTGGCGCTGCCTTGGGCTGCGGAAGCGCAGCGGCTCGACATGGGCGTCGCGGCGGCTCCGACCAGCATGGATCCGCATTTCCATACGCTGCTGCCGAACAGCAATGCCGCGGCGCATATCTTCGACCGGCTTACGCAGAATGACGCGCATGGGCGGTTGCAGCCCGGCTTGGCCGAGAGCTGGAGGCAGATCGACGACGAGACCTGGGAGTTCAAGCTGCGCCAGGGCGTGACCTTCCACAACGGTGCGCCCTTCACGGCCGACGACGTGGCCTTCACCATCGCCCGCGTCCCCAACGTACCGAACAGCCCGAGTTCCTATGCGATCTACACGCGCGCCATCAAGGCGGTGGAGATTGTGGATCCGCACACCATCCGCCTGCGCACGCATGGCCTGGCGCCGCTGCTGGATTCCGATCTCTCGGAGATCTCGGTCGTTTCCCGCAGCATCGAAGCCACCTCGGCGACCGCGGACTTCAATGCGGGCCGTGCTGCGGTGGGCACCGGTCCCTATCGCTTCGTCGCCTACCGGCCCGGCGACCAGCTCGAGCTGGTGCGCAACGATACCTATTGGGGGGCGGCGCCTGCCTGGCAGAGTGTACGATACCGCTTCATACCGAACGACGGAGCCCGTGTCGCAGCGCTTCAGGCTGGCGACGTGCAGCTCATCAACTCGGTTCCCAGCAACGACCTGCCCCGGCTGCGCCGGGCGCAGCAGATCAGGCTGGCTGAAATTGAAGGCGTGCGCGTGATGTACATGCGCATGGACTTCCAGAACGAGACGCCCGGTGCGCATGTTTCCGGCCCGAATGGCGAACCGCTGGAGCGCAACCCCTTTCGCGATCTGCGGGTGCGGCAGGCGCTGCACCTGTCGATCAACCGCCAGGCGATCACCGATCGCATCCTGGACGGCACGGCCGCGCCGGCCGGGCAGTTCATGGCCCCGGGCGCCTACGCCTTCGTGCCGGAACTCGCCACCCCCGCCTTCGACGTGAATCGTGCGCGCAGCTTGCTGACGGAAGCGGGCTATCCCAACGGCTTCTCGCTCACCATCGGTACGGCGAACGACTACTATCAGGGTGCCGCGCAGGTGGCGCAGGCCATCGCCCAGATGTGGTCGCGCATCGGCCTCCGGGTGCAGGTGGACACCATGCCCTACGCGGCCTTCGCCCCGCGCCTCGGCCGCGGCGACTTCGCGGTCAGCATCGGCGGTTGGACCAACCGCTCCGGCGAGCCTTCCGTCGCACTGCGTGCGGTGCTTGCGACGCGTGACAAGGCGCCGGGCTGGGGTGTTGCCAATCGGAACCAGTATTCCAACCCGGCGATGGATGCCCTCCTGGCGCGCGCCATGTCGACCGCTGACGCAGGGGCTCGGGAGATCCTGCTGCGTGACGCGACGCGCGTGGCTTTCGAGGATGTCGGGTTGCTGCCCCTGTATTATCCGAAGAACATCTGGGCGACGCGCCAGGGCGTGATCTACACGCCGCGGGTTGATGAGCTGACCTTGGCGATCAACGCCCGGCCGGAACCCTGACCCGATGGCGGTCTGGACCGGCCTGCCGCTACGCCGGCAGGAAGACGCGGCCTTGCTCACGGGACGCGGCTGCTACACCACGGATCAAACGCTGCCGGGTCAACTGCATGCGGTGATGCTGCGCAGCCCGTACGCTCATGCTGCGATCCTCGGCATCGATACAGGGAAAGCGCTCGCCATGCCGGGGGTCGCCGGTATCTTCGTTGGCGCTGATCTTGCTGCCGCGGGCTTCGGCCCATTCCGTTGTGGCGCGGACTCGCCAGGACGACATGGTACGACGATGCTCCAGCCGTGGCGCCCCACGCTGGCGATGGATCGTGTGCACTCGCTGGGTGACTGTGTCGCCGTGGTGGTCGCGGAGAACCTGGCGGCAGCCCGCGATGCCGCCGAGGCGATATCCGTCGATTATGCGGCGCTTCCTGCCGTTGCCGACATCGACGCCGCCACGGCGCCGGATGCGCCGTTGGTGCATGAGCACATACCCGGCAACATCGCGCTGGACTTCCATTTCGGCGATACCGCCGCGGTGGACGCGGCCTTCGCGGAGGCTGCGCATGTCACGCGTCTCGACCTGATCAGCAACCGGCTGGTCGTCAACCCGATGGAAGCGCGTGCGGCGATCGCCCAGTACGACGCAGCGAAGGATGAGTGGCTGCTCTGGGTCGGCAGCCAGGGCGTGCACGGCGTGCGCGACACCTTGGCGAAGGAGGTCCTGCGCATCCCATCGGACAAGTTACGGGTGCGCAGCGGCCATGTCGGCGGTGGCTTCGGCACGAAGATCCGCGCCTATCCCGAATATGCTGCCGTGCTGTTCGCGGCACGGGCTCTCGGCCGCCCGGTGAAATGGGTGAACACCCGCAGCGACAGTTTCATCTCCGACAATCATGGTCGCGATCATCGCATGCGGGCGGAACTGGCGCTCGACGCCACCGGCCGGTTTCTGGCCGTGCGGCTGGATGGCGAGGCCAATGCCGGCGCCTGGCCCGTGCCGCCCACCCAGATCACCGCCAATGCGGTGAAGAACATCGCGAGCGTCTATGGGACCCCGCTGATCGAGGTGAGTGCGAAGGTCGTCCTGACACACACCGCGACCACCGCCGCCTATCGCGGCGCTGGTCGGCCGGAAGCAAACTATTACATGGAACGGCTGATCGAGGCCGCCGCGCGAGAACTCGGCATGAGCGCCGTCGCCCTGCGACGCCGCAACCATGTCGGTCCGGCACGGCTGCCATATCGGGCACCGTCGGGCCTGACCTATGACAGCGGCGACTTTCCTGCCGTGCTGGACCGTGCGCTTGCCGTTGCCGACTGGGAGGGCTTTGCCGCCCGCGCTTCAGCCGCCGCCGCACGCGGCCTCCTGCGCGGCCGCGGCCTCGGCCAGTTCCTCGAAGTCACGGCCGGCGACGGGCAGGAGGGTGGTGCCATTGCCTTCACGGTGGATGGCATGGTGGAACTGCTGACCGGCACGCTCGACAGCGGTCAGGGTCATGCCACGACCTTTGGCCAGCTCGTCGCCGAACGGCTCGGTTTGCTGCCCGACCGGCTGCGGTTGCGACAGGGCGACACGGGGGCGCTGGCCGTTGGCGGGGGCAGCTACGGCTCCCGCTCCCTGACCGCGAGCGGTGCGGCGTTGGCGGCGGCCTGCACGCAGGTCGTGGAAGCGGCACGCAAGGTGGCGGCGGTGCATTTCGGCGTGGCCGTAGCGGAGGTCATCTTCCAGGATGGGCTGCTGGGCGTGGGTAACCGCTCCATCCACTTGCTCGACCTCGCGGCGCTGCTGCGCGATGGCGGCATTGCGCCGGCCGGCGACATGCCGACGACACTCGATGTCACCGTGGCTGTCGCAGCGCCGCCTTCCACCTTCCCCAACGGCTGCCACGTGGCCGAAGTGGAGATTGATCCGGAAACCGGGGTGCTGCGGCTGGACCGCTACTGCGCCGTGGATGACATCGGCACGGTGCTGAACCCGCTGGTGGCGAAAGGCCAGATGCATGGGGGCATCGTGCAGGGCATCGGTCAGGCACTGCTGGAGCACACGGTGTACGATGCCGACGGCCAATTGCTGACGGGATCCTTCATGGATTACGCGTTGCCGCGTGCTTCCGACCTGCCCAGCTTCACGTCCGAATTCGTCGAGGTGGCCGCGACGACGAATCCGCTCGGTGCGAAGGGTTGCGGCGAGGCCGGCGTGGCGGGCGCGTTGCCAGCGGTGGTGAATGCGGCGCTGGATGCCTTGGCCCCTCTCGGTATCCGCCATCTCGACATGCCGCTGACGCCGGCGCGGCTGTGGCAGGTGATCCACGATGCGAGGATCGCCGGATGATCGGACAATCCGGCTTGGCGCTGGCGCCGGGCGATCTCCTTGGCCGCAGGTGGCATTCGGGCCTGATGACCAGTCCAGCGTCCCCTTGCCGGTGCGCGCGATATCTTTGATGGTTCCATTCTGTTGAGCTGTTGCTTAGTCATCCAGGAGACTCGCTATGCCTGTCATTCGCGTCGAGATGTTCGCCGGCCGTACGCCCGAACAGAAGCGTGCGCTCGCGAAGGCGCTGACTGATGCCTTCGTCACGGCCGTGGGCGGCACGCCGCAGGCGGTGCAGGTCATCCTCCAGGACGTCGAGAAATCTGACTGGGCGACGGCCGGCGTGCTGGCATCGGAGCGGACGACCCCCACAGGTTCCTAGCGCGAATTCGGCAGGACGGGCCTGGTAGGTTTCTCCGCCTGCGCGCCAGTCTCCTGCTGCATACTTTGAGAGCCTCATCGAGGTTCGGCGACGGGGTGCGAGAGGCGGTGTTGCCGCCTGGATTCCGGATCCACGGGCCATGAGAGAGTTAGCCCGTGTTCCGGCCTGGCCGTCTGGTTGTGCCGTGGCCCGCACCCGTGGGTGTGCTCCGCCCGGCGAGGGGCTGCGCATGGCCATCCCGTACCGGCATCGTCGACCGGCATTCAGGTAATGGGGATACTCGCGCGGCATTCCGTGACGGCGCAAACGGGCGCCGGACCGCGATAGCTCCGGCCGTCCGGTGCGGCTTTCTTCGATGCTCGCGGTAACGGATCCCGCTCGGCGGCGATGACGGCCGAGGCCTTGGCCGTCATCGCCCACCAGGCCCCGCTGCTTCAGCCAAGCCCGGTCGGCTCCGACGGCGCGGCCGGCGCTTTGACGCCGGCCTGCGCCAGCGTGCGCTCGAGGAGTTGGCTATAGATCGGCCGTCCGCCGCTCCATTGCGCGACCAGGTCGGCCATGCCGCAGGTCACCATCACCGGCAGGGCGAGCGCGTAGGATCCGGTCAGTTCCAGTGTCAGCGCGACGCCGACGATCGGCGCGCGGACCGATGCCGTGAAAAGCCCGCCCATGGCCGCGATGGCGAAGGCCAGCGGCACCAGGCCCATATCCGGTAGCGCCAGCCGGGCCGCCTCGCCGAAGGCGAGGCCGATGCAGACGGCAAGCGTCAGGATCGGTGCGAAGATCCCGCCGGGCACCCCGGTCGAATAGCTCGTGACCGTGGTGAAGAAGCGGATGACGACGAGGGCGAGCAGGACCATCAGCGCGGGACTCGTTCCGGCAAGTTCGAGGATCACGCCCTCGCCACCTGTGACGCCCTGCGGAAACAGGATGAACAGCGCGCCGATGGCAAGGCCGATCATCGCCGGATAGGCATAGGGCACGCGCTTGTGGCAGCGGGCGCCAAAGTCGACGGCCCAGAGGAAGGCGGCATTCAACGCCGCGCCGACCATGCCAAGCACGGCGCCGAGAAGCAGGAAGGCCGGCAGCCAGGTCAGCGGTGCGCTCTCGACAGGCAGCGGCAGGGCCGGCCCCCCGCCGAGCATGAGTTGCGTCACGATGGTCGAAGCGATGGCGGCGAAGACGACGCCGAGATAGGTGCGGAAGGTGTAGGGAAACTCCCGGTGTGTTTCCTCGATGATGAAGAGCACCGCGGCGATCGGTGCGTTGAACGCACAGGCGAGCCCCGCCGCTCCGCCAGCGGCCAGCAGGCCACGCCGCTCCAGCTCGTCGACGCGGAAGGCCTCGGTCAGCGCTGCCGCGGCCGAGGCGCCGATATGGATCGTGGGTCCCTCGCGTCCGAGCACGAGGCCCGAGGAGATGGCACTGACGCCCGCGAAGAACTTCACCGGCAGCACGCGGCGCCAGCGCACGGTGCGCAGGCCTTCCATCGCGCCTTCGATCTCCTGCACACCGCTGCCGCCGGCTTCCGGTGCGACGCGACGGACGATGAAGACCGCCAGCAGGGTGCTGGCCATGGTCGCGCCGGCCGCCGCGCCGACCAGCGGCCAACCCTGGAGATGGCCGCTCAGCCATTGCGGCCATTGGATCAGCCAGTTGATGAGCAGATGGAAGACGGAGCCAAGAAAGCCCGCCATCGCACCAGCCACGGCGGCGAGCACCGCGTAACGCGCCTCGCCTCGTGAATCGCCCGGGGGATCCAGGGCCAGAATATCCTCGTCCATGCAGCTCGCGATCGGTTGGGCGGGGCGCCGGAAAGGCGCATCCTGGGCGGGTCCGACCGACCATGCGGCGTCCGGCTCCGCCGGGTCAACCGGCCCGCGGCCTCTACAGGCTGATCGCCATGTATCGGCCGGGGCGATGGTTCATCGCCAGGATCATATTCATGATCGCCGCGCCGAGCAGCGACAGCGCGACCTGGCCTGGTGGCAGAACGAGCAGCGCGCAGGCCATGATGACCGCATCGATGCCAAGCTGCACATAGCCCGCCCGCCAGCCGAAGCGTTCCTGGATATGCAGCGCCACCAGGTTCACCCCGCCGAGACCCGTGCGATGACGGAACAGGATCAGCAGCCCCACCCCCATCGCCCCGCCGCCGGCCACCGCGGCGAAGAGTGGCGAGAGATGGCCGAAACTCATCCACCCCGCTTCCATCCGCACCAGCCAGGCGACCAGCACCACGGCGCAGAAGGTCCGGATGGCGGCCTTCCAGCCGAGCCGCTGCACGGCCATCGCATAGAAGGGCAGGTTGATCAGGAAGAACAGCGCATCGAAGCCGATACCCGTCGCGTAGTGCAGCAGCAGCCCCGCGCCGGCGACCCCGCCTGTCAGCAGCAGCGCCTGCGCATAGAAGCTGAGGCCGATCGAGACGAGCAGCGAGCCCATCGCGATCGCCAGCACATCCTCGACCAGGTGATGACGGAGCAGCACCGGGAGGGCGCTGTCCTGCGTCGCAGCCGTCATGGCGCGATCCGGCGATCTCGATGCGACCGCTGTGGCGTTGGACGGGCGTTGCCCCTCCAAACCACCCCACCAAAGGCCGAAAGGCCTTTGGAAACCTCGATTTGGTGGCGATTGGGACGGGCACCGAAACCCGCTTTGGGGCACGAAGGGCGCATGGAGGGGGTTGCTCGCCTGTCGTGGACGGCACCAAGTGTCAGCGGTCCGGGCCACACCGTGGCCTGGCGGGGTGGTCCGGAGCGGCGGCGCCTCTCCGGTACCCGCGCGGCTGAACGACCCCGGTAAGTGGGTGCCACCCCCGGCGCAGCATCACGCGCCACGTCCTCCGATGTGCGTTCGTCCCAGGCCATGCGAATCCTGCCGATGATCAGCGGATTCCTATCGGCCGGCCGTGGGCGGAACCAAGCCTCATCGGGCGGTCCTGGGCGGGATTCCGCGCCGGCCAGACAGCGCCTGCCCGCGGATCGGGCAGGGCCGGCGCAGGGAATGACCGCGCCGGCCTCCTGGCCGCTACTGGACGCGGATATTCCGAGATCGGATCATATCCCGCCACTTGGCGTTCTCGGCGGCGAAGTATTCAGCCCAGGCCTCCGGCGGCCCGACATTCGGCACCACCGCGAGCGTGGCGAGGCGCTGGCGGGTCTCCGGGGCGTCGAGCGCCGCCTTCGCCAGAGCATTCGCGCGCCGCACGATCTCCGCCGGGAGCCCGGCCGGCCCCTGCAGGGCGATCTGCTCCTCGACCACCACGCCGGGGTAGCCCTGCTCGGCGAAGGTCGGGATCTCCGGGGCGAGGGGGCTGCGCTCGCGCGTCGTGATGCCGAGCGCCCGCAACGTCCCCGCTTGGATCTGCGGCAGCACGCCCGACGCCGCCTGGAAGACCATCGGCGTCTCGTTCGCGATGACGCCCTGCACCGCGGGCCCGCCACCGCGATAGCCGATGTCGGGGATGGCGAGCCGAGCCTCCTGCAGGAACAGCTCGGTCGCGAGATGCGTCGAGGATCCGGCACCGGAATTGGCATAGGTGATCCGGTGGTCCGCCCGCCGCGCCATCTCGACGAACTCGGCGAGGGTACGCGCCGGGAAGTCCTTGTTCACCACCATGATGATCGGCATGGCGGCGAGCGTCCCGATCCCGACCAGGTCCCGTTCATTGTCATAGGGCAGGGTGTAGAGGTGCGGCGCCATCGCATAGGTGCTGACGGTGCTGACCAACAGCGTGTAGCCATCGGGTCGGGCGCGGGCGACGGAGTTGAAGCCGATCGTCCCATTCGCGCCGGTGCGGTTGTCCACGACGAAGCTGCGGCCGGTGTCCTGGGACAGGCGCTGCGCCAGGATGCGTGCCACGGCATCGGTCGACCCGCCGGCAGCCCAGGGGACGACCAGGGTGACGGTGCGGCTCGGCCAGGATTCCTGCGCGTAAGCGGCGGGCGCGAGGGTGGGCAGGGCGGCCATGGCCGCTAGGCTCCTGCGGGTGATCATGGGCGTTTTCCTTCTCCCTCGGGCACCGCATGCGCGGTGCCCGAAGCGCCCTCATGCCACGGCGATACCGTGGGTCAAGCCTGCGCTGCGGGTGCCGGCGAACTGCCCGCCTTGCGCCCCTTCTTCCATTCATCGAGGCGCTGCAGCACCACGAAGAAGGACGGCACGAACAGCACGGCAAGGCAGGTCGAGGCCAGCATGCCGGAGAATACGCTGATGCCGAGCGACCGCCGGGCATTGGCGCCCGCCCCGGTCGCCAGCACCAGCGGCAGCACGCCGAGGATGAAGGCGAAGGAGGTCATCAGGATCGGCCGCAACCGGGTCTTGGAGGCCTCGACCGCGGCTTCGAGGATCGGCTTGCCGTGGACGATGCGTTCCTCGCGCGCCACTTCGACGATCAGGATGCCGTTCTTCGCCGACAGCGCGATCAGCAGCATCAGGCCGATCTGGACGTAGAGGTTGTTTGCCACGCCCAGCGCCGTCAGCGCCGTCACCGGACCAACCAGCGCGAGCGGCACCGCCGCCAGCACCGACAGCGGCAGGATCCAGCTTTCGTACTGGCCCGCGAGGCAGAGATAGACGAGCAGCAGCGACAGCGCGAAGACGTAGATCAGCGTGTTGCCCGTGACATTCTCCTGATACGACATCGCGGTCCATTCGAAGGCGACGTCGTTCGGCAGCACTTCCCGCGCGATGCGTTCCATGGCTGCCTGCGCCTGGCCCGAGCTGTAGCCCGCCGCGGGGCTGCCCACGATCGTCGAGGACGCATAGAGGTTGTAGAGCGTGATGAGCGGCGGCCCCGAGACTTGCCCGAGCGAGGCCACCGCGCCGAGCGGCACCATCTGGCCGTCCTGGCTGCGCACATGCAGCCGCAGCAGGTCGTCCGGGTTCAGCCGGAACGGCGCATCCGCCTGCACATAGACCTGCAGCGACTGGCCGAACTTGTTGAACTGGTTGACGTAGGACGACCCGACATACTCGGTCAGCATCGAGAAGACGTCGCCCACCGGCACGCGGAGCTGCTGCGCGCGTTCGCGATCCACCGTCACCGTCACCTGCGGCGCATTGGCGCGGAAGGTGGTCAGCGCGGAGCGGATCGAAGGCTCATGCGCCGCGCGCTGCAGGATCTGCGCCGTCAGGGCCTCCAGCTTCGCATAGTCGAAGCTGCCGCCGAGCAGTTCGAGCTGCATCTGGAAGCCGCCGGCATTGCCGATGCCCTGCACGGGCGGCGGCGGCAGCACCACAGCCTGTCCATCCTGCAGCGCCGCGAGATCGCGCGTCAGCCGTTCATACAACGGCAGCAAACCCTGTTCGGGATGTTGGTTGCGTTCCGAGAAGGGCTTCAGGATGACCCAGGCCACGCCTGCATTCGACAGGTCGGCGAAGTTGTCGAGCGGGGAGACGCCGGCCAGCGCGATCACCTGCTCGACGCCGGGCACCTTGGAGACGATCTCGCGCGCCTGTTCGAGCGTCGCCGTGGTGCGGCCGAGCGCCGCGCCTTCCGGTAGCGCGACCGACAGCAGCAGATAGCCCTGGTCGTCGATGGGGATGAAGCCGGTGGGGATGCGCGACAGCCCGTACAGCGCCCCGCCCGACACCAGCAGCGCGGCCACGACCATCACGCCGCTGATCTTCACCATGCGGGCGATGACGCTGGTGTACCAGCGTTCGAAGGCGTCATAGACGCGGTTGAAGCCGCGGAAGAAGAAGTTGCGCTTGTCGAGCGGCGTCGGGGTGCGCAGCCACATGGCGCACTGCGTCGGCTTCAGCGTCGCGGCGTTGATGGCCGAGATCAGCGCCGTCGCGGCGATGACGAGCGCGAACTGCGCGAACATCTGCCCCGTCAGCCCGGGCACGAACGCCGCCGGCAGGAAGACGCTCATCAGCACCAGCGTGATGCCGATGATCGGGCCGAACAATTCCCGCATCGCGTCGATCGCGGCCTGCACGCCGGACTTGCCGCGCTCGATATGCTGGGTCACGCCTTCGACGATGACGATGGCGTCGTCGACCACGATGCCGATGGCGAGCACGATGCCGAACAGCGTCGTCAGGTTCACCGTAAAGCCGAGCGCGGCCATGCCGGCGAAGGCGCCGATGATGGTGACCGGCACGGTGGTCGCGGGCACCAGCGTTGCGCGGAAGTTCTGCAGGAACAGCAGGATGACGACCAGCACCAGCAGGCCCGCCTGGTACAGCGTCGTGTAGACCTCGTTGATCGAGTCATGCACGAAGGTCGTGGTGTCGTAGGGGATGGAGAAGCGCATCCCTTCGGGGAACCGGCGCGACAGGTCGGTCATGGTGCGCCGGATCGTCTCGCCGACCTGCAGCGAGTTCGCCTCCGGCGTCTGGTAGATGGCGATGCCCGCCGCGGGCCGGCCATCGAGATGGAAGTCCTGGGCGTAATTCTGCGCGCCAAGCTCGATCCGCGCCACGTCGCGCAGATAGGTCAGTCGCCCGCCCTGCGCCGTCTGGTCGCGGATGACGATGCTGGCGAACTGCTCAGGCTCATTCAGCCGCGACTGGACGTTGACCGTGTACTGGAACTGCTGGGTGGACGGCGCCGGCGGCGCGCCGACCTGGCCCGCCGCGATGATCTGGTTCTGCTGTTCGATCGCGTTGATGACGTCCGAGGGCTCCAGCCCCAGGGAATACATCTTCTCCGGATCCATCCAGATGCGCATGGCGTAGAGGCCGGCGCCGAAGACCGTCACCGACCCCACGCCCGGCAGTCGGGACAGCACGTTGACCAGGTTGATGGTCGCGTAGTTGGACAGGAAGGCGCTGTCATAGCGGTTATCGGCGGAATCGAGCGCGACCATCTGCAGGATGGCCGTGTTCTTCTTCTGCACGTTCACGCCCTGCGCCTGCACCGGCGTCGGCAGGGAGGCCATGGCGAGCTGCACGCGGTTCTGCACCAGCACCTGTGCCGTATCGGGGTTGGTGCCGATCTGGAAGGTGACGGTCAGGCGGTAGGTGCCATCGGGCGCCGAGGTGGAGGACATGTAGATCATGCCGTCCACGCCGTTCACCTGGTTCTCGATCGGCAGCGCCACCGTGTCGATCATCGTCTGCGCGCTGGCGCCGGGGTAGTTCGCCGTCACCATCACCGTGGGCGGCACGATGTTGGGAAATTCGGACACCGGCAGGCGGAACAGCGAGACCGCGCCGATGACGACCAGCACGATCGCCAGCACATTGGCGAGGACGGGCCGCTCGATGAAGAACTTGGACATCGGGGCTGCCTCAGTTCGGCATGGTGGTGGGCTGCGGCGTCACGCGCAGCCCGGGGGAAGCGCGCCACAACTCGCCGACCACGATGCGGTCCCCGGCGTTCACGCCGCTGGTTGCGACCTGCCAGGAGCCGACGACCGGCCCGAGTTGGACATAGCGCTTCTGCACCGTGTCGTTCTGGTCGACCACCAGCAAGTAGCGCCCGCCCTGGTCTTCCTGCAGCGCGCGCTGCGGGATCAGCAGCGCGGATTGCAGCGTGCGGCCCATCGGCAGGCGCACATTGACGAACATCCCCGGCAGCAGGGTCCGGTTCGGGTTCTGCAAGAGTCCGCGGACGAACAGCGTGCCGGTCTGCGGGTCGATCTGCGGTGCGACGTAGTTCAGCGCGCCGCGATGCGGGAAACCGGACTCGTTCTGGAGCTGCACCTCGACCGGTACGCGCTGGAGGTCTTCCAGCGTCATGCGCCGCTGGTCGAGATTGGCGCGGACCTGCTGCGCCTGGGCGGCGGCGATGTTCACCTCGACATAGATCGGGTCGAGCTGGAGGATCTCGGCCAGCACGGCATTCTGGCTGCTGCTGCCGACCAGGTTGCCGACATCGATGAGGTGCCGGCCCATCAGACCGTCAAAGGGGGCGCGGACCTCGGTGTAGCTCAGCGTCAGCCTGGCGAGGTCGATCTGCGCCTGCGCGGCGATGATGTTCGCCTGGGCCGCGGCGCGCTGATAGACCCAGTTGTCCACCTCGACCTGCGTCGCGGCGTTGCGCCGGACCAGGGCGGTGTAGCGGGCCACCTCGGTCGTCGCATGCGCCAGCGCGGCCTGCTGGAGCTGGAGCTGCGCCTCGGCCTGGCGGAGCTGCGCCTGGTACTGGTCCTGCTGGATGGTGAAGAGCAGATCGCCCTGCTTCACCATCTGTCCGTCCTGGAAGTGGATGCGGTCCAGGTAGCCGATCACGCGCGCGACCAGGTTCACCTTGTTCACGGCCGCCGCATTGCCGGTCAGCGTCATCGTCTCGCCCACCGATTGCGTGCGAGGGGTGACGATGGGGATGGGCGGCGGCGCGGGTTGCGGCGCCGCCTGGGGGGCCGGGGCCGGCTGTGCCTGGGCAGGCTGCGCCTGGGTCGGCGGGGCCGCCGGGCGCGGTGCGGCCGGGGCGGCGGCCGTGCCGGATGGCGCCGGCTGCTGGGCCGAGCTGCCACGGCCCGTCACGTCGTCCCACAGCCGTTCGACCAGCCCCTGGGCGCCGGAGCGTTCAGCCGCGATCAGCGCCGGCAGGGCGAGCGTGGCGGCCAGCGCCGTCCGCCGCGACGCGGCACGGCGGGCGAAGGCGAGTCCACGGGAGAGAGCCTGATGCATGATCATCACCATTGCGGCGCGCGGATGTCGGGGCCGCGGTCGGCAGGACCGGGCAGGCCTGGGGCGGCGGGTTGCGGCTGGCCGGTGGGCGGCAGCACGCGACCCCAGTCGGTGCGCGCGCGCATCTGGTCGCGCGTCGCGTCGTTCACGAAGTCGTTGCCCTGGCGGAGCTGCCAGCCGCCGCCGAGCGCGCGGTACAGCCCCGTCAGCGCCCGTGCGCGCTGCCCGCGCGCTGTGGCGAGGCTGTTCTGCGCCGCATAGAGGTTCTGCATCGCCGTCAGCACCGTGGTGAAGTCGCGCGTGCCCATGCGGTACTGGTCCATCGCGATGGACAGCGCCTGTTCGGCCGCGCGCACGCTGCGCTGGAGCAGCGTCACCTGCTGCCCGCCCTGGATGTAGCCGGACAGGCCGTTCTCCACGTCGCGCTGCGCGTTCAGCACCGCGTTGCGGTATTCGATCAGCAGCGATTGCAGCCGCGCATCCTGCACCCGGACATTGTTGGTGATCTGCCCGTAGTTCAGGATCGGCCAGGAGAAGCTCGCCCCGAAGGCGAACTGGATGGCGTTCGAGTTGAACATGTCGGAGACGCGGTTGCGCCCGATGTTGCTCGCCTGGCTGCCGAAGACGCCGCTCAGGGTGAAGGCCGGGTAGAGCTCGGCCAGCGCCATGCCGATCTGTTCGCTCTGCGCCGCTGCGCGCAACTCGGCCGCGCGGATGTCCGGGCGGCGGCGGACCAGTTCGGCCGGGATGCCGACAGCCACCGTGTCGGGCAGGACCGGGATATCCGCGCGGCCGGCGAGCAGCGTCTCCATCGGCTGCGGCGCCAGGCCGAGCAGCACCCGAAGCGCCGCCTGGCCCTGTTCGAGCTGCGCGGTGAGCGCCGGCACGGAGGCTTCGGTCTGCGCCAGCACGTTCTCCGCCTGCGCCACGTCGAGGCCGGTGGAAACCCCGCCGGCGAAGCGGTCGCGGGCGATCTGCAGGGCCATGCGCTGGCGGCTGACGTTGGCCCTGGCGATGGCGATCTGCACCTGCAGCGTGCGGATGCCGATGTAGGTCGAGGCCACATCGCCCACCAGCGTGACGAGCACGTCGTCATAGGTGGCGATGGAGGCGAGATAGGCCGCATCCGCCGCCTGCACCCCGCGCCGGAAGCGGCCCCAGAAATCCAGTTCCCAGGCCGCGCTGGCCGCCAGCGCACCGCGCCAGAATTCGCCGAGATTGGCCTGCGGGATCCCACTGGGATCGGCCTCGCTGGGGCGGAGATAGGACAGGCTGCCGCCCACCGATTGCGACTGGGGATAGAATTCGCCGGTCGCCACCCCGAGCGCGGCGCGCGCTTCCAGCACCCGTGTGCCGGCGGCGAGCAGCGTGAGATTCTGCCGGTAGGCCGTCTCGACCAGGTCGTTCAGCGTCGGGTCGTTGAAGACCGTCCACCAGCGCTCATAGGTCGTTCGATCGGTGACGACCGAACGATCGCCGGCCTGGAGCCAGCGGTCGGCGAGGGTGGCGCCGGGTTCCGTGAAATCGGGCCCGACCTTGCAGGCGGCAAGCGGCAGCAACACCGCTAGCACCGGCGCGCGGATTCGGAAGAAGACCGAGCGTGTCATGAAGCCCCGAGCCTGAGATGCGCGACGAGAATACACATTGTTGCCGTGCTGCCGAATCCGTCTGAGAGGCCCAGCCTAACAAGCCATGGTTGCATTCGCGCCCCGTTAATGACGCGGCCGATTTTTGTCGCCAGGACGGGCGGGACACCCGGGGCCGGGGAGGGGCCTCGCGGATCGTCCATCCCCCCGGTCATCTCCGACTCGGGTGCCGGCGCCGACAGATCGTTCCCCCGGGGTCGGGGTTGGCGCATCAGCGTTCGGCGATGGTCAGCCGGCCGCCCATGCCGGTCTCCGAGGGCAATTCGCCGAACAGGGCGCGGTAGTCCTGGGCAAAGCGGCCGAAATGCCAGAAGCCATGGTCGAGCGCGGCGATCTTGACCTGTGCCGGGCTGCCGATGCGCGCGCGGAGCGCCGCCCGTGCCAGATGCAGCCGCCGCAGCCGCAGATAGCGGTGCACCGACATGCCGTGCACCGCGACGAAGGCGTTGTGCAGCGTCCGCATCGGCGCGCCGAGCGCCCGATGGAGATCCTCGGAATAGACCGGCCGGCCCATATGGGCGGCGAGGAATTCCTCGGCCTCGGCCACCAGGCGGACCCGGCGATGCACCGCGCGGATCGCGCCGTCGCCTTGCGCCGGATCTTGCATCAGGGCCGCGGTGAGGCGCATCGCATCCTCGACCAGGGCCCGGCGGACCGTGCCGAGGCTCACGCGCATCGGATCGACCGCCGCGAGGCACTCGGCGTCGCGCGTGAAGGCGGCCAATCCGGCGTGGCCGGATGCATTGCGCCGAAGGAGGAACTGCTCGGCCTGCGGGAGGTTGTCGGTATCCATCGCCTCCCGCAGCGCATCGCTGTGGAAGCTGATGCCGGACCAGTGCAGCGGCCCGCCCGCCCGGGCAAACAGAGGCGAGCCCGGCCCGAGATGCATCACGTCGCGGTCGCGGATCGTGAAGCCGTTCACCAGCGTCAGGTCCTCGGGCAATGAGAGCCCGAGCAGCAGCAGCGAGGTTCCCGGCGCGACGTGGCCGCGGGCGATATGCGCGTCGTCCATGGCTAGCTGGATGCGCAGCGGCCCGAGGTCGAGGGCGGTGAAGGTCGCGGTGTAGGCACCGGGGGAGAGGCGGAGGTAGTCGACCTCCACATCGTGCAGGGCCGTGGTGAGCAGGTCGGGATCGGCGAAGACCATGCGCTGCACGGAGGCCGCCACGTATTCTCCCTCAAGGAGCTCCTGAGCGTCCAATGGCCACCCCCATGCTGTCGCGCCGGGCGTGATGCCTCTAATGGAGTCCAGGCCGTTTCCGCAACGGCCCCGCTGCCGATTTCGGATATGGCCCGCCCGCTGCCCCGGTCCCGCCGGAAGGGGTAGGCTCGCGGTCCGCTCCTGACCGCGGCCCGCAGCGCCTGTAACCTCGAACGGCCCGAAGCCGGGGGCGATTCGCGCGCCCGGGCCATCGCAACGAGGACGCCACCATGAATTCCGCTCGTCGTCCGGCCGGCCTGGCCGCGCTGCTGTCCCTGACCTTCGGCCTCGCCGCCTGCGCAGGCGCCGACCTGCCGCAGACACCGCCGCCGGCCGATGCGGTGCCGGGGCCGGGGCTCTATGCCATTTCACCCGGTACGCCGGTCGACGGAACGGTGCGGCTGACGCTGCGGCGCGGCGCGCCGACGGCGCAGGGCGTGCTGCAGACCAACGCCCAGACCTTCCGCTTCACCATCGCCGGGCTGTCGGTGCAGGACGGCGCGCCGGCCCGGGCCACCGTCACGGGGCAGGTCTTCGGCCTGCAGCGCACCAGCGACTTCGCAGGCACCTATCGGGACGTGGGTGGCGTGGCCTCGGACCTCGGCGCGGCGCTGCGCCTGGGCAATGACAACCTGGTGCTGATCGAACTGCGCTCGGCGCCGCCCGGCCTCGCGCTCGGCGTGCCGGCCGGCGGCGCGACGGTCACCCTCGGCCCCTGAGACCGTGATGGAAGCGGCGCAGACGGCCTATGAGCTCGGCTCCTGGGCACCGTCCTGGCTGGTGGGCGGGCCGCTCATCATGCTGACCGTCGTGGTCCATGTCATGGGCCTCGGCGCGACGCGCGCCGCGCATCGCTTCGCGGTGGGCCGGCGCGCCCATGTGATCCGTAACCAGGTGCTGAACTTCGCGGTCATCATGAGCGTCATCACCTTCATGGTGACGCTGCTGCACATCCTTCAGGCGGCGATCTGGGCCGCGACCTATGTCCTGGTCGGCGCGACGCGCAGCGGCCATGACGCCATGCTCTACTCGCTCAGCGCCATGACGAGCTATGGCCACGCGGAGGTCTTCCTCAATCCGCGCTGGCAGATGCTGGGGGCGATCGAGGCGCTGAACGGCGTCATCCTGATCGGCCTCAGCACCGCCTTCCTGTTCACGATGATCCAGCAATCCTGGCAGAACCACCATTGATGCGGCCGGGCCGGGGCCTGGCCGCATCGGCAGCGTCATTGGTTGTAGTAGTTGTTGATCACCGTCGAGGGCTGGCCATAGCCATAGACCGTGCTCGCGACCGGCGGGGGGTAGGGATAGGGGGGCGGCGGCGGACGCGACGCATCGGCCGCCGCGGCACCGACCACCGCACCGGTCACGCCGCCCACGACGGCCCCGGCGGCAAAGGCGCCGCCCGGATGGTAGTAGGGGGCCGGCGCGGCCACCGGCCCATGATACCAAGCGCCACCCGCATAGCCGTGGTAGCCATAGGCCGGATGGGCGCCGTAAGCGCCCGTCCCGCCGGCCTGCCAATGGTTGCCCCAGGCGGTGGTCCCGCCGGCATGCCACCAGACCAGCGTCGTGCCCGGCGTGGCGGCCCGCACCGCCTGGCGCAGCGCGCCCGAGGCGTCGATCGGCGCGGCGCCCACCGGAAGGGCGGTGATCCCCGCCAGCGCCGCGATCGTCAGAAGCTTGCGCATCGTCGCGTCCTTCCCGTCAGCGGTTGAGGTTGTGGTCCTGCAGCAGCTTGCGCCAGTCGGCGAGGCTGCGCTCGCAGAAGGCGCGGTCCGGCTCGTGCGAGGAGCCCGCGCCATAGGCCGAGGCGAAGCGGAACGCGGCATTCGCGCCCATCTCGGCGATCAGGATGGAATTGAAGGCGAGCAGCGCGCGCTGCGCCTGCGGCTTTTCGGCCTCCGGCAGGCATTGGATGGCATGGCCGGCCATCAGGCCGAGATTGGTGAGGCCGCGGTCGAGCCCCTCGACCGTGAGCCCCGCCGGCGGCTGTTGGGCCGAAGCCGCCGTCGCGACGCAGGCGGCAAGAAGGGCTGGTGCCAGGAAACGCATGGATGGATGTCCCTGTGACTGGAGCGCTGGGCGCGGCGAGAGCCTAGCCCGCCCGCATGGCGTGATCGACTCACCATCTGCCGGTGGCGCGGCAGGGTAGGGCCGATCCATCGCCAATTCGTTCACGGCCGTCTGCGGCATCATCGCGATACCGCCGGCGTGCGGGGCTGGAGGCCGCGGATTTCCTACGGCAGCGCCGCTCATCGGGCGGGAGGGCGCCTCACGACCGAACCGATGTCCGTTTCCGGCACGTCGGCAAAGCGCGACAGGTGATCAGAAACCATAGAGTCGTGCCGGATTGTCCACCAGCACGCGGCGGCGCGTTGCGTCATCCGGCGCCCAGGTGCCGAGCAGGTCGAACAGTGCGCCGTCCTCGGGCATCCAGGCGGTGAGGGACGGATGCGGCCAGTCCGTGCCCCAGACGCAGCGTTCGGGCGCGGCGGCCAGCAGCGCCGCAGCGAAGGGTGCGACATCGGCGAAAGGCGGCCCGGCCGAGATGCGGTAGCCGCACAGCTTCACCCAGGCGCGGCCCGACCCGAGCAGCCGCAGCAGGGCCTGGAAACCGGGGGCGTCGGTGCCGTCCGAACTGCGCACGCCGCCCATGTGGTCGATCACCACCTCGACGGGCAGGGTGGCGAGGCGCGGCGCGATCTCCGCCAGCACGGCGCCGGAGGTATAGAGCTGCAGGTGCCAGCCGAGCGGCGCGATGCGGCATGCCATGGCTTCCAGTGCCTCCAGCGGCGCGCCATTGCCGCTGACGAGGTTGAAGCGCAGGCCCCGCGTGCCGCCGTCGTGCAGCGCGCGCAGCTCGGCGTCGCCGATGGCCGGATCGACCACCGCGACGACGCGCGCGCGATCGAGCCCGAACCGTGCCGCCGCATCCAATGTGCAGCGGTTATCGGTGCCATAGACCGATGGCTGCACCACGACCATCCGCGTGAGCCCCAGCGCCTGTGCCACCCGTTCATGGGCCGGGATCAGCGCCGCCTGCGGGTCGTAGTGCCGGCCGGCATCGAGCGGGAAGCGGTCATAGGGGCCGAAAATGTGGAAATGGCAGTCGCAGCCAAGGGCAGGCGCGGTCCAGGACGGCGCGGGGGTGGCGTCGGGCGGCGGCAGGCAGGGTATCATGCCGCCAGCCTAGACCGCCTCCCCGCCCGCCGCACTCTTACCCCGCGGCCCAAGATCGTGTTCGATGCACGCAAGAACATGGAATTGGGGGAAGCGTGGTGATCACCCGTGAAGCGGATTACGTCATCCTGGGCGGCGGCTCCGCCGGCTGCGTCATGGCCGCGCGCCTGTCGGAGGATCCGGGCGCGCAGGTCGCGCTGCTCGAGGCCGGCCCCTGGGACCGCAATGCCTGGATCCACATCCCCATGGGCTTCGCGCGCCTGTACGTGACGCGGAAATTCGACTGGAACTACCAGACCGAAGCCGAACCCGAACTTGGTGGCCGCAGCCTCTACTGGCCGCGGGGGCGCGTCATCGGCGGGTCGGGCAGCGTGAACGGCCTGGTCTTCCTGCGCGGGTCGCCGCGCGACTACGACCGATGGGCGCAATCCGGCGCGCGCGGCTGGTCCTATGAGGATTGCCTGCCCGCCTTCCGGAAGATGGAGACCTTCCACGGCCCGGACAGCGAGTGGCGAGGCAAGGACGGACCGGTGCGGGTGGGTGAGGTCCCGGAACCCTCGACCGGCTGCCAGGCCTTCGTCGAGGCCTGCACGAGGCTCGGCTTCGCCCGCAACGTCGACAACAACGCCGAATGGTTCGAAGGCGTTGCGCCCAATCAGCTCAACGTGCATCGCGGCTGGCGCTGGTCGCCGGCGACGGCCTACCTCAAGCCCGCGCTCGGGCGGCCGAACCTGACGGTCGAGGTGGAACGCCTCGGCCAGCGCATCCTGTTCCGCGACGGCCGCGCCGTCGGCGTCGTCGTGCGAGGCAAGGAGGGCGAGGAGACCTGGCTCGCGCGGCGCGAGGTCATTCTCTGTGCGGGTGCGATCGAAAGCCCCAAGCTGCTGATGCTGTCCGGCATCGGGGACGGCGCGGCGCTCCAGGCCATGGGCATCCCGGTGACCGCCCATGTGCCGGAGGTCGGCAAGAACCTGCAGGACCACTTCATGGTCCGCTACGCCTTCCGTACCAAGCCCTGCGGCACGCTCAACGAGATCATGGCGAACCCGCTGCGCGCGGCCGGCCTCGGCCTGGGCTGGCTCACGCGCGGGAAGAACCAGATGGCGGTGGGGGCCTCGGAGG
Organism: Roseomonas sp.; assembly: GCA_041914265.1. Lineage (GTDB taxonomy): Bacteria > Pseudomonadota > Alphaproteobacteria > Acetobacterales > Acetobacteraceae > Neoroseomonas. The sequence goes on from JAYSDS010000001.1 coordinate 96,092, forward strand.
CGAGCCTCTTCGCCCGCGTGCTGCCCGGATCGGAAGAGCCCGAGGTGCAGTTCCAGTTCGTGAACTTCAGCCTGGGCGACCAGTCGAAGGGCGCGAGCTCCCTCGCGAAGTATCCCGGCTTCACCTTCAACTATTGTGTCTGCCGGCCCGACAGCCGCGGCGAGCTGACGCTGCGCGCGCCGAATGCCGACATCAAGCCGGTGATCCGCGCGAACTATCTCAGCGCGGCCTCGGACATCCGCATCATGCTGGAGAGCCATCGGCTCGGGCGCCTCATCGCGACGACGCAGCCCTTCGCCGGGCTGATCGAGCACGAGGAATTCCCAGGCCCTGACACCCAGACGGACAACCAGGTGCTCGACTACATCCGCGCGAATGGCGCGACCGTCTATCATCCCTGCGGGACCAACCGGATGGGCGCGGATGACCGCGCGGTGGTCGATCCGGAACTGCGCGTGCGCGGCGTGACGGGGTTGCGGGTGGTGGATGCCTCGGTCTTTCCGCTGGTGCCGTCCTCCAACATCCACCCCGCGGTGCTGATGCTGGCGGAACGGGCGGCGGAGATGGTGCGCCGGGCGGCATAGCGCCCGGTCGGGGCGGGGCTCCGTTCCTCTCGCGGCCGATCAGGCCAGGAGGCAAGCGGCACATCGTTGTGACGCATGATACCAACGGCGCATCCCCGCGGTACGGAGCGGCAATACGGGCAGGGCATATCGCCGGCACCAGGCCTGAACGGCCGGAAACCGACCGGGAACAGATGCCATGCCCAGCTCCTTCACCACGATCGCCTACGGCGCGAACGAGGTCTACGGTATCCGCCACATCGACGGCGAAGCGGTCCTCTACGACCTGAACGAGGGGACCGCCTCCGACGATGTGCTCGAATACGACTTCAACAACTGGGGCCCGGAAGGCTTCTGGATCCCAGGCTACGGCGACGTCCACTACGAGATCGGCTGGGCGATCGACGGCGGCCAGGGGCATGACACGCTCGGTGGCCACGACCTCGAGGACTGGCTCTACGGCAACGCCGGCAACGACGTCCTGAAGGGCAATGGCGGACGGGACCTTCTCGAAGGTGGCCGCGGCAACGACAAGCTTTATGGCGGTGACGACGCGGACACGCTGCGCGGTGACTGGGACAACGACGATCTCTACGGCGGCGACGGCAACGACCTGCTCGAGGGCGGCGAGGGCAACGACTACCTCGACGGCGGTGCCGGGCAGGACGAACTGCAGGGCGGGCTCGGCAACGATTCCTACCGCATCCGCGCAGGCGATGCCGACAAGGTCGTCGAAGGCGCCGATGCGGGGATCGACACCGTATACCTGGCCGCGAACAGCCACATTCTGGCCGCGAATGTCGAGCGCCTCGTCCTCGACGCGAACTGGACCCAGAGCACGACCCTGACGGGCAACGCCGGCGCCAATGAGATCTATGGCGCCGCGAGTGCGGACCGTCTTTATGGCCTGGCCGGGTCCGACCTGCTGCGCGGAGGCGCCGGCAACGACACGCTCCATGGCGGCGCGGATGCCGACACGCTGTTCGGCGGCACCGGCAACGACCTCGTCTTCGGCGATGCGGGCGACGACTATATCGACGGCGAGGCAAGCGCCGACACGCTCAAGGGCGGCGCCGGCAACGACACCTATGTCGTCGAGGACGTGACCGACGTGGTGATCGAATTCGCCAACCACGGCATCGACACCGTGCACAGCCTGCTGCAATCGACGACGCTGTCAGACAATGTCGAGAATCTGTGGATCATCGGCACCGGCGCCAGCAAGGGGTTCGGCAACGCGCTGGACAATGTGATGACCGGCAACGCCTGGAACAACCAACTCGAGGGCGGCGCCGGCAACGACACGATCGCCGGCGAATTCGGCCACGACACGCTGCGCGGCGGCGACGGCAACGACAAGCTGTCCGGCGGTTACGGCAACGACGTCCTGCATGGCGATGCCGGCAATGACCTGGTCGATGGCGGCGACGGCTCCGACTACGCCTATGGCGGCGCCGGCAACGACACGATGCTGGGCGGCAACGGCCACGATTTCCTCTATGGCGATGCCGGCAACGACGACATGCGCGGCGGCACCGGCGACGACTTCCTGCATGGCGATGCCGGCAACGACACGATCTCCGGCGAGGCCGGCAACGACATCATCTATGCCGGGGACGGCAACGACGTCGTGCGCGGCGGTGCCGGGAACGACCAGATCCGCGGCCAGGGAGGGGTGGACCTGCTCTATGGCGAGGCGGGGGCGGACCGCTTCTTCTTCAGCAGCACGCAGGAAACGGCGGTCGGCAAGTTCGACCGGATCATGGACTTCGTGCGGGGCCAGGATCTGATCGACCTTGCCGGCATCGACGCGCAGGTCGGTGCCGCCGGGGACCAGGCGTTCCACTTCACCGGCCAGCAGCCCTTCTTCGGCAGCGAGGGCGATCTGTGGACGCGGAGCACGCTGATCGGGTCGATGGTCGAGGGCGACGTGAATGGCGACGGGTCGGCCGATTTCGCGATCCTCGTGACCGGCGTGTGGGACCTCACCGCATCCGACTTCGTTCTCTGACCGACGCGCGATACCCCCTCCCGGGCCCCTTCCGGGCCCGGAGGGCCAATCACGGGCGCGGCACAGCGCCACCGCCACCGGGGCCGAAGCGGTTCTCTCGGCTGAGGCAGCCTGACGCGATCTGGCCGTCCGGGATCTGGGATGCAGTCAGCCCGAACCAGGGCATGTCCTGGTCAGGCACAATCACCCTGCCCGGACGAAGCCTCTATGCAGGACCCAGGGGCTGGGGAGGCTGTCATGCGCCGGTACGAACCGCGCCCGGCGCCGCTGCTCAGCCATCGACGCTCGTCATGGCCTGCGCCCGCGCGGGCGTTTCCGCGAGATCCCCCAGGACGCGCCATGCCCCGCCCATGAGCACCTCACTGGGCCGGAAGCGCGCCTTGTAGGCCATCTTCCGGCTCTCCGGCACCCAGTAGCCGAGATAGACGTAGGGCAGGCCGAGTTCACGCGCCCGCTGCACCAGCCACAGCACGACGAAGGTCCCGATCGAGCGCTTCTCCTCGCCCGACTCGTAGAAGGAGTAGACGGCCGACAGCCCATCCGAGAGCCGGTCCGTCAGGCAGGCGCCCATCAGCTTGTCGGCGGGATCGCGGAACTCGACCACGGTCGTGGTGATCGGCGTGTCCTCGATCATGGCGCGGTAGTCGTAGAAACCCATCGCCGCCATGTCGCCATCCGCGTGCCGCGCCTTCTGGTAGCGGTTGAACAGCGCGAACTGCTCGGCGGTGGCGCGGGGCGGCATCTCGATCGCGGAGATGTCGAGGTTGGCCCGGGCGATGCGCCGCTGGGTCCGGTCCGGTTCGAAGGCGCCGGCGACGATGCGGATCGGGATGCAGGCCTGGCAGCCGGGGCAGACCGGCGAATAGGCGATGTTATGGCTGCGGCGGAAGCCGGCGCGCGACAGGCGGTCGTGCAGCGCCTCGGCATCGGTGCCGGACAGCTCGGTCACGACCTTCCGTTCCGTCCGGCCGGCCAGATAGGGGCAGGGGAGCGGTGCGGTCGTATAGAAGAATTGCGGGCGACGGGCGGAGCGCTGGTGCATCGGACTACCCCTAGTGTCGGCGCCCACGCGTCGGGAATCAACCATCCGACGGTAGTATCAGGGCAGCAGCCGGATGCGGCCCGCGGGTTCGCCCGCGATCGGGCCGAGCCGCAGCAGCACGCCGTCGCGCCAGGTGTCGAGCTGGTCGGACCAGTGCGGGCTCATCGGATGGCCGGACTGGCCGGTGGCGATCACCACCCAGGCCCCGGCGGGATCCGAAAGATCGAAGACGCCGCGGAACCCCGCGCCATGGATGTTGCCGAAGCGGCCTTCCAGTTCGTCCCGCAGCCCGGCGCGCGCGACCGTTTCGCCATCCCCGGCCGAGGGCGTGGCGATGCGCGTCAGGCTGTCGAGGCCGGGGACGTACCGCAGCATCGGATGTTCGAAGCGCGCCTGATGTGCCGAACCCCAGCGCCAGGTCGAGGGATCGGGCCCATGCACCGGACCGAGTTCCGCCACCGCGCGCGCCAGCGCGGCCGAGAGCAGCGGCGCGCAGCCGGCCTCGCCGCACCAGGCGCGGCCGCGCTCGGGGTTGGACAGCAGGCGATGGAGGAATTCGGGGCTGGCGCGCCTGGCATCCTCCGGCACGCCGGCCCGGGCCAGCACGGCGCTCGCGAAGCGCCCCATCGTCGCATGGAAGATCAGGGGCTGTGGGCGCGGGCCCTCCATCTCCCCATTCCAGGCCGCGAGCAGGTCGAAGGCGGCGCCGCCGGCGCCCTCCGGCCGCGGTGCCGCGCGCAGTGCGGCCAGGGCCTCGCGCGCGAAGACCGACACTATATCGGCCTGCATGGCCGCGAAATCGGCCGGTTCGTGCCGGGGCCGGGCGGCGAGCATCTCGCCCAGCCGCCGGAAGCGCCAGTCCCCCGGCCAGTCGCGGCCGAGGAAGGCCTGGTGCCCCGGCGGGACGATCCGGTTGTTGGCGTTGGCGAGCACCCCGCTTGCCGGATTCTCGACATGGGGCAGCTCGTCGAAGGGGATGAAGCCGGTCCAATCCGCCCGTCCGTCCCAGCCGGCCGCCGGACGGAAGCCATCGCCCGAACGCCGCACCGGCACGCGCCCGGTGAGGTAGATCGCGATGTTTCCCTCGACATCCGCGACCGTCATGTTCTGGGCGGGGCTGGTGATCAGCCGCGCGGCCTCGCGCGCCGCGCCGATGTCGGCCGCCCCGTTCAGCGCCATCAGCCCGGCCGCCGCCGTGTCCCCGGGCGCGAGATTGGCCATGGCGACTGCGAGCACCGTGCCATCCGCGCGCCCCTGCGGCGCGTCGAGGTCGGAGATGACCGGGCCGTGCCGCGTCTCCCGCACCGTGAGGGTCACCGGATCGCCGCCGCGCACGCGGATCACCTCCTCGCGCCGGGTGAAGGGGCGGGGGCCATCCGGGGTCTCGTAGGCATCCGGGCCGGCCAGGCGCTCGACGAAGACGTCCTGGGTGTCCGAATGGGTCGTGGTGAAGCCCCAGGCGAGGCGTTCGTTCCGCCCGATGACGATGCCGGGCACGCCGGGCGCCGTCGCGCCGGCCAGCACCCGCCCGCCCGGCAGTTCGATCCGCGCGAGATACCACAGGATCGGCGCCGAGTAGCCGAGATGGGGGTCGGAGGCGAGCAGCGGCGCGCCGCGCGCCGCGCGCCCCGGCGCCACCGCCCAGGCGTTCGAGGCCATGGCGGGCAGCGGCGCATCGCCGGGGAAGGCCGGGATCTGCGCGGCGAGGCCGTCGAGACCGGCGAGGCGCGGCGGCGGCGCGGGCGCGTTGTCCGCCTCGGGGCCCGCGGTCGCCCCGCTGCGCAGCAGCGGTTCGTCCGGCCGGCCCGGCGTGGTGTCGGCCGGCCAGAGATCGGCGATGCGGTCGGGGGGGAGGATGCCCTCCAGCCGTGCCCGTTCCAGTTCCGTCCGCCAGTTCGCGGACAGCCACAGCCCCATCACCTTGCCCCAGAGCAGGCTGTCCACCGGCCGCCAGGGTTCGGGTGCGCCGAGCAGCACGAATTCCGGCCCGGCGAAGCGCCCGCGCTGGGCGATCCAGGCATTCACCCCGGTCGCGTAGGCCTCCAGCGCCTGCCGCGTCTGCGCGGGCAGCGTGGCGTAGTCGGCCTCGGCGCGCGGCACGAGGCCGAGCACCCGCATGTAGCGGTCGAGCCGCAGCGCCGCACCGCCGGTGACCTCGGCCAGGCGCCCGGAGGCCCCGCGCCGCATGGTCTCCATCTGGAACAGGCGGTCGCGCGCATGCAGCCAGCCCAGGGCGGTCCAGGCATCCGTCTCGTTGGCGGCGCTGATGCGCGGGATGCCGGCGCCGTCGAAGGCGACCTCCACCGCGGAGGCAAGGCCGGGCAGCACCAGCCGCCCCTGGCGCGCCGGCAGGCTCCACCATACCGCGGCCGTGAGCAGCAGGGCGGCGGCCAGGGCCAGCAGGATCAGGCCCGCGGCCAACCGGCCCGACCAGCGCAGGATCAATGACATGGCGCGCAGAATGGGTGCGGAAGGGGCGGAACGGAAGGCCGGGACGGTTCCTTGCGCGGCCGTCATGCGCTAACCGGGGCGTATGACGACGCCTGCTCAGACCCGCCTGCTGGCTCGCGCCGGCGCCATCAGCGTCTTTCACCGCCCTGGCACCACCCCCTGGACGCTGGTCGCCTTCGGGCCCCGGCAGACGGAAATCAGCGAGGACCGCTGGTGGGGATCGACCCTCGGCCGGCGGGAGGGGCTGGACCTCATCGGCATCGCGACGACGGAATTCGACTGGTTCCCCCGCGAACTGATGATGGACCTGCTGCCGGCGATCCGCGCCGCCGCCAAGCCGGCCCGGGTCACCTATGGCTTCAGCATGGGTGGCTACGGGGCGCTGAAATACGCCTCGGCCCTCGGGGCGCAGGCTTCCCTCGGCCTGTCGGCGCAATATTCGATCGATCCGGCTGATGGGACGACGGGCGACCGGGGCACGACCTATTTCGATCCGGTCCGCCATGCCGACATGCGCCTCGCCCCGGGGGATTATCCGGACGGTGCGCTGGTGCTGTGGGACCCCGAGGCGGCCACCGACGACCAGCATGCCAGGGCGATTGCCGCGCTACCGGGTATTCGGGCGGTGAAGCTGCGCCTGGCCGGGCATGCGACGGCGGCGGTCTTCTCCGAGACCCGCCAGCTCGTTCCCGTGTGCGAGCATCTGGTGGCCGGCCGCACCGACGAAGCGCTCGCCGCCATCCGGCAGGCGCGGCGGGAAGCCCCGACCGTCCTGCTCGCGGCCTCGGCGCTGCTCGAGGCCCATGGCCATCCGCGTTGGGCCGCGCAGGCGCTCGACCGCGCCCAGCGGCGCCGGGTGAATCCCGGCCGGGCCATCGAGGCCCGCGCCCGTGCCTTCGAACGCATGGGCCGGCCGGCGGCCGAGATCGCCGCGTTGCGGGCCTGGGTCGAGGCCGTCCCGGATGACCTCGAGCCAAGGTTGCGGCTGGTCGAGCGGCTGCGCCTGCTCGGTCGCCCTGCCGAATCCGCCGTGGCGGCGCGGGAGTCGATCGCCGCCGGCATCGCCGACCATCGGCTGCGCGGCGCGCTGAAGGAGGCCGAGGCGGCCGTGCGGGCGGCATCGGGCGCCCGGACCGCCGCGGCGCGGCGCGCCCGCCCGGCGCCCGAGCTGCTGGGCGAGAGCGAGAGCCTGCGCCTGTGGTTCTGGCCGGGCGAGGGCCCGGGCAGTCTGGTGATTTTCACCCCGCCTGGCGCCGCGCCCGCCGGGCCGGCGGATTGGTGGGGGCGTAACCAGGCGGCGCAGCTTGGCTGGACGACCCTGGTCTTCGCCGCGCATCGGCCGAGCTGGTATCCGGGCGCCGAGATGGCGGAGTTGCTGCCCAAGGCGCTCGCCGCCCTGCCGCGCGGGCCGCGCGTCACCTATGGCGTCGGCATGGGTGGGTATGCGGCGCTGAAATTCGGCCGCGCCCTGGGCGCGCGGGCGAGCGTCGCCCTGGCGCCCGTCTTTTCCATCGACCCCGCGGTGATGCCGCGCGACCCGCGCGCCCAGCGTCAGTTCGATCCCGAGCGCAATGCCGGAATGACGCTGCGCCGGGCCGACCTCGCGCCCCTGCCGGTGATTGCCTACGATCCGCTGATCGGCCTCGATCTCGGCCAGGCGCGGCGCCTTACGGCGATCCCCCGCGTCGTGGCCGCCCCCCTTCGCCGCGCCGGTTCGGCGCTGGCGGCCATGCTGGTGGAGACCAACCGCTTCGGCCCGGTGCTGCGCGCGGCGCTGGAAGGCGACGGCCCCGCCGCCGTCGCGGTGCTGCGCGACGCGCGCCGCCGGTCACCCAGGCTTCGCGCCACACTTGCCGAGATGGCCGAGGCGCGCGGCCATGCCCGTTGGGCGGCCGCCTTGCGCGCCGATCCGCCCGACCTGCCGGTGGCCACGCCGGCTCCGGCGGCACCGGTCCCGCCCGCACCGACACCGCCGGCCCCGGCGACGCTCACGCCCGGCATGGCGGAGCGGCAATTCGCCGTCCAGGCCAATGCCCTGCGGCTGCAGCGGCGCCACGATGCCGAGGAGACGGTGCTGCGTCGCTGGATTGCCGCCAGCCCCGGCGCACCGAGCCCGCGCCTGGCCCTGGCGCATTGCCTCCAGCAGCTCGATCGCTCCGAGGACGCGGCGCTGGCCCTGTTCGAGGCGATCCAGGCCGGGGTGCGCGACGCCGCCATCCATACCGCGCTGGCCGGCCTGCTGCAGGGGCTGGAGCCGTCGGCGCGGGTCGCCGAGGCCGCCGAGGCGGTGCTGGCCGCCACGCCGGAAGATGCCGCGGCCCTCGCCCTCGCCGGTGAGATCGCCTTGTGGTCCGGCCAGGGCGCTGCCGCGGAGCAGGCCTTCGGCGCCGCGCTGGCGCTCGAACCCCGTCAGCTCGCCGCGCTGCGCGGCCTGGCCGCGATCGAGCCCGACCCCACCGCCGGGGCCGCGCCGGGACCGCACCTTGCCGCGCTGCTGGCGACGCTCGAGGAAGGCGGGGCGCCGGAGCCGGATTGGCAGGCGGTGATCAACCGCCTGGCCCATGTGGGGCGCCGCGAGGCGGCCCTGGTGGCCGGGCTGGTGGCCCTGCGCCTGCATCCGGCCTCGGCCCGCCTTGCCCGGCGCATGGCCTGGCTGTTGCACGCCGCCGAGCGGCACAACGAAGCGCTGGCGCAGTTCCGCCGCCTGGCCGAGCTCCAGCCGAATCAGGCGCTATCCTGGCACCACCTGACCGACGCGCTGATGATGATGAAGCGCTTCGAGGAAGGGCGCGACGTCGCGGTCCGGGGCCTCGCGCGGCATCCGGCGGATGCGGGGCTCGTCGTTCGCCTGTCGAACTTCCTCGCCATCCTGGGCGAGGGGGCGGCGGCCGAGCGCGAGGCGCGGCGGGCCATCGCGATCGACCCGACAGCGGAGATCGGCCAGTTGGCCCTGGTGGACGCCCTGTATCGCCAGGAGCGCCACAGCGATGCCCTGGCGGCGGCGCGGAGCGCCATGGAGGCGCTGCCGGAGGCGGCGACCATCGCCTTGCGGGTCGGCCGTCTCTCGGCGGATCGCGAGGATCATGCGACCACGGTCATGGCCTATGAGCGCGTCGTCGCCCTGATGGCGAAGCCGCCGCAATGGGTTTGGGTGGGCTTGGCGGAGGCCCTGGTCGCCACGGGCCGGGACGGGGAGGCCGAGGCCGCGATCCGGCGCGGGCTGGATGCCGATCCCGCTGCGCAGGAATTGCGGGCGACGCTCGGGCAGCTTCTGCTGCATCGCGGGGAGGCGGAGGCGGCGCGGGACGCGCTGGCCCAGGCCTTCGACGAGGCGGCGGATTCCGCGGCGGTCAGCCTCGCCATGGCCGAGGCCCTGCTGCTCCAAGGACGCAAGCGGGAGGCGCTGGTCCTGCTGGAGGACGCCGTGGCGCGCCAGCCCGGTCATGCACCTGCCGAGATCCGGCTGGGCCAGTTGCTGATGGAGGACGGCCGCGTGGACGAGGCGGCCGCGCTCTTCACGCGGCTCACGACGACGACGCCGACACTCGGCATGGCCTGGGCCGGGCTCGCGGACGCCGAGAGGCTGCGCAAGCGGGTGAAGCCGGCGCTCGCGGCCTATCGCGCCGCCAAGGAGGCCGGGGTGGACGCGCAGATCCTGCGGAATCTGCGGTTCCGCCTGTTTGGGGAATATGACGGGTAGGGCGGAGCCGGATCGGGTGGCGATGCTCGCGACAGCGGGGGACCAATGACCTCCCCATCAGCGGAAGCATCGAGGTCGTCAGGAAGGCCTACGGCCTTTGGCGTGTCGGCTTGGAGGGGCAAAGCCTCCCCCAATTCCTGCGACGTCAACGACCGCGGAACCCGGTCAAATGCCTCCTCGGCCCTCTACAGGCCGCAGGCTGCATCCAGGAAGGAGCCGCCGAGGGTGCCCGGTGGAGCCGGCTGGAAGTTCCGCCCGCGCGGTCGTTCGGCGTGCACCGGATCCTGCGCGTTCGGCCGCGCGAACCAGGCGCCCTCCAGCGGCCGCCACTCGCGCTGGGCGCAGCGGTATTCGGCCATGAAGCGCACCGACTGGGCGCGGCCGCCTGTTTCGGGGATGGGGATCGGCTCGCGCAGGTTCAGCAGGATCCAGGCACGGCGCACGGCGCCCGTGGTGACGAGACCGCGATCCTGCACATAGCCCCCCGCGATGTCGCCGCCGGTGCTGAGCGAGGGGATGGCCCGCCAGCCCACCGGGGGCGGAGGCGGGGGTGGTGCGGCGGGCGGCGGCGGTGGCGGCTCGGCCGCGCAGGCGACGAGGATCAGGGCGGCCAGAAGGCTATGGTAGCGGGGCATCGGAAAGGGGTCCTCCTGGTCATGGGCGGAGCGCGACCGGCGGCGAGGCAAGGGTGATCCCTCTGGCGGCGGTCCTACCGCGCGGCACCCTGCGACCGGGATTCGGAGGCCTTCGACCGGCGCGCCTGTTCCCATGGTGGTCGCCCGGTGCGCCGAGCGCGTCTCCGGTTGCGGTCGGCGGCATCGGGCCCGCCGAAACTCTCGGCGGCCAGCGCACCGATGCGCGCCTGCCCCGTCAAACTAGGCGCGATGCCCCGGCGCGTCCACCGCCGGGCCTCGTATCCGCGATGGGCGCGGCATTCGACGATGGGGCGGCCCGCTCATCGGGCCTTCAAAGAGGGTCGTGCAGGGAGAAAAGAACGAGCGTCAAACCGGCGTGCGGCGTCCGGCAATCGAATGTTAGGCTGTCGCAGGATCCGATGAGCGACCGTTTTCGGTCGGCGCCCCGCGAGTCGGGCTGATGTGGGAATGATGATGAGCGAATTCCGGACCGAGCATGACAGCTTCGGACCCATCGAGGTCCCCGCGGATCGTCTTTGGGGCGCGCAGACGCAGCGCTCGCTGGAGCATTTCAGCATCGGCCACGACCTGATCCCGAGGGAACTCATTGACGCCTATGCGGTGGTCAAGCGGGCGGTCGCGGTGGTGAACCATGCGAGCGGCCGGCTGGACAAGCAGCGGAACGACCTGATCGTCGCCGTCTGCGACGAATTGCTGGCCGGCCAGCACCGCGACATGTTCCCGCTGCATGTCTGGATGACCGGCAGCGGCACGCAGTTCAACATGAACGTCAATGAGGTCATCTCGAACCGCTGCTGCCAATTGGCCGGCACCGCGCTCGGTTCGAAGACGCCGGTGCACCCGAACGACCACGTCAACATGGCGCAGTCGTCCAACGACAACTTCCCCACCGCCATGTACGTCGCCGCGGCGATGAACGTGACCGGGCGGCTGGTGCCCTCGCTGCGCGCGCTGCGCGACGCGATCGCCGCCAAGGCCGAGGCCTGGGACGATATCGTCAAGATCGGCCGTACCCACATGCAGGACGCGACGCCGCTGACGCTCGGCCAGGAATGGTCCGGGTATGCGGTGATGCTGGAGGAGAACCTCGAACGCCTCGAGGATTCGCTGAAGGGCGTCTACCTCCTGGCGCTGGGCGGCACCGCCGTCGGCACGGGTCTGAACGCCGCGCCGGGTTTCGCGGAGGCAGCGGCGGCCGAGATCGCGCGCATCACCGGCCTGCCCTTCGTCACCGCGCCCAACAAATTCGCCGCGCAGGGGGCACATGACGCGCTGGTGCAACTCTCCGGCACGCTCAGGACCTGTGCGGTGTCGCTCTACAAGATCGCGAACGACATCCGCCTGCTGTCCTGCGGGCCGCGCGCGGGCTTCCACGAATTGCTCATCCCGGAGAACGAGCCGGGCTCCTCCATCATGCCGGGCAAGGTGAACCCCACCCAGGTCGAGGCACTGACCATGGTCGCGGTGCAGGTCATGGCGAACGACGTCGCGGTCGGTTTCGGCGGCGCTGGCGGCTATCTGGAGATGAATGTCTACAAGCCGGTGATGATCGCCAACATCTGCCAGTCGATCACGCTGCTGACCGATGGCTGCGCCAACTTCCGCAAGTACCTGGTGGAGGGCACCGAGCCCAACCGCCGGAAGATCGCCGAGTATGTCGAGCGGTCGCTGATGCTCGTCACCGCGCTGACGCCGCTGATCGGCTACGACAAGGCATCGCAGATCGCGCATCACGCGGCGGAGCACGACCTGACGCTGAAGCAGGCGGCGTTGCAGCTCGACCTGATCAGCGAGGCGGATTTCGACCGCGTCGTCGATCCCGCCAAGATGGTGAAGCCCTACGTCGCCGGCGGCTGAGCCGCCAGCCCACACATCCGCCAGTCAACACCAATCAAGCTGCGAGGAAGCATGCCAGCAACCGATCGGACCGCCCGCGACGGTCACGCGCTCCTGCGCGATCCCCGGTTCAACAGGGGCAGCGCCTTCACGGGCGCGGAACGGCGCGACCACGGCATCGAAGGATTGCTGCCGCCGGGCGTGGCGAGCCTCGACCTGCAGGTGGCGCGGATCCATGAGGAGCTGTCGAATCTCGACAACGACCTGCAGAAGTATCTGTTGCTGTCGGACTTGCAGGCGCGCAACGAGACGCTGTTCTATGCGGTGCTGATGGGCGACCCGGCATCGTTCATGCCGCTGGTCTACACGCCGACGGTGGGCGAGGCCTGCCAGAAATTCGACCACATCTTCCGCGCGCCGCGCGGCGTCTATCTGCCGATCTCCGCGAAGGGCCGGGTCAAGGAACTGCTCGGCCATTGGCCGGAGAAGGATGTGCGCTTCATCGTCGTCACCGATGGGGAGCGTATCCTCGGCCTCGGCGACCTCGGCGTCGGCGGCATGGGCATCCCGGTGGGCAAGCTTGCGCTCTACACCGCCTGTGCGGGCGTGCCGCCGCAATACTGCCTGCCGATCACCCTTGATGTCGGGACCAACAACCAGGCGCTGCTGGAGGACCCGCTCTATCTCGGCCTGAAGCAGAACCGCGTGCGCGGGGCCGAGTACGACGCCTTCATCGAGGAGTTCGTCCAGGCGGTGCAGGAGCTCTATCCGCTCTGCTGCCTCCAGTGGGAGGATTTCGCCAACATCAATGCCGTGCCGATCCTCGAGCGCTATCGCGACAAGGTCTGCACCTACAATGACGACATCCAGGGCACGGCGGCGGTCGCGCTGGCCGGGATGTACGGGGCGTTGCGCATCTCCGGGCAGAAGCTGACGGATCAGCGATTCCTGTTTCTCGGCGGCGGATCGGCCGCCACCGGCATCGCCGAGCTGATCAGCGAGGCGATGGCGCTTGAAGGCCTCGACATCGGCGCGGCGCGCGCGCGCAATGCGCTGTTCGACATCAACGGGCTGATGGTCACGTCGCGCACCGACCTCGCCGATTTCCAGAAGCCCTTCGCGAAGGACATGCCGCCCATCGGCAATTTCGTCGAAGCGATCAAGGCGATGAAGCCGACCGGCATCATCGGCGTCAGCACCGTGCCGAAGCTGTTCAATCAGCAGGTCATCGAGGCGATGGCCGCGATCAACGACCGGCCGATCATCTTCCCCTATTCCAACCCGACATCGCGGTCGGAATGCACGGCCGAGGAAGCCTATCGCTGGTCCGACGGCCGCGCGATCTTCGCGAGCGGCAGCCCCTTCCCGCCGGTGACCCTGAACGGCCGAACCTTCATCCCTGGCCAGGGCAACAACGTCTACATCTTCCCCGCCCTCGGCATGGCGGTCTTCGCCACGCAGGCCAAGCGCGTGACGGAGGCGATGTTCATCGTCGCGGCGAAGGCGGTGGCCGAGCAGGTGGACCAGGCGACGCTCGACACCGGCCTGATCTATCCGCCGCAGAGCCGGATGTTCGCGACCTCCCTGCATGTCGCGACGCGCGTCGCGGAATACATCTTCGACCACGACCTGGCGCGGGTGGAGCGGCCGGCGGATATCGGCGCGCTGATCGGCGCGCGCGCCTACAAGCCGGTCTATGGCGGCTGACGGGAGGCGGGGGGCCTTTCTCCCGCCACCGCCGCGCGACAAGCAATCGGTAGCATTCGACGGGTAGCCTGCCGCTCTGGCAGGCCGGGGGGGGCGTAGCACATCATGACCACGACGCTGGAGATCGAACTCAGCGCGCAGATGCAGACCTGGCTGAGCCAGGGCGCGACACCCGGCGTCGGCAACGGTGTCTCGGTCTTCGCCATCCTCTATGGCAGCGCGACCCCGGGGGGCAGCGCCGATACCCCGATCTCCTCCGTCACCCTGGTGGATAACGGTACGGTCAATGCCGGCGGCAGCTTCTCCATCGACCTGACGACATCGACGCAGCCCCAGCTCTATGGCGGCAAGGTCTACTTCATCATCCAGAGCGTCAGTGACCCAAGCACCGTCATCGATCCGACAACGCTGAGCCAATCCGCCATCACCTGGGGCAATGCGGCGGCGCTCGGCTATCGCTACGACAGCATCGAGGTCAGCCTGACCGGTACCTTCGGGGATGCCGCGAACCTCACTTCGATCCAGGGCTTCGGCATCGGCATGACGCTCGAGGCCGAGACGGGATCGCGGAGCTATGCCGTCTCGGCCACACAGATGTTCGATTCCCTGGCCGGCGCCGCGACGGATACGCAGCCGGGCATGTCCGGCATCGACAGCTTTTCCGAAGGCGGCCTCGCCGGCCAGAACCGCGAGGCCATCTCTCCAGCCGTCGCGGTGATCGCGGCGAATGACTATCCGGTCTACGCGGCCGCCGACTGGCTCCAGTATATCGAGGCGCTGAAGCAGCCGCAGTCGCGTATCATCGTCAACGGCTACTTCAACGGCGCGGGCGACCTTCAGGCCGATGCGCCGGCGGGGACGGCGGTGATCTGGCGCAACGCCGGCTTCTTCAGCTACGCGCTGGAATGGCGCGACGCCGACCACAGCTTCTGGCTGGTGCCGACCGAAGGCAGCCAGATCCAGGGCGCCGTCAAGCTGACGGCCGAGGCGTTGGCGAACAGCATCTACTCCACCCTCGGCGAGGTGGAATTGTACGAGGCCCCGGGCGTCGGCGGCCCCTTCGAGATCTATCCCGGCGCCACCACGATGAGCACCGGGGCGAACAATGCCTGGGGACAGGCCCTGCAGCAGCTCACCCTCGGGCTGACGGCGGGCTATCTGCAGTCACAGGGGATCTCGCCCAACAGCGCGGTGGCGGCAGGCATCGATCTCAACAAGAACTACAATTGGGATCCCAGCTACGCCTATGGGCAGAACACGAACAGCGCGCTCGGCAACGACGTCGATGTCACCTGGGATCCCTATTCGCAGCTCTTCTACGCCAACTCGAACTCCTATGGCACGCAGTACGCCGATGCGCTGATGAACGCCTATGCGCAGGGCGGGCCGCAGCTCTCGACCTATGCGAACGGCCAGAACATCGCGACGATGAAGGTGACGCTCTTCGCCGATAGCGAAGCGCCGCCGGCCGGCGACTACACCGCGCCCATCATCTACGACTACGTCGCCGGAACCGGGACCGACGGGCAATACGCGCCTGTGCAGTGGTATGAGAACAATCCGGCGAATGTCGTGCTGGATTTCAATCCCGGCGCCAGCCTGGCGCAATCGCTGGTGCTGCGCGACGACGTGGCGGTCTCGATCCGCATCCTGACCGGCTATGACGGCGGTACGCCGCAATGGCAGGAGGTACAGATCGGCGGCAGCGGGCAGACGCTGTGGCAGAACTGGACCTTCGCCAATACCGGCGGGACCTATTCCGTCACCGGCGATGGCGGCGCGGGGCAGACCTCGCAAAGCCTGGTGCTCTCGGGCCTGCCGATGGCCGGGAGCGGCGTCGGCTGGTACCAGATCGTCGTGAAGCGCGACGGCTTCGAGAAGGTCTTCAACCTCTACACCACGACATTCACCCCGGCGGCGACGCCCGGCGATCCCAATCCATTGCCGCTGTTCTCCGACTTCGGCAGCGATCCCGCGCTGTTCGGGATCGACGGCCTCGCGACGCTGACGGCGGGCCCGGCCCAGAATGGCGGATTGGTGACCTTCTCCGTCGATGTCACCGGCGTGTCGCCCACCATCGACCTGTCGCTGATGCGGGCGAACACCAGCAATGCCTTCCTGTCAGGCCAGGTCACGGCGACCGCGCCCGTGGCCGGCACCATGCAAGGCGGTCAGTTCGACGCGGTGGCCGGGCAGACGGCCGATGTCCACGATGCCGGCGGTGGCGGCGTCGATCTTTCCACCGTCAGCCAGTCCGGTCTGCTGGCCTTCGGATGGACGGGGCTGAATGATGCGCCCGATACCAGCACCTGGACCGAAACCTTCACCAACCTGGTCCAGGGCAAGTCCATCGCGGTGGTGCGCATCGCCGGGCAGGCCGGCAACCTGGTCGGGACGCTGCACGCCAAGGCCGATCTTGCCGGCAGCTGGCACACGATGATGGCGCAGCAGCTCGGCAATGGCAGCTATGACGTGACGATGAGCGCCTATGCCGCGAAGGCCAAGGCGCCGAACCTGCCCGACTATAATGAGCAACTGACCAAGGACAGCGCCGTGCTGACGGTGCAGGTGCAGCTTTCCGATCTCGCGCTCAAGGCGGGTACCGGCGGTGCGTCGCTGGAACTGACGCCTGACGACAGCGGCACGGAAGGGAACTGGATCCATGTTTCCGCCACGACCGGTGCCTTGGCGAAGGGCGTGGCCGTGGCGCTCTACGCGACGGACGCGGCGGGCCGGCCGATCGGCGCGGATGGCCTGCCCGTGACGGATATCCAGGATGCCGTGCGCGGCTGGGTGGGCGCGGTGGGCGGCGATGGCGGTGCCCTGATGTTCGATGGCGTGCAGGCCGTCTACCTGCTCGCGGGCCAACAGCTTCGCTTCGCGACGGTTGGCGATGACGGCGCCTTGTCGCCGGCGGGAACGGTCGCCGTCAGCGGCGCGGGCGCGGGCGATGGGACATTCACCCTCGACGTCGGTGGGCTGAGCTTCGGGGCCGCGGTGCAGAACACGCTGTCAGCCTCGATGCAGCAGGCCTCCGTGCAACGCATGTATGGGCTGCCGCTCGTCCAGGCCGAGCACGGGCAGAGCTTCAGCGTCGAACTTGCCGGCAGCGCCGCCCACGTCAACACGCTCGGCTTCGTGCGCTTCGACCTCGACCAGGCGACGGGGGCCATCAGCCTCGCCGGCATCGCCTATGGCAGTGGCGACGCCTTCCGTACGGCGGTGCGCGCCGCACTGGACAAGGGCATCGTGGTCAGCGCGGGAGGCGCCGACTTCGCGGAGACCACGACCTGGACCGTCGCCGGCGAGGATGGCTACTACGCGCCGGTGCTGATCACGCAGGCCGGCGACATCTTCGTCCCCGGTACCGGCAATGCGGACGGCCGGGAGTACATCCGCATCTTCGGCGAGAACACCTTCGGCTTCGAGGACCTGTCCGCCGAGCAGGGCTCTGACTTCGACTACAACGACATGGTGATGCGGTTGCTGCCGATGGTGCAGGGGGCCTACGACTGACGCGGCGTCAGCCGCGCAGCAGCCGCACCCGCGCCGAAGCCGCGCTCTGCAGCAGCGCGGCATCGTGCCCGGCCGAGAGATAGCGCATCCCCATCGCCTTCGCGCGTTCGAGCTGCTTGTCGTCCGGCAGCCCGCCCATGCCGGGCGTCTTGCCGTGGCGGCGACAGGCGGCGACGACCTTCTCCGCCGCTTCCCACAGCAGCGGGTCGTCCTTCAATCCGGGCCGGCCGAGATCGGCCATCAGGTCCGACGCGCCGAGGAACAGCACGTCGAGGCCCGGCACGGCGGCGATATCCTCCACCGCGTCCAGCGCGCGCTTGGTTTCGATGATGCCGACGATGCTGGTCTCGGCGGTGAGCGTCGCGGTCGCCTCGCCCTGCGTGACGGGCTTGCGGCGGAAATGCGGGAAGACGGGTGGCACCGGGCGGCGGCCGGCGGGCGGGAAGGTCGCGGCATGGACGATGGCCTGGGCGATCTCCACGCTCTCGACACGCGGGATGACCACGCCGAGCGCACCGGCCGACAATGCCTGGCCGATCGGGCCATGGCCCGCATCCGGCAGGCGGATCAGCGGCGTGATACCTGCCTCCAGCGCGGCCATGACCAGCGCGTTCACCGCATCGTCGGGGATCTGGTTGTGCTCGCGATCGATGACCATGACGTCATAGCCGGCGACCGCGAGGATGCGCGCGACATCGCCATCGCGTGCCAATTGCGTGGTCACGACCAGGGCGGCCTCACCCGCGGCGAGCCGCGCCTTCATCCCGTTCTTCACCAAGATCCGCCTCGCTCCTGCTCTACTCTCCGCGGCCTTGCCGCAGGGTGTACGGTTGGTATACCAATTGCTTGCAAGCAGCAACGGCACCCAGCCGCCACTTCGGAAAGAACCATGACGAAGCGCAAGATGCATCTCGGCCTGTCCATCCGCGCGCTGGGCTATGCGCAGGCGCCGTGGCGGCACCCGGAGGTGAAGTCGGACGGGCAGATCGACTACGACAGCTTCCTCAAGGTCGCGCAGATCGCGCAATCCGCCTGCTTCGACATGATCTTCTTCGCCGACAATGTCGGCTATATCGGCGGCGACAATCCGCCGGGCTCGATCGCCTACACCAATCGCGTGGTCGAGCTCGATCCGCTGATCCTGCTCTCGGCGATCGCGGCGAATACGCGCCATATCGGCCTGGTCGCGACCGCCTCCACCACCTTCAACGAGCCGTACCAGATCGCGCGTCGCTTCTCCTCGCTTGACCATGTCAGCGGCGGGCGCGCGGCGTGGAACGTCGTCACCTCCTTCAACGATGCCGAGGCCCTCAACTTCGGCATGGAGCACATGCCGCCCTATGAGGAGCGGCACGAGCGCGCCGAGGAATTCGTCCAGGTCGTCGAGGGCCTGTGGGACGGGTGGGAGAACGACGCGCTGGTGCTCGACAAGGAGAGCGGCCGCTTCGTCGATCCGGCGAAGATGCATGTGCTGAATCACGTCGGGAAATTCTTCAAGGTGCGCGGGCCGCTCACCTGCCCACGCTCGCCGCAGGGCCGGCCGGTACTGGTGCAGGCCGGCGACGGCGAACCGGCGCGACGCATCGCCGCCGGGCATGCGGACCTCGTCTATACCGCGGCGGTCAGCCTGCAGGCGGCGAAGGACTACGCGGCCTCGTTGCGGGGTATGCTGGCCGAGAAGGGGCGTGACCCGTTCTCCGTGCGCATCATGCCGGCCGCGACCGTCTTCGTCGGCCGCACCCGCGCCGAGGCCGAAGGCAAGTACGAGCTGATGCAGGAACTGGTGCACGAGCAGACCGGCCTCGCGCTGCTCTATTCCCGCATGGGCGATATGTCGGACTATCCGCTCGACGGGCCGGTGCCGGAGCCGAACCCTCAGAGCTCGGTGATGATGAGCGGCGCGCGTCGCTTCTACGACATGGCGAAGCGCGACGGCCTCAGCATCCGCCAGCTCGGCCGGCGTCTCGGCGCGGGCACCTGGGGGCGTCCGCCCGTGATGGGCACGGTGAAGGATGTCTGCGACCATTTCGAGGAATGGTTCACCGCGGGCGTGGCGGATGGCTTCAACCTGACACCGGGCTACCTGCCGCATCAGATCCAGGATTTCGCGGAACTCGTCGTGCCGGAACTGCAGCGGCGTGGCTTGTTCCGCACCGAGTATGCGGGCCCGACGCTGCGCGACCAGCTCGGCCTGCCGAAGCATCGCACGCATTGGGAATGCGAGCGCGATGTTGCGGCTGCCGTGGCCTGACCTGAACATCCTGGCAATCGGTTTGCATGGGAGTGTCGTGCCGCCACGCATGAACTGAACCAGGTGGTTGATTTGCCGAAACGCCGGCACAGACCGGCAAGGCAGGAGAGGGAGTGCCGCAGACGCCCGACAGGGCGATGGAGACGAGATGTTTAACGCTGTTTCCCGCCGCGCGACTTTTGCGCTGGCTCTTGCGACACCGAGTATCGTGCGGGCGCAATCCTATCCGTCGCGTCCGATCCGTTTCATCTCGCCCTATGCCCCGGGTGGCACGGGCGACATCATGGCGCGCCTGATCGCCGATGGCGTGCAGGCGAAGCTCGGGCAACCCGTGGTGGTGGAAAACCGCACCGGGGCCAATGGCGTGATCGGCGCGGATGCCGTCGCGAAGGCGGCACCGGACGGTTACACCTATGGTGTCGTGGTGTCGTCCCACACCATCAACAAGGCGGTACGCAGCGACCTGCCCTTCGATCCGGTGAGCGATTTCGAGCCGGTCTGCCTCGCGGCCCGCACGATTTTCGCGCTGACCGTGACCGGCAGTGTCCCGGTGACGACGACGCGCGAATTCATCGACTATGCGCGGGCGCGCCCGGGGCAGCTCAGCTATTGCACCCCCGGTTCGGGCAGCAACGTCCATGTCTTCGTGGAATGGTTCTGTCGCCGCGCGGGCATCGAGGCGACGCATGTGCCCTACCGTGGGTCGGGCGCCTACCACCCGGACCTGCTGGCTGGCCGCGTGCAGTTCACCATCGATGGCTATGCGTCCTTCACGCAGCACTACCAGAGCGGTGCGCTGAAGCTCCTGGCCATGGGCGGCCCCGGCCGCTTCAGCCAGCGCCCCGAGATGCCGACCATCGCCGAGGCCGCCGGCATCGAGGGCTTCGAGGCGGGGTCCTGGGCCGGTGTCATCGCGCCGGCGCGCACGCCGGAACCGATCCTGACGGCGATGAACGCGGCTGTCGTGTCGGTCATGAACGAACCTGCGGTGGTAGCGCGCACGACGGAGATCGGCGCCGTGGTCACTGCCGGCAGCCGGGCCGAATTCGGGCAGGTGCTGCAAACCGAGGCCACGCGCTTCTCGGCGCTGGTGCGGGAATTCGGCATCACCGCCGCGGGGTAACGGAAGGGGGGCATCAAGCCCCCCACCAAAAAAGCACTTGGGAAAACGCCGCGGCACGACAGAATGCCGCGCCACACTGCGCACCATGCCGAGGAGTGTGAAGATGTTGCCTTCCCGTCGATCCGTCCTGGCCGTGCCGGCATTGCTGGCAGCCACGGGCCTCCGCCCGCGCGACGCGCATGCCGATACCTATCCCGATCGTCCGGTGACGATCGTCGTCGGCTTTTCCGCCGGCGGTTCCACCGACCTCGTCGCGCGGCTGATCGCGCAGTCGCTGAGCGAGGTGCTGAAGCAGAGCTTCGTCGTGGACAACCGTGCCGGTGCGGCCGGCGTGGTCGGTCACACCGCGGTGGCCCGCGCGCGGCCCGATGGCTACACGCTGCTGATGGGCACCAACAGCACCTACGTGATGGCGACCTTCCTGTACAACAACATCCCCTACAACAGCGACAACGCCTTCGCGCCGATCTCGCTGGTGGGGAACAACGGGCAGGTGCTGAGCGTGAACCCGTCCCTGCCGGTGCAGGATGTGAAGGGGCTGATCGACCACCTGAAGGCGCGGCCCGGCCAGGTGAACTTCTCGACCTCGGGCGTGGCGGGCACGAGCCATATGGCGACCGAGCTGTTCATGTCGATGTCCGGCACCGAGATGACGCATGTGCCGTATCGTGGTGGCGGTCCTGCGGCACAGGCGCTGATGACGGGCGAGGTCGGCGTCTGCTTCGTCGATGTCGCGACGGCGGCGCCGCTGGCGGCCGATGGCAAGATCCGCGCGCTTGGCATCAGCAGCCTGCAGCGTTCCGCCCTGCTGCCGCAGGTGCCGAGCATCAATGACTCGCTGCCGGGCTTCGAATCCTCGACGGATTTCGCGTTTCTCGCACCGGCCGGCACGCCCGAACCTGTCCAGCAGGCCCTGTATCGCGCACTGACCACGGTGCTGGCGGAGCCGACGCTGAAGAGCAAGCTCGAACAGCAGGGCGTGAACGTGATCGGCGGGACCTCGGCGGAGTTCAACGAGTACCGGGCGCGGGAACTCCAGCGCTGGGGCACCATCATTCGCGAACGGAACATCCGCCCGCCGTCGTGACGCGTTGGTGGCGGCGGCATCGGAGCGGCACTGCCCCTCCGAACCACCCCGCCACGCCACGGTGTGGCCTGGACCGCCGGAACTTGTCCCGGGGCGCGAGCTTCATGCCGAACCCTCGCAGCGCGTTTCGTGCGCAAGAGCGCGGTTCTGCACCGGCCCTGCTTGTGGCGCCCGGCGCCAAGTTGAGGTTTGCAAAGGCCTTTCGGCCTTTGCTGGGGTGGGTTGGAGGGGCAAAGCCCCTCCAATTCCACAGTGGAACTGGCCGAGGCATCGGCGCCTTCGTGAGGATCAACGCCGAAGCGCGCTCCTGCGCGGGAAAGTCGGCGCCCGCTGGCCCAGGAGGCACAGCCGGGTCGCGAAGCGAGGTTTGAACAGCACCTCTCTCCAATGCTGGCGCGCAGCAGCCCTTACCCGGACGCCTCACCCATCTGGCCGCGCGCCGGCGCAACCGCGGCCTCGCCCGGGAAGATCGTCACCTGCCGTCCGCCCTGCCATTGCAGCAGGAACGGTTTGGCACGCGTGTTCTGCCCGCGTTCGTCGAAGCGCGCGCCCCAGCCGGTGGCTGTCGTGCCCTCGGCGATGTCGGTGGCCAGCACGGCCGTGCGGATGCGGTCCTTGTCCATGCCGCCGGCGCGCTGCACGGCATCCATGAAGACACGGCCGCCGAAGTAGTTCGCGAGCGAATGCCCCGATCGCGGTTCGGCACCGTATTGCCGCTTATAGAGTTCGACGAAAGCCGAGACGCCCGGCGCGAAACGCTCGTTCACCGCGAACTGGGTGACGTCCACATTCATCACGCCCTCGAAGGCCGGCCCGACGGCGCGCGCCGTGTCCACCAGCGAGTAGCCGGCGCCCGAGCCGATCACCATGCGCGGCTTCCACTGCGCTTCCTGCATGGCGCGGAAGAAGAGCACGATGTCGTTCTGGTAGCCGGTGTGCAGCACGATGTCGGCGCCCGTGGCGCGCAGCCGCTGCATGGCGGAGGCAAGCTCAGCCGAACGCGGCGAATAGCCGATCTTCTCGGCGAGCGTCAGGCCCCGGCTGCGGATCTGCTGTTCCTGGAAGCCGCTCACGGTCTGACCGTAGAGCGCGTCCTCGAACAGGATGGCGATCTTCAGCGAAGCCGCGTCCACCCCATAGGTCGGCGCGAGCACCTCCGGCACCGCCGCGACCGTCGCCGCCCCGAAATCCGACGATCGCGGGCAGGTGCGGAAGACGTAGCGGAAGCCGCGCTCGGTGATGGGATCGCTGATCGCGCCCAGCTCGAAATAGGGGATGCCCTGCAACTCGCTCACCTGCGTCGCGGCGAAGGAAAGCGGAGAGGCATAGGTGCCGAACACCGCGCCGACGCGTTCCGTGCCGATCAGGCGGCGAACCTCGGCGATGGCCTGGTTGGCATCCACCGCATCGCCCTTGGCGAGCTTCACCTGGCGCCCGAGCACCCCACCCGCCGCGTTGCGCTCCTCCACCGCCAGTTCGAGGCCGCGGAAGCTCTCGTCGCCGAGCAGCGCCAGCGTCCCCGAGAAGGGGAAGAGCGCGCCGAACTTCAGCTCGCCATTCTGCGCCGCTGCAAGGCGCGGCGCGGCGGCGAGGCCGGCCAGGACGGCGCGGCGGCGGAACAGGGGCACGGCCTTTCTCCAAGGGCGGGGTCGGCGCGATGTTCTGCGCCCGGGCCCGCGCTGGCAAGCCCGTGTGCCTTGACGCCGCGCGAGGCGGAGAGAATGGTCCGCCCGGACCAGCATGAGGAAACACCGCCAATGCCCAGCCTGCCGCAGGAGATGAGGATCATCGCCCATGGCGAGGGCGGCGGGCCTGAGGTGATGGTCCCCGCACATGCCCCCGTGCCCGTGCCGCAGGCGGATGAGGTGCTGATCCGCGTCATGGTCGCCGGCGTGAACCGGCCGGATGTGCAGCAGCGCAGCGGATCCTATCCGCCGCCGCCGGGTGCTAGCCCCATCCTCGGCCTGGAATGCGCGGGGGAGGTCGTAGCCACGGGTTCGGGTGTCACCCGCTACAAGGTCGGCGACAGGGTCTGCGCCCTGACCAATGGCGGCGCCTATGCCGAATATTGTGCCGCCCCCGAATCCCAGACCCTGCCCTGGCCCGCCGGCTACGATGCCCTGCGCGCGGCGGCGCTGCCGGAGACCTTCTTCACCGTCTGGGCCAACCTGTTCGGCCATGGCCAGTTGCAGCCGGGCGAGACGGCGCTGGTGCATGGCGGCACCTCCGGAATCGGCGTCACCGCCATCCAACTCGCCAAGGCCTTCGGCGCGCGCGTCTTCGCCACCGCCGGCAGCGAGGACAAGTGCACCGCCTGCCTGCGCTTCGGCGCCGATGCCGCGATCAACTACCGCACCCAGGACTTCGCCGAGGAGATCCGCCGCCTGACCGCGAAGAAGGGCGTGGATGTGATCCTCGACATGGTCGGTGCCGCCTATTTCCAGCGAAACCTGCGCTCGCTCGCCTGGGACGGGCGCCTCGTGATCATCGCCTTCCTGGGCGGCTTCGAGGCGGAGAAGGTCGATATCAGGCCGATCATGCTCAAGCGCCTGACGGTCACGGGATCGACCATGCGCCCGCGCACCACGGCGCAGAAGGGCAAGATCGCCATGGGGCTGGAAGCCAAGGTCTGGCCGATGCTCGCCGCCGGGAAGTTCGCGCCCGAGATCTACCGGACCTTTCCCCTCGACCAGGCCGCGTCGGCTCATCGCCTGATGGAAAGCAGCACGCATATCGGCAAGATCATGCTGACGGTGGCCGAGTGATGTTCGACCTCACCGGAAAGGTGGCGCTGCTGACCGGCGCCACCGGCGGCATCCCGCGCGCCACGGCCGCGCTGTTCCACCGGCTCGGGGCGGCGCTGGTCCTGACCGACCTCGACCCGGCGGCACTGGAAGCCCTGGCCGCGTCCCTGCCCCAGGATGGGCCGCGGGTCCTCAAAGCGCGGATGGACGTGACCGACCCCGCCGAGGTCGATGCCGCGGTCGCGCTGGCGGTCCAGGAACTCGGCGGACTTGATATCCTCGTCACCGGCGCCGGGCTCTATGTCGAGCAGGAAGTCC
The DNA here is from genome assembly GCA_041914265.1 of Roseomonas sp. GTDB lineage: Bacteria > Pseudomonadota > Alphaproteobacteria > Acetobacterales > Acetobacteraceae > Neoroseomonas. Next base: position 121,097 of record JAYSDS010000001.1, read on the forward strand.
CCGCCATGTCGGATGCCGACTGGCACCGGACCATCGGCGTGAACCTCGATGGCGTCTTCCATGCCTGCCGTGCCGCCATGCCGGTGTTGCGGAAGGGCGGGTCGATCGTGAACATCGCATCCATGGCCGGGCATCGCGGCTCGGTCCGCCATGCGCATTATGCGGCGTGCAAGGCGGCCGTGCTCGGCTTCACGCGCTCCATCGTGCATGAGCTCAGCCCGCGCGGCGTGCGCGCCAATTGCGTCTCCCCCGGCATCATCGCCACGCCGATGACCGAGGCCATCATGCGCGACAATGGCGCCGCGCTGATCGCCGCGACGCCGATGCGCCGATTCGGCTCGCCGGAAGAGGTCGCCTCGGTCATCGCCTTCCTCGCCTCCAATGCCGCCGCCTTCGTCACGGGCGAGACGATCCACATCAATGGCGGCCTCTACATGGATTGACGCGGCATGTTTCTCGCCCTTCTCCTCCTGGCCTTGGCCTGCGCGCTGCTGGTCGGATGGCTGCCGCGCGGCGGCGGGCGGGCGCTTGCGGCGGGCGTCGCCGTGCTGGCCCTGGCGGGCGCCGCGCTCGTGCGGCTGCGCGCCGGCACGCTGCCTGGACAGGGTCCGCGACGCTGGCATTCACCGTCCTGACGCAAAACGACGCTGTGCATTGCTGCATGGCGGCTTTCCAAATCCTCGTACATGCGCTCACATCGCGAGGCGCGCCGAGACGCACGCACGGTTGATCACGGAAGCTGGGAAACCCCGACACACCTCATGCGCTCGGCCTTTCATCTGCTGGTCGTGGCGATCCTTCTGTTCGGGGGCGCCTGGCCGGTCACCAAAGCCGCCCTGACCCACGCGACACCCATGTGGTTCGCGGTCGGGCGCGCGGGGCTGGCTGCGGTGGTCTCCGCATTGCTGCTCGCGGCGCTCGGTCGCCTGCACATGCCGCGGCGCCGCGACATGCCCTCGGTGCTTGCGCTTGGCCTGTTGCAACTCGGTGCCTTCTTCGTGCTCGCCCATGCCGCGGTGGCGATGGTCCAGGCGGGGCGGACCGCCATCATCTCGGCGGTCGTCACCTATTGGCTGATCCCGCTCTCGGTCCTGGTGCTGGGCGAGAAGGTGCCCGCGCATCGCTGGGTCGCGGCCGGGCTGGGCCTGGCGGGCGTCGCCGTGCTGGCCGGCCCCTGGGCGGTGGACTGGGCCGACACGGCGCAGCTACTCGGCCATCTGATGCTGGTAGCCGCAGCGCTGCTCTGGACGCTGGCCATCATCACCACGCGCCGGTTCCCGCCGGCCTCCTCGATCTTCGAACTCCTGCCCTGGTGCTTCGCGCTGGCGACGCTGTTCATCCTGCCCTTCGCCCTGGTGCTCGAACCCCAGGGCGGCATCTTCGGGCCGTCCTGGCCGTTCATGCTCTATATCGGCCTGGTGGTGGCCCCGATCGGCACCTGGTGCGTCATCGAGGTCGGGCGCAGGCTACCCGGTGCGGTCGCCTCGGTGGCCTTCCTGCTGGTGCCGGCCTTCGGCGTGCTGGTCAGCCATCTCTGGCTCGGCGAGCCGCTCGGCTGGGACATGCTGGTCGGCGGCGGGCTGATCGTCGCCTCTGTGGTGCTCGCCGCGCGGGAGTGATCCTCGCCCGCCGGTGGCATCGGGCGGAGGATCGTGCGAAGGGCAGGGGATGATCCTCGCCCATACCGAAGCGGGTTCCGGCCCCCCGCTGATCCTGCTGCATGGCCTGTTCGGCGGCGGCCAGAACTGGGGCGCGATCCGCAAGGCGCTCGCGCCGCGCTTCCGTGTGCTGACGCCGGATCTGCGGAACCATGGCGCTTCGCCGCACGCGGCCGGGATGACCTATCTCGCCATGGCAGGGGATGTGATCGGGACGATGGATGCCGCAGGCATCGACCAGGCCGCGATCCTGGGCCATTCGATGGGCGGCAAGGTCGCCATGACCCTGGCGCTGACACATCCGGAGCGCGTCTCGCGCCTCGTCGTGGCCGATATCGCGCCGGTGCGCTATCCGCCCAGCCTGCGGGCCTATATCGCGGCGATGCAGGCCTTGCCGCTGCGGACGGGCCTGACGCGGCGGGATGCCGATGCCGGGCTGGCCGCGATCATCCCCGAAGCGGGCATCCGGGCCTTCCTGCTGCAGAGCCTGCGTCTCGAGCTCGACCCGCCCGTCTGGCGTCTGGGCCTTGCTGAGCTTGCGGCCGCGATGCCTGAGATCGAAGGGTTCGAAGTGCCCTCCGGCGCCCGATACGACGGCCCGACGCTGGTCATGGCCGGGGAGTCGTCCCCCTACATCCGCCCGGAAAACCACGCACTATTCGCGGAACTGTTCCCGCAGGCGCGCTTCGTCACCGTTCCCAAGGCCGGTCACTGGATCCATGCGGAGAACCCGGCCGGCTTCCTCGCTGCCTTGGAGCCCTTCCTGGACCCTGCCGCGTAGCACGTACAGCCATGTGAGGGAGCCAAGGGCCGGAAGGCGCCCTGGCAGGCGAGGGTTTCCGGAGGAGGGCAGGGCCCTCCCCCGGGGCCCATGATCACCGCCGTGTCGGGGTGAGCTCGGCTTCCAGTTCCCGGATGCGTGCCGTCAGCGTGGTCCGCATGGACGCCGCGGCATGCGGCTTCAGCCCCGCGAGCGTCTCCTTCAGCTCCCGCAGCAGCTTTTCCTTCTCCGTCTTGCTGCGCTGGATGGGGCGCGCGTCGGAGAACTGGCCTTCCCGGCTTCGCATGAAGTCACCTCAATGTCGTGTGGCGGGCGTTGATGGCCGGCGCCCAGAATCGGCGCGGGCCCGGCGAATATATCACCGGGCCCGCGAAAGTGGGGAATGACGCTGGCGTCAGATGTCGAGCATCAGACGGCGCGGATCCTCGATGCTTTCCTTGACGCGCACCAGGAAGGACACGGCCTCCTTCCCATCAACGATGCGGTGATCATAGGAAAGCGCGATATACATCATCGGGCGGATCTCGATCTTGCCGCCCACCACCATCGGACGCTCCTGGATCTTGTGCATGCCCAGGATGCCCGACTGCGGCGGGTTCAGGATCGGTGTCGACATCAGCGAGCCATAGATGCCGCCATTGGTGATGGTGAACGACCCGCCGGCCAGTTCGTCGAGCTTCAGCGCGCCGTCACGGGCCTTCTTGCCGAAGTTCCCGATCGCCTTCTCGATCTCGGCGAAGGACAGGGTGTCGGCGTGCTTCAGGACCGGCACGACCAGGCCCGAGGGCCCACCCACCGCGATGCCCATATGGACGAAGTTCTTGAAGACGAACTCGTCGCCGTCGATCTCGGCGTTGACTGCCGGGAATTCCTTCAGCGCCGCGACGCAGGCCTTCACGAAGAAGGACATGAAGCCGAGCTTCACGCCCTGCTTCTTCTCGAACACGTCCTTGTATTCGTTCCGCAGGGCCATCACCGCGCCCATGTCCACCTCGTTGAAGGTGGTGAGCATGGCGGCGGTGTTCTGCGCTTCCTTCAAGCGGCGCGCGATGGTCTGGCGCAGGCGCGTCATCTTCACGCGCTCCTCGCCGGCTTCGAGCGCGCGCGGCGCCTTGGCCGCGGTCGGGGCCGCAGCGGCGGGCGCGGGGCGGGCCAGGTAGTCGAGCACGTCACCCTTGGTGATGCGCCCGTCCTTGCCCGTGCCGGCGCCGATCCCGGCGGCGGTCGCACCCGTCTCGGCCATCATCTTGGCGGCGGCGGGGAAGGGGGCCTCGGCGGGCGTGCCGGGCACGGCGACGGGGCCGGGGGTGGGCTTCGGCGTCTCGACCTTCGGCGCCGCCGGGGTGGCGGAGGCCGGCTGCGGCGCCGGGGCGGGCTTCGCGGCGGCGGCCACGCCGCCGGCGGCGATGGAACCCAGCACCGCGCCGGGCTCGACCTCGGCGCCTTCATTGGCCGCGATGGCTTCCAGCACGCCCGCGGACGGCGCGTTCACTTCGACCGTCACCTTGTCGGTCTCGAGTTCCACCAGCGGCTCGTCGGCGGCCACCGCCTCGCCGGCCTTCTTCAGCCAGCGCGCGACGGTCGCGGTGGAAACGCTCTCGCCCAGGGTGGGAACCAGGATTTCGGTCATGTCTTCGGTCCGTTCTTTGCCCTGTGCGCCGTCACAGCCCGAGGGCCGCGCGCACCAGGGCTTCCTGTTGCTGCTGATGGATGCGGGCAAGGCCGGTGGCCGGGCTCGCCGCATCGTCGCGGCCGACGTAGACGGGCCGCTTCGCCTTGATGTCGATGCCCGCGAGCACCTTCTCGATACGCCGGTCCATGAAGGTCCAGGCGCCGTAATTCTCGTGTTCCTCCTGGCACCACACCACTTCGGCGTTCTTGTAGGGCGCGAGCGCCTTGGCGAGGTGCGTGGCCGGGAAGGGGTGCATCTGTTCGACGCGCACGAGGGCGACGTCGTCGATGCCCTGGTCCCGGCGCTGCTGCAGCAGGTCGTAATAGACCTTGCCGGTGCACAGCACGACGCGCTTCACCTTCTCCTCGGGTGCGATCGCGTCGATTTCGGGGATGACGTAGCGGAAGGCGCTGCCGGGGCCGAACTCGGCCAAGCTGCTGACCGCGAGCTTGTGGCGCAGCAGCGACTTCGGCGACATCAGCACCAGCGGCTTGCGGTAGTTCGCCTTGAGCTGGCGGCGCAGGGCGTGGAAGTAGTTCGCCGGCGTGGTGAAGTTGCATACCCGCATGTTCCGCTCGGCGCAGAGCTGCAGGTAGCGTTCCAGGCGCGCGGAGGAATGCTCCGGCCCCTGGCCTTCCATGCCGTGCGGCAGCAGCATGACCAGGCCCGACATGCGCAGCCACTTGGTCTCGCCCGAGGCGAGGAACTGGTCGATGATGACCTGCGCGCCGTTGGCGAAGTCGCCGAACTGGCCTTCCCACAGCACCAGCGTGTGCGGATCGGCGAGCGAATAGCCGTATTCGAAGCCGAGCACGCCGAATTCCGACAGCAGCGAGTTGAACGCGTCGAAGCGCGGCTGGCCCTCGCGGATGTTGTTCAGCGGGACGTATTCGGCCTGGGTCTTCTGGTCGATCAGATAGGCGTGGCGGTGGGAGAAGGTGCCGCGCTGCACATCCTCGCCCGACAGGCGCACACGGTGGCCGTCCAGCAGCAGCGTGCCGAAGGCGAGCGCCTCGCCGGTCGCCCAGTCGATGCCCTCGCCGGTGTCGATGGCCTGCTTCTTGGCTTCGAGCTGGCGGGCGATCTTCGGGTTCACGTTGAAGTCGGCCGGCACGCGGCAGAGCGCACCGCCCACCTCGCGCAGCGTGTCCAGCGCGACGGCGGTCTCGTGGAGCTGCTCCACATCCTGCCCGGCCGTGGCGGGCTTCAGCCCGGTCCAGTGGCCTTCGAGCCAGTCGGCCTTGTTGGGCTTGAAGGACTGCGCGGCCTGGAAGGCGTCCTCGAGCGTCGCGGTGAAGGTGTCGAGCACGGCCTGGGATTCGGCGGCCGGCACACTCCCTTCCTTCGCGAGCTTTTCCGCATACAGGGTGCGGGTGGTCCGCATCTCCTTGATGCGGTTGTACATGATCGGCTGGGTGAAGGCCGGCTCGTCGCCTTCGTTGTGGCCGTGCCGACGGTAGCAGACGATGTCGAGCACCACGTCCGAGGCGAACTGCATGCGGAATTCGGTGATGAGCCGCGCCGCGAAGACCACGGCTTCCGGATCGTCCCCGTTCACATGCAGGATCGGCGCCTGCACCGACTTCGCGACATCCGTGCAGTACAGGCCCGAATAGGCATGCACAGGCACGGTGGTGAATCCGATCTGGTTGTTGGTCACCACATGGATCGTGCCGCCGGTGCGGTAGCCGATGAGCTGGCTCATCGCCAGCGTCTCATAGACCACGCCCTGGCCGGCGAAGGCCGCATCGCCATGCAGCAGGATGCCCATCACCGAATGGCGGGTCTTGGTGTCGCCCGCCATGTCCTGGCGCGCGCGCACCTTGCCCGCGACCACCGGGTCCACGCATTCGAGGTGCGAGGGGTTCGGCTGCAGCGAGAGATGGACCTTCTGGCCCTCGATCTCGATGTCGGTCGAGGTGCCGAGGTGGTACTTCACGTCGCCCGAACCCTGCACGTCGTCAGGGTTGGCGCCGACGCCCTTGAACTCGGAGAAGACCTGCACGAAGGGCTTCTTCACGACGTTGACGAGGACGTTGAGGCGGCCGCGATGGGCCATGCCGATCGCGATCTCGTTCACACCGCCCTTCGCACCGGCGCGGATCACTTCCTGGATCGCCGGGATGGTGGATTCGCCACCCTCGAGGCCGAAGCGCTTGGTGCTGACATACTTGCGGGCGCAGAAGGCCTCGAAGCCCTCGGCCTCGGTCAGGTCCTGCAGCACCTGCTTCTTCGCCGCGGCGTCGAGGCTGGCGACCCAGGGCGCGCCTTCGATGCGGCGCTGGATCCAGGACTTCTGGTCCGGATCCTGGATGTGCATGAACTCGACGCCGATCGAGCCGCAATAGGAGGCGCGGCAGATCGCGATGATCTCGCGCAGCGTCGCCGTCTCCTTCCCCAGCACCATGTCGAGGAAGATCGGCCGGTCGAGATCGGCGTCCGTGAACCCATAGGTCTTGGGATCGAGCTCGGGGTGCGGCTTCGGCTTGGTCAGCCCCAGCGGATCGAGCTGCGCCTCCAGATGGCCGCGCACGCGGTAGGAGCGGATCAGCATCAGCGCGCGCAGGCTGTCGAGCACGGCGCGGCGGGTCGCCTCGGGGTCGGCAGCCGCGGCGGGCGCGCCCTTCGCTCCCTTGGCCGGGGCGGCGGGCTTTTCGGGATCGGGGCCGAAGGCGCCGCGGAGGCGAGGGGCCCAGGAGGCGCCCGTCGCATCGGTCAGGACCGACCGGGCCTCATCGTTCAGCGCGGCGAAGAGCTCGGCCATGGACGGATCGACGCTGTCGGGCTTCTCGGCCCAGCGGGCGTAGAGGTCCGCGAGATAGGCGGCATTCGCGCCAGTCATCGCGGTTGCGAGGATGTCCACTCCGGCCATCATGTCTCTCCGTGCCGGCGGGCGGCGCCGCCGGTGTCACGTCAGGTTGCACTCACATACGGGTCGCCGCCGCCCCTGACGCGAGGGTACGGCGGCGCCGCTTAACATAGGGCGGATGCCCCGATTGTGGCAGGGCGTTAACCCTGCCGACAGGTCAGCCCTGCGGGCTGATCAGCCCTTGAGGGCCTTCACCATGGTCGAGCCCAGCGCGGCCGGGCTGTCGGCCACATGGATGCCGGCCGCGGCCATCGCTTCCATCTTCGCCTCGGCCGTGTCCTTGCCGCCCGAGATGACGGCGCCGGCATGGCCCATGCGACGGCCCGGAGGGGCGGTCGCACCGGCGATGAAGCCCACCACCGGCTTGTTCGGCTTGCCTGGGCCGAAATTCTCGGCTTTCAGGTATTCGGCCGCGAGGATCTCGGACTGGCCGCCGATCTCGCCGATCATGACGATGGACTTGGTCTCGTCGTCCTTCAGGAACAGCTCCAGGACGTCGATGAAGTCCATCCCCTTCACCGGGTCGCCGCCGATGCCCACGCAGGTGGACTGGCCGAGGCCCGCGGCGGTGGTCTGGGCCACCGCCTCATAGGTCAGGGTGCCCGACCGCGAGACCACGCCGACCGACCCACGCTTGTGGATGTGGCCCGGCATGATGCCGATCTTGCAGGCGTCCGGCGTGATCACGCCCGGGCAGTTCGGCCCGACCAGGATCGACTTCGACCCGCCCAGCGCGCGCTTCACCTTCACCATGTCGAGCACCGGAATGCCCTCGGTGATGCAGATGATGAGCGGCAGCTCGGCGTCGATCGCTTCGAGGATCGCATCCGCCGCGAAGGGCGCGGGGACATAGATCACCGAGGCATTGGCGCCCGTGCCGGCGACGCATTCGGCCACCGTGTTGAACACCGGGAGGTTCAGCTCCGGGTGCATGGTGCCGCCCTTGCCCGGCGTCGTGCCGCCCACGTAATTCGAGCCATAGGCGATGCCCTGGCTGGCGTGGAAGGTGCCCTGGGCTCCGGTGAAGCCCTGGGTCATGACCTTGGTGTTCTTGTCGATCAGGATCGCCATGGCTCAGGCGGCCTTCTTCACGGCGGCGACCACCTTCTGGGCGGCGTCGGCCAGGTTGTCGGCAGGGATGATGGCGAGGCCGGATTCGGCGAGGATCTTCTTGCCGAGTTCGACATTCGTGCCTTCGAGGCGTACCACCAGCGGCACCTGGAGCGAGAGGTTCTTGCTCGCCACCACGATGCCCTCGGCGATCATGTCGCACTTGGCGATGCCGCCGAAGATGTTGACCAGGATCGCCTTCACATTGGCGTCGGAGGTGATGATGCGGAAGGCTTCCGTCACGCGCGCGGCATTCGCCGTGCCGCCCACGTCGAGGAAGTTCGCCGGCGAGGACCCATACAGCTTGATGATGTCCATCGTCGCCATGGCGAGGCCCGCGCCGTTCACCATGCAGCCGATCTCGCCATCGAGCGCGACGTAGTTCAGGTCGTGCTTGACCGCGTCGAGCTCCTTCGGATCCATCTCGCTGTCATCGCGCAGCGCTTCGAGGTCCTTGTGGCGGAACAGCGCGCTGTCGTCGAAGGACACCTTGGCGTCCAGCGCGACGATGTCGCCCGCGCCGGTCACGACCAGCGGGTTGATCTCGACGATCATGCAGTCGAGTTCGAGGAAGGCGCCATAAAGCGCCGTGACGAACTTCGTGAAGGAAGCGACCTGCTTGCCTTCCAGCCCGAGCCCGAAGGCGAGCTTGCGGCAATGGAAGCCGGAGATGCCCGAGGCGGGATCGACCGCGACCTTCAGGATCTTCTCGGGCTGGTGCTCGGCGACCTCTTCGATCTCCATGCCACCTTCGGTGGAGGCCATGATGGTCACGCGCGACGTCGCGCGGTCCACCAGCAGGCCGAGATAGAGCTCGCGCTTGATGTCGCAGCCGTCTTCCACATAGACGCGGGAGACGACCTTGCCGGCCTCACCGGTCTGCTTGGTGACGAGCGTCTTGCCGATCATCGCCTCGGCGGCGGCCTTGACGTCGTCGATCGACTTGACGACGCGCACGCCGCCCTTGCCGTTCGGGTCTTCCTTGAAGCGGCCCGCGCCGCGGCCGCCGGCGTGGATCTGTGACTTCACCACATAGACGGGACCCGGGAGCTGCTTCGCGGCGGCCACGGCCTCATCGGCCGTCCAGGCGACATGGCCGTCGAGCACGGCGACGCCATAGCGACGCAGCAGCTCTTTCGCCTGGTATTCGTGGATATTCATCCCAGGGGACCCCCTTGGTCAGACAGGAAAAGGGCCCGGTGTCGCCACCGGGCCCCCGGTGGATCAGCCCACCAGCTTCTTCGAAGCGTCGATCAGTTCGCGGACGGCGCCGCAGGACTTGTCGAAGGCCGCCTTTTCTTCCGCGTTCAGCTCGATCTCGACGATGCGCTCAACGCCGCCTTCACCGATCACCACCGGCACGCCGACATAAAGGCCGCTGATGCCGTACTGGCCTTCGAGCCAGGCGGCGCAGGGCAGGACGCGCTTCTTGTCCTTCAGGTAGGCCTCGGCCATCGCGATGGCGGAAGCCGCCGGCGCGTAGAAGGCGGAGCCCTTCTCGAGCAGCTTCACGATCTCGCCGCCGCCATTGGCGGTGCGGGCGCAGATCGCGTCCATCTTCTCCTGCGTCGTCCAGCCCATCTTGATCAGGTCGGGGACGGGGATGCCGGCGACGGTGGAGTAACGGGTCAGCGGCACCATCGTGTCGCCATGGCCACCCAGCACGAAGGCGGTCACGTCCTCGACCGAGACGTTGAACTCCTGCGCCAGGAACAGGCGGAAGCGGCTGGAATCCAGCACGCCGGCCATGCCGACCACCTTGTTCGCCGGCAGGCCGGACTTCTGCTGGAACACCCACACCATGGCGTCGAGCGGGTTGGTGATGACAATGACGAAGGCGTTCGGGCAATGCGTCTTCACGCCCTCGGCCACCTGGGCGATGACGCCGGCGTTCTTCGACACTAGGTCGTCGCGGCTCATGCCCGGCATGCGCGGGAAGCCAGCGGTGATGATGACGACATCGGCACCGGCGATCGCGCTGTAGTCGCCCGAACCCGCCATGGCGGAGTCAAACCCGTCCACCGGACCCGACTGCATGATGTCGAGCGCCTTGCCCGCGGCGACACCCGGGAAGACGTCGAACATCACGACGTCGCCGAGTTCCTTGAGCCCGATCAGATGGGCAAGCGTGCCGCCGATATTACCTGCGCCGATCAGCGCGATCTTCTTGCGGGCCATGGGGGAGTTCCTCAAAGCTTGTGATGCGGTGCGGAAAGCGCCGCCTCCCTACTCCCAGGTCCGCGCGCCGGCAAGGCGCCCCGGGGCGGCTTTCCGGCCTCCGATCAACGGGATTGCCGCTCAGAGCGGCAGGCAGCGCACCACATCGGCATGACCACGGGCGAGGGTGGCCAGGGTCCCGGCCGGGCAGCTCTGCGCCTGGGCGTTGGTCGCCGGGGCCAGGCCCGACTGCCAGGAAACGGCGCGGCGCTCGGCGCCGCGAGTCCGGTTGGAAGCAACCTGCTGCTGGCGGCCGGAGACGCGGCCGGCGACGCTGCGGTTGCGGCTGCTGGTCCGGTTGGCGGCCTGGCGCGGCGCCGGGGTCGCGCGGCTCGTCGTCTGGCGCTGCGGCGCCGCGCTGCGCCGTGCAGCGCTGGCGCGGGCGGTCTGCGGCGCGCTGGCGCGCGTCTGCGCCTGAGTCTGGGCCTGCTGTGTGCGGCTGCGCGCCTCGGCGGGCGCGGTGGCCGCCACCGTGGCAAGGGCGAGCAGGGCCATGACCAGGAATCGCATGAGCCGAACCTCTCGTTTCGTTGCGCGGTATTTCATTGACTCTACACCGTCGAGGCCGCGGCGGAAAACCCCGCCCCGTCGCCTTGATCCGTGTCAAAGCCCGATAGCAAGGGTCATTCCATAAGATATTGCGCACTTAATGGCGGGAGACAATTGAGATGCACCAGGACTGGCCAGGCCTCGCCGCCGGATTGTCGGCGCCCCTGAAGGAACTGCGCGGCGGCGCGTCAGAGGTCATGAAGGGCTTCGGGGGGTTGGCCCGTGCGGCGCTGGAGGCCAAGGCGCTCGACACCAAGACGAAGGAACTGATCGCGCTCGGCATCGCCGTGGCGACGCGTTGCGCGCCCTGCATCGCCTACCACGCCGAATCGGCGGTGAAGCTCGGCGCGACGCGGGAGGAGGTGATGGAGACCATGGGCATGGCGATCTACATGGGCGCGGGGCCGTCGGTGATGTACGCGGCCCAGGCGGTGGAGGCCTTCGACCAGTTCAAGGCCAAGGCGACAGCCGCGGCGTGACTGCCGGGGACACATCGCCCGACCGCGCCCGGGCCGCCCATCGCCCGGAGGACCAGGAGCATTTCCGGTGAACTCTCATTCACCTCAAATGCTCTAGACTCTTGTTTTCACGAGCATCTTCACCTGCCCGGATGACCGCATCCGAGCAGGATCTGTTCTAGGTCAGATGCGGAAGGGCCAGGTATTCCTGGCTCTGCATCTCCATCAGGCGGGACGCGGTGCGTTCGAACATCGCCGCGTTCTCGCCGCGCTCGTAGAGCCGGTCGGGCACGTCCTCGGCGCTGGCCACCAGCTTCACGCGATGTTCGTACATCGCGTCGACCAGGGTGATGAAGCGCCGCGCCTTGTCGGCATTGTCCGGGCTCAGGCGCGGGATGCCGTCCAGCACCACCGTATGGAAATGCGTCGCGATGGCGAGGTAGTCTGCCGGCCCGAGTGGCCGGCCGCAGATATCGTCGAACTCGAAGCGCGCCACGCCGCGCGCCGCCTGTGGGATGTCGAGCGTCCGGCCGAGCAGCGTCAGCCGCGCGGGCGGCGCGTGCCGCTCCCCCGTCAGTTCCTCGAAGGCGGCATCGAGCGCGCGTTCGGCCCGGCCATCCGGCGGGACGTGCCAGGTCGGCAGGCCGCGGATGCGGTCGCGGCGATAGTCGCGCGCGGAATCGAGCACCATCACCTCGATCCGCTTCTTAATCAGCGCGATGAAGGGCAGGAAGGCGTCGCGCCCCGGCTTGCCCCTGAACAGGTCGTCCGGCGCCGTGTTGGACGTCGCGACGATGACGACGCCGCGGGCGAACAGCGCCTCGAACAGCCGGCCCAGGATCATGGCGTCGGCGATGTCATGCACCTGGAACTCGTCGAAGCAGAGCAGCGCCGCCTCAGCCACGATGGAATCCGCGAGCGGCGGGATGGGGTCGTTGGTGTCCCCATGCTGCTTCTTCCATTCGTGGATGCGGCGATGGGCCTGCTGCATGAACTGGTGAAAATGCAGCCGCTTCTTCCGCGCCACGTCCGCGCTGAAGAAAAACAGGTCCATGAGCATCGACTTGCCGCGCCCGACCTCGCCGACGAGGTAGAGGCCGAGCGGCGTGCCGTCCGGCGCCTCCTCCACCGGCTTGCGGCGGAAGAAGCGGCCGAGGAAGCCGCCGGTCTCGGGCGGTTCAACCTTGGGGTCGTAGCCACGGGTGCGGCGCCAGAGGTCCTGCAGCTTCTCGGCCGCCAGCTCCTGCGCGGGATCGGCGGCGATCAGCCCGGCGGCGATGCGCGCGCGCAGCGCGGGCAGGGGTCCCTCGGCGGTGGACACGGCCGGGGCGGCCGCCGGCGTCGCGGCGGACAGGCTGTTCGGGCTGGAATCCATGATGCCCGCGCATAGACCCATCATGCGCCAGCGACAACCACGGGCATGATCGCGCTTTACAGCCGCTGGCGGCCGGGCAAGCCTCCAAGGCGACGCCGATCGCCAGGACGCCATGCGCCGCGCCGCCCTGTACTACCATCCGGATGGGTATGTGAGCTCGGGTGGGCCGGTGTTGGGCCGGCAGGTCGCCGGCGAGGCCTTCCTGCGGGGCCTGCTGCGGCATGGCGGGCTGGGCGAGGTCGTGGCCCTCGTACAGAACCAGAATCATCGCCAGGCCTTCCTCGACCAGGTCGCCGCCATCGCGCCGGCGCTTCCGGCCCAGGCCCATGGCTTCGAGGCGCCCGAGCGCTTCGATGAGGTCGGCACGCTCTTCCTGCCCGGCTGCGGCATGGGCTCCTATGCCTGGTGGCGCCGGCGACACCGGCAGCGGGCCTTCAGCCTCTGCGGCGTGACGCACACCACGGCCACCGAACGGACCATGGACGCGCTGGGTGAGCTGCTGGTGGCACCGCTGCAGCCCTGGGACGCGCTGATCTGCACCTCGCACGCCGTGCACGCCATGGTGCGCCGGCTGCTGGGCGAGCAAGGCCGCTACCTCGGCCAGCGCTTCGGTGCGTCGCGGGCGCCGGGGCCGATCCTGCCCATCATTCCGCTCGGCATCGACACCACGGCCTTCGGGCCGGTTCCCGGCGCCCGGGCGCGCTGGCGCGATCGCCTGGGCATCGGGGAGGGGGAGGTCGCGGCGCTGGTGGTCGGGCGGCTCAGCCTCGCCACCAAGTTCACCCCGGCGCCGATGTTCCTGGCCCTCGAACAAGCCGCCCGCGTGACGGCGCAGCGGGTGCACCTGATCCTCGCCGGCTATTTCGAGACGCCGCGCGACGAGAAGGCTTTTCGAGAGGGCGCGGCGGCGCTCTGCCCCTCCATCACGCTTCACCACGTCGATGCCACCGCCGACCCGGCCCGGCGCGAGATCTGGTCGGCCGGCGATTTCTTCACCCTGCCGATCGACAATATCCAGGAAACCTTCGGCCTGGCCCCGGTCGAGGCGATGGCGGCCGGGCTGCCGGCGGTTGTGACGGATTGGGACGGGTTCCGCGACACGGTGCGCCAGGGTGAGACCGGCTTCCGCATTCCCACCCTGATGGGCGGGACCGGTGACGACCTGGCGCTGCGCCACGCGGCGGGGACCGATGGCTATGGCGCCTACCTCAGCGGCGCGGCGCTGCATGTCGCGATGGATGTGCGCCGCGCGGCCGAGGCTTATGCCACGCTGATCGCCGAGCCGGAGCGGCGGCACGCGATGGGCGAGGCGGCCCGCCGCCATGCGTGTGCCACCTACGACTGGGCGACGGTGATCCCGCAATACCTTGAACTGTTCGACTATCTCGCCGGCGTGCGGCAGGAAGCCGCGGAAATCGCCCCGGCCGAGCCGGGCCGCGACCCCGTCCCGCTGCGGCCGGACCCGATGCGCGCCTTCGCCGCCTATCCGTCCGAGACCGTGACGGCCGAGACCCGTTTCGCACTGACGCCGGGGGCGGGGCTCGAACGGCTCGCCATGCGGGGTGCGGTGCCGGGTACGGTGAATCGCGGCAGCCTGCTGCCGGGTCAGGAAACCCTGGTGCGCATCCTGACGCGCCTGGGCGAAGGGCCGGCGAGCCTCGGCGAACTGGCGGGGCTTGCCGTGGGCAGGGAAGCGATGCGGGTGCCGCGCGGGGTGCTCTGGCTGGCGAAGATCGATCTGGTGCGGCGCGTGGGATGAGAATGCGATTGATGACGTTGGAGAGGCTTTGCCCCTCCCTGCTTGCCGGACCCGTTGCATGATGGATCAGATCCCCGACTGGCCGGCGATCCTCGGTGTCGCCGTCGCGGCCCTGGTCGGGGGGCTCGCCCGCGGCTTCTCCGGTTTCGGCGCGGCGCTGGTCTTCGTCCCGCTGGCCTCGGCCGCCGTGGGGCCTCGCGCGGCGGTGCCGGTGCTCGCCCTGCTCGAATCGGTGTTCTGCCTGGCGTTCCTGCCGGGGGCCTGGGCGCACGCCATCCGACGCGAGGTCACGGTGATGTCCGTCGGCGCCATGCTCGCCGTGCCCTTCGGGAGCTGGATCCTGGCGCAGAGCGACCCCGTGGCGTTGCGCTGGGCGCTGACGGCCTTGGTGTTGGTGGCGGTGGCCGTCCTGGCCTCGGGCTGGCGCTACCGGGGGAAGCGCTCGGCCCCGGTCATCCTTGGCGTCGGCGCCGTGGGCGGGGTGATGAGCGGCACGGCCATGCTGGGCGGCGTGGCGCCAGCGACCTGGTGGCTGGGCCGCAACGCGCCGGCAATGGTGGTGCGGGCCAGCATGAACCTCTACTTCGCCATCCTGACCGCCGGTGTCATCGCGGCCTTTTCCTGGCAGGGGCTGTTCGGCTGGCAAAGCGTCTGGCTCGCCCTGGCCGCCGGCCCGGTCTACGCGGCGTCGCTCTGGGGAGGGTCCGCCCTGTTCGGCCTGGCCAGCGAGACCGCCTTCCGTCGCATCGGCTATGCGCTGATCCTGGCGGCGGCGGTGCTCGGCATGCCGTTGTGGGATGCCTTCACGGGCCGATGATGCGGGCCGCTTCCATGATGGCGCGGATCCGGTCGGTATCGGTCGCGCCGGCCTCGACTCGCGCAATCGCCTGGGCCTCGGCGATGCGGATGGCGGCCAGGCGTTCCAGCACGGCGCCCGCCTGGTCGAGCGGGATGACCACTACCCCATCGGCATCGCCGACCACGATGTCGCCCGAGCGGACCGGCACGCCGCCCACGGTCACAGGCGCCCCCACCACGCCGGGCCCGTTGGCGGCCGGCGAGTTCGGCACGATGCCGGCGGCGAAGAGCGGCAGGCCGGTCGCCACGATGCCGGCCTTGTCGCGCGCCAGGCCGTCCGTGACGAAGGCGGCGATTCCCTTGTTCTTCATCATGCCGGCGACGATGTCGCCGACCACCGCGGTGCTGGTGTAGCCGTCATTCGCCGTCATCACGACATCGCCCGGCTTCGCCTCGGCCAGCGCGCCGTACACGCCCACCACATCGGCCGGGTAGGCGAGGGCGGTCAGCGCCGGCCCCACGAAGGCGGCATTGGCCGGGTCCATCGGCTTGATGCGGTGGTCGACCGCCCCGCGTCCCTCCATCGCATCCGCCAGGTGGGAGGTCTGGGCGCCCCGGAACGCCTCGATCAGCGCCGCATCGGGCCGGGCATGGCCACGATGGACGGTCAGCATCGGCGGATTGTCGAGCATGGCGGGCGGCCCCTGGTTTCGTTAACGGGACGAGCCTCGCGCAGCGGGCCAAGCCCGTCCAGATGGGGGCGGGTGCGCCGGAAAACACCCCCGTTTGCACGCGAAAACGCCCCCGGTCGGTTGCGGGGAGGCAATGCGTATGTTAAGCGCCCGCCGCCGCACAAGGCTTCCTTGAGCGGCCATGCCGTATGCCGCAGCCCAGAAGAAACAGGACCGCGATCGCCCGTGGCCGCCGCCGAGACGAACCAGACCGCATCCCCAGCCGCCGGGAAGACCGGTGGCGCCCCCGAGCGTTACGCGCTCGCGCTGCTCGGCCTTGCCGACGACAAGCGCCAGGCCGACCCGGGCGCGCTCGACCGCATCGCCGCGGATCTCGAGGCGCTGTTCGGCCTTTGGCGCGATGACGCGGCCTTCCGCGAATTCGTCGCCGACCCGCGCCTCGATGCCGCCAAGCAGCGCGCCGGGGCCTTTGCCATCATCGAACGCGCCGGCATCGGCGCCGAGGTGCGCAACCTGGTCGGCGTGCTGATCACCAATCGCCGCCTGGCTCAGCTTCCGGCCGTGGCGCAGGCCTTCGGCACCTTGCTCGCGGAACGCCGCGGCCAGCAGACGGCCGAGGTGACCACCGCCCATCCGCTGTCGGAAACGCAGCGCGCGCAGATCACGGCCCGCCTTACCGAGGCCGGCTATTCCAACGTGCGCCTGTCCGAAAGCGTCGATACCTCCATTCTCGGTGGGCTGATCGTCCGGATCGGCTCCCGCCTTTATGACAACAGCATCAAGTCGAAGCTGCAGCGTCTGCAGTACGCGATGAAAGGGGCCGCCTGACCATGGATATTCGTCCCGCCGAAATCTCGGAGATTCTGAAGCAGCAGATCGCCGGGTTCGACGCCGACGCCAACGTGGCCGAGGTGGGCACCGTGCTGACCGTGGGCGACGGCGTCGCCCGCGTGTACGGCCTGCAGAACGTCATGGCCGGCGAACTCGTCGAGTTCCCCTCGGCCGGTCTGCGCGGCATGGCGCTGAACCTTGAAGCCGACAATGTCGGCGTCGTGATCTTCGGCGACGACCGCGCGATCCGCGAGGGCGACACCGTCTCCCGCACCGGCTCGATCGTGGACGTCCCCGTAGGCAAGGGCCTGCTCGGCCGCGTGGTCGATGCGCTCGGCAACCCGATCGACGGCAAGGGCCCGCTCACGGACGTGACGCGCACCCGCGTCGAGGTGAAGGCCCCCGGCATCATTCCCCGCAAGTCGGTGCATGAGCCGATGCAGACGGGCATCAAGGCGATCGACGCCCTGATCCCCATCGGCCGCGGTCAGCGCGAGCTGATCATCGGTGACCGCCAGACCGGCAAGACGGCGGTGATCGTGGACACGATCATCAACCAGAAGCCGATCAATGCGACCGGCGACGAGTCCAAGAAGCTCTACACCATCTATGTCGCGGTCGGGCAGAAGCGCTCCACCGTTGCCCAGCTGGTGAAGACGCTGGAGGAGCAGGGCGCCCTCGAATACTCCATCATCGTGGCTGCGACCGCGTCCGACCCGGCGCCGATGCAGTTCCTCGCGCCGTACTCCGGCTGCGCGATGGGCGAGTTCTTCCGCGACAACGGCATGCACGCGGTCATCTTCTACGACGACC
>JAYSDS010000002.1:0-4831 GCA_041914265.1 Roseomonas sp.
GGCCCTGAAACACCCTAAAGCCTTGAGAAAACTGGCGGACCCGGAGGAATTCGAATCCCCGACCTCTGCCTTCGGAGGGCAGCGCTCTATCCAGCTGAGCTACGGGTCCCGCGCGCAATCGCAATAGCCCAGCCGCGCGCGCGAAGGAAGCCCCACGGTATGGCCTGCCGGCATCTTCGTCTTTCCTCCGATCTTCCAGCCACTTCCGATCGATCCGGCAGGCGACCGCGGTTCAACGCGTGGCGTCGTCGGGTCGTTCCAGCGCGATGACCTGGCTGGCCAGCGCAATCCAGGCATCGAGTAGCGCTTCGTTGACCTCGTCGCCGCGATTGAAGCTGGCGTGGATCGCCATGCCGCGCAGCAAGCAGAGCGTCATGTGTTGGAACTGCTCCTCCTTCTTCACATCCGGGAAGCGCAGGAGCTGGTGCCAGCGGAGGTTCCGCTGGCTGGCGGGCGAATCCAGCGCTTGACGCAACCGCTCGCCAAGGGGCTTGTCCACCCGCGCCGCCAGCATCAGTTCCAGCGCCGCGATGTAGCTGGGCCGGCTGAAGATCTCGCGCCAGACGAAGCGCAGATAGGTCTCGAAGGGCACGTCACGCAGATCGGTACCTCCGAAGGCGGCCTGCCGGGCATCCTCCCAGCTCTGGAGCAGATGCTCGAAGGCGGCGACCAGCATGTCCGCCTTGGTGGCGAAGTGGTGCGTCTGCGCCCCGCGCGACACGCCGGCGCGTGCGGCGATCATGGGCGTAGTCAGGGATTCGTAGCCGACCTCACACAGCACATCGAGCGCCGCCTGGCACAGCCGCCGGCGCGTATCCGCCGAACGCCGCGCCTGCCGTCCCGTGGCGCTGTCCGATGGTGCCACCGGGGCCCTGTCCATGTTTCTCATCCACCTCCCCGGCAACATCGCGCCGTATCCCGGCGGGGACCAGCCGGATCGGCCTTGGGTGATATTGACCCAAGAAAACAAACAGTCCAGTCTGTTTTTAATTACGAGAAGGCGACGGAAGGGAATCGACATGATGCGCAGGCGCGACCTCGGCCGGGTTCTGGCCGCCACCACGGCGGGCGCGGCTCCCGGCATCGTCCGGCCAGCCTTCGCACAGGGCAGGACGGCCTTTCCGAGCCAGCCGGTCCGCCTGGTCGTTCCGCTCGCGGCGGGCACGCTCACCGACATCATCGCCAGGCTGCTTGCCGAGCCCATGGCCCGCGACCTCGGTCAGCCTGTGGTCATCGAGAATCGCGGCGGGGCGAACGGCAACCTCGCCGCCGCCTATCTGAAGCAGCAGCGGCCGGACGGGCATGCGGTGATGCTCGCCGGCGTGTCGATGTTCGCCTTCAACCCGTTCCTCTACCCGAACCTGCCCTACGATCCGGCGCGGGACTTCACCTATGTCGCCCCGGTGGTGAACACGCCCTTCATCCTGGTCGCCAGCCGCAAGAGCGGCATCACGTCCGTCGCGCAATTCCTTGACCGGGCGCGGGCAGAACAGGGGGCATTGACCTATGCCAGCGCCGGCAACGGCAATTCGACCCATCTCGCGATGGAGATGGTCGCCGATGCCGCGAACATCCGCCTGACCCATGTGCCCTACAGCGCGGTCTCGCCGATGAACAGCCTGATCTCCGGTGAAACGGATACGATGCTCACCGTGCTCGGCAGCAGCATCCCGCATATCCGGGCCGGTGCGATCGTGCCGCTCGCCGTGCTGCTCGATGCCCGCGCGCCGGATCTGCCTGACGTGCCGACACTGCGCGAATCCGGGGTGGAAGCGCCGACCATGCCCGGGTGGTACGCCCTAGTCGGCCCGTCCGGCATGCCGGACGACGCAACGCTGCGCGTCAACGCCGCCCTGCAGGCCGCGCTGCGCGACCCTGCCGTACGGCAGCGGCTGCGGGACCTCTATCTCGACCCCATGGCCGGCAGCCCGGCCACGATCCGCGAGAGCTTCGAACGCGACAGCGCGATCTGGGGCGCCTTCATCCAGCGCCGCGGCCTGCGCCTCGGCTAGTTCCAGGGAATACCTGACCATGGCTGTCCTCAGCACCGCCGTCCGCGACTACCGCCTCGGCCTCATGAACGACCTGATGGACCGCGAGGGATACGATGCCCTCGCCTTCACCCAGGGCGACTTCTTCCAATTCGCGACCAACTTCGCGACCGATGTGCAGACCTGGGAACGCCCGATCGTCTGCATCGTGCCACGCAACGGTTCGCCCTTCGTCGTGCTGAACGAACTCTCCACCAACCATTGGCGCTTCGGCATCGAGGCGGGGAAGCTCTGGGTCTCGGACACCGAGTTCTACGCGGAGCACCCGCGCCTGACGCGCCGCGCACCGCTCGCCCCGCAATGGGCGGAGATGGTGGCCGACCGCCTGCGCCGCGCCGGCCTCGCGCGTGGCCGCATCGGCGCGGATGCCGCGGGCGGCATGCTCGGCCGCGCAGCGGCGCTGCTGCCACACCTGAAGCTGGAAGGTGCCACCGCTGGCTGCCGCAGCCTGCGCTGGGTGAAGCATCCGGAGGAAATCCAACTCCTGCGCGAGATCGCCGCGCTCACCGACTGGGTGCAGGACCGCTATCGCGAAGCCATACGCCCCGGGCGCCTGGTGCAGGAAATGGACATGGCCATGGCCGCTGCCATGGCCGAGGAATCCGCCCGCCGCTTCCCCGGCGAGCACCTCGAGATCCTGCGCTGCTGGACGCTCTCGGGTCCGGCGAGTTGCGCGCCGCATGGTGATGGCCGCTCCTCCGGCCAGCGCATCGAAAAGGGTGATGGCCTGGTGAACATCGTCATCCCGCGCGTGAACGGATTGGTGGTCGAGAACGAGCGCACCTGGTTCTGCGGCAAGCCGGGCGAACGCCAGGCCTTCCTCTTCGAGACCGCGCGCGCCGCCAACGAGGCCGCCTGCGAGGCCGCCATCGCCGGCCACCCCGTCTGCGCGATCGACGCCGCCGCCCAGGCCGTGATCGAGCGCGCCGGCTGCGCCGAGCTGATCCTCCACCGCACTGGCCACGGCATGGGTACGCTCGGTCACGAATTCCCCGAGGACATGGCCTTCAACACCCGCCCCCTGCTGGAGAACGAGGTCTACTCCGCCGAGCCCGGCCTCTACGAATGGGGCCTGGGCGGCTTCCGCCACGACGATACGGTGGTGGTCGGCGCAACGCCCGAGGTCCTGACGCGCGCGCCCAAGACCCTCGCCTCGCAGACCGTCGCATGACGCCCGACATCCTGCATGGCGTCGCCGTCGCGCTCTCCGCGCCAGGCCAGCCCGGCAAGGGGTTCGCGGCACTGGATGCGGCGCTTGCCGCCACGCTCGGGCATCGGCTCTTCACCGTGCTGGTATTGGATGAGGCGCGCGGCGTCAGCCGTCGCTTCTACAGCAGCAATCCCGACGCCTATCCGGTCTCGGGCGAGAAGCCGATCCGGCGCGATTCCGAGTTCTACCACCAGGTCGTGGAACACGGCCTGCCGCGCTTCTGCCGGGACCGCGCGGATATCGTGTGCGCTTTCCCCGATCATGCGCTGATCCTCTCCCTCGGTTGCGAGGGCGCGGTGAACGTGCCGGTGCGCTGGAAGGGCCACACGCTTGGCGCCCTGAACCTGCTGGATCGGGCCGGCCACTATACGGATACGCAGACACCAATGCTCAGTGTCTTCGCGGCGCTGGCGATCGCACCGGTGCTGCATGTCCTGCAGCAATCCCCGGCATGACGCCGCAGGCAGACCTCGTGAGGAAGACCAGGCCATGACGATCTCCCGCCGGGGCCTTGGCCTCGCCACGCTGTCCTCCATCGCCGCGCCGACGCTCGTCCGCGCGCAATCGGCGGCGCCCTGGCCGCAGGCCCGTCCGATCCGCTTCGTCGTGCCCTTCGCACCCGGCGGCACCACGGACATCATCGCCCGCATCCTGACGGGCGAGATGTCGCGCCGCCTCGGGCAGACGATCCTGGTGGACAACCGGCCAGGTGCCGGCGCGACGCTCGGAACCGGCCAGGTCGCGCAGGCCGCGCCGGATGGCTATACCCTCGTCCTGTCCGTCATCAGTGCGATGGTGGTGGGCAAGGTGCTCTATGGCGATCGCGTGACCTGGGATCCCGATCGGGATTTTGCTCATGTCGCGATGGTGATGAGCACGCCCTACCTCATCCTCGTGCGTCCGGACTTCCCCGCCCGTTCCCTTGCCGAGTTGGTGGCGGTGGCGAAGCGCGATCCGAATGCCTTGAGCTACGGCAGTTCAGGCATCGGCGCCATGCCACACCTGGTGATGGTGCGCTTCCTGGAGGCCGCCGGCATCACGATGACCCATGTGCCCTATCGCGGCGCGGCGCAGGTCGCGACCGACGTCGCGGCCGGGGTGCTGCCGATGATGGTGGACAGCCTGACGGGCGCGAGCGCCAACATCCGCAGCGGTGCGCTGCGTCCGCTTGCGCATAGCTGGCCCGAGCGCATCCCGTCCTTTCCCGACATTCCGACCTTCCGGGAACTGGGCTTCGCCGATCTGGTGGTGGATGGCTGGTCCGGCATCGCGGCGCCGGCCCGCACGCCGCGCCCCATCCTCGAACGCCTGGCGGCCGTCACGCGGGAGTCGCTGGAAGCACCCGATGTGGTGCGGCGCTATGCGGAGACCGCGACGGCTCCGGGCCGCCTCTACCTCGACGACGCGCAGCGCTTCGTGCGTGAGGAACTGGCCGCTTGGACGCCGATCATCCGGGCGTCGGGCGCGACGGTGGACTGATCCTCGGCCGTGGGGGGGGGGGGGGGGGGCGCGCCGCCCCCGGCCGGCGGGGGCGGGCCCGCCCGGGCGGGGCCGGACAACGCGGTGGGGG
>JAYSDS010000002.1:4841-120371 GCA_041914265.1 Roseomonas sp.
TGGGGCGTGCGCACCGGGCCGCTTGGACGCCGATCATCCGGGCGGGGGGCGCGAGGGTGTACGGACCCTCGGCGGGGGGGCGCGGCCTGGAGCGCCGCGCCCCGCGGCCGTTCGCTGCCGGACACGCGCAGGCTGAACCAGAACCGGATTGGCCTGCTACGAATCCGCCATGACACCGAAGGCGGTGTCCTGCCGCCCCGGCATCCATGTCCCGCCGAATCTGGACGACCCGTGCCGCGCTGCTGCCGCGGCGGCTACAGCGGCACCACGCCCGGGTCTTCAGAGGCGAGACGTGCGAGAATGGCCGGATCCAGCCGCAAATGCTGCGCCACCAGCGCCGGCGGCGTCCGTTTCAGCCATTCGATCAGCGACACCTCCTGGTACTCCGCGGTCCGGAATACCGCGATGAAGACAAGATCGGTATCGCCGGTGTTCTGCACGTAGTGGCCGCTCGCTCGCGGGACGACGCCGACGTCGCCGGCATGGAAATCCGCCGTCTGCGCGCGCGGACCGGCGGAAAAGACCGTCATGCGGCCCTGGCCCTGGATGTAGTACTGCCACTCATCCGCGTTGGGGTGCCAATGCATGGTGCGCACACCACCGGGCTTGATGGTCTCGAGCGCCGCAGCGATCGTCTTCGATACCTTGAAGATCGAGCTGTCGGCGAGTCGCAGCGATCCGCTGCGCGTCTCCTTCAACGGCTGCAAGGCCGCGAGCGAGAAGGTGAAGGGCTCGGGAGGCGTGCCGCCGGATCGCACCGCGACCTGGTCCGCGGCGAGCGGCCCCGGTTCGTCTCCCTGGAAGATCCATAGATCATCCAGGGGAATGCGGCGGAAGGTGTCAGCCGGCACGCCGAAGTTCACGGCGAGAATCTCGGGCGGCGTGTGCGCCATCCAGTCGCTGAGCAGCAATGTGTTGTACTCGGACTGGGATCCATCGTCGAAAGCGATAAGGAATTCGCAGCCATCGGGCCCGAGACCCTGCAGCGAATGCGGCGTGCCGGCCGGGAAGTACCAGAGGTCGCCGACACCGACATCCTGGACATAGGCGCGCCCCTTGGTGTCCAGCATCGTGACGCGGCAGCGCCCCGCGGTCATGTAGGCCCATTCGGCGGCGAGATGCCAGTGCAGCTCCCGGATTCCACCGGCTGCAAGGCGCATGTTGACCCCCGCGATGCCGGAGGAGATCGGGAAACCCTCCTGCGTCACCTGACGCGCCCATCCGCCTTGCTGGATGCGGCGATGCGCGATGTTGAAGGAGCTCCAGAAGGGCTGCATCGTGCCGACATCGGTCGGTGGCGGGGAGAAGGAGGCCGGAAATTGACGCGCGATGGCCGGTGTCCGCGGCCCGGGATCGCTGAGCGCCTGGGGCGAGGCGTTCACCGCACCCTCGGCAGGGCGGTCCGGGTTGCCGAAGGTCGCGGCCGTCGCCGGCGCAGCGAGCGCGGTACCCGCAATGCCGGCAAGGATGCGACGGCTGATCGAAGACGTCATGGAGGGCCTCTCTGGCTGTGGACGCCGGGCGGCATCGACTCAGCCATTGGGCACGACGCGGCGCGCCGGGTCTTTCGATCCCCGCCCCCACGGCTTTCCCGAGTCCATGACGCCGAGGCCAGGCCCTCGCCCTGGACGGGGTCACGCCACTCAAACCTCAGTATAGTTCCGGCCAACCTTTCAGCGGGGCATGCTCCCGCCAGCGCGCGGTTGGCGTCCAATCCAGACACATGCGGGACGACGGAACAGTGATCGAGCATCGGACCCCAGGCGCGCAGCCGCGCACAGCGGCGACAGGATTGCGCCCCGATGCCGCCTGTCACCGGCCGCCACGGCTGGGGCCGCTACTGGTCCTCGCGGGCCTGCTGACCCTCCTGATCTTCCTGGTGGACATCGTCACGCCGCTCGATGGCGCGGTCGCCGTGCTCTATGTCGTGGTCGTGATGATCGCGGGGCGGTCCGGACGCCGGCGCGATGTCCTCTTCACTGCGGGCGGCACGATGCTGCTGACCATGTTCGCCTATGTCGATACGCATGGGCTCGAACATCTCGGCTCCCCGACCGTGCGGGCGCTGGTCAGCCTGTCGGCGATCGCCATCACCGCAATGCTTGTGCTTCAAAGCCAGGCCGCCGCCACCGCTCTCTCCCGCAGCGAAGGACGGTATCGCCGCATGTTCGATGCGAGCCGGATCGGCATCGTCGAGGAAGATTGGCGAGCGATCCGCGTCGCGCTCGGCACACCGAAGGCAACGATGCAGGGCCTTCGTTCGGCGGAGAAGGCAAAGCCGCTTCGCGGTCTCGCCCGCACCATCGACGTCAACCCGGCAATGCTGGCCATGCTCGGGCGCAGCACGGCCGCCCCCCTGATCGGCGGCACGGAGAATCTCCTGATGGTGAGCGACCGCACCTTCGCGGAAGCGCTCGAAGCCTATCTGCGCGGCGACGCCTTCTACGAGACCGAGTCCGACATCCTGCGCGCCGATGGCACCACCGTTCCGGCGTTTTTCGCCATCACCTTCCCACCTGCCGCCGATCCCGACGGCACCGTGCTGATCTTCGTCGTGGACCTCACCGAACGGCGCCAGGCCCAGCACGCCGTGCTGGCGGCACAGGCCGAACTGGCGCACGCCGCACGCGCGGCGACACTCGGGGAGCTCTCGGCATCCATCGCCCATGAGGTGAACCAGCCGCTCATGGCTGTCGTCACCAGCGGCGAGGCCGGCCTGCGCTGGCTGCGCCGCGACCCGCCCGATCTTGTGGAGGTCGAGCAATCGATCAGCCGCATCGTCGCGGAAGGCCGCCGCGCCAGCCAGATCGTCGCCCGCATTCGCTCATTCGTAAAGAAGGCGCCGACGCAGCAGGATGTGCTGAGCATCGCCGCCATCATCGAGGACGCCGTGTCGCTGGTGGAACGGGAACTATCGAGCACGCAGATCGCGCTGGAGCTCGCCGTCGCACCCGCCCTGCCGAAGCTGGTCGGCGACCGCATCCAGCTTCAACAGATCCTCGTGAACCTGATGGTCAATGCGAGCCAGGCCATGGCCACCCAGCAGACGCCGCGACGGCTGCGGATCGCCGCGCAGCACGATGGCGACGATCATCTCCTCATCACGGTTGGCGACACCGGCCCCGGCATTGCCGAGGCGGACCTGCCGCGCCTCTTCGAGCCCTTCTTCACCACGCGGCAGGAAGGCATGGGCATGGGTCTCGCCATCTGCCGCACGACGGCGGAGGCTCATGGCGGCCAGCTCTCGGTCGAGAGCCACAGGGGCGAGGGCACGATCTTCAGCCTTCGCCTGCCCACGACCACCGAGGAGGCGGCTGTCCCATGATACATCCTGGCCATGGCGGCGCCGCGCCACCGAAACCAGCGGCGGAAGCCATCGTCATCATCGTCGACGATGACGCGGCCGTGCGTGAATCGCTCGATAGCCTGTTCCGCTCGATCGGCTTCGCGACCCGGCTTCATGCCTCGCCAGCCGAGCTTCTCGCCGCGCCCCTGCCCAACCTGCCCGGCTGCATCATTCTCGATGTCAGGCTGCCGGGCATCAGCGGCCTCGACCTGCAGGGCGAGCTCGCACGCAACGGCATCGCCTTGCCGATCGTCTTCATGACCGGCCATGGCGACATCCCCATGAGCGTGCGGGCGATGAAGGCCGGCGCGGTAGATTTTCTCGCCAAGCCCTTCCGGGACCAGGATATGCTCGACGCCGCCAGCGCGGCCATCGCGCGTGATCGGCAGCGTCGCCGCGAGGCCCAGGCCGAGGACGACCTGCGCTCCCGCTACGAAACGCTGACCGCACGCGAACGCGAGGTGATGGTCCACGTCGTCGCAGGCCTGATGAACAAGCAGGTCGCCGGGTTGCTCGGGCTCAGCGAGATCACGGTCAAGATCCACCGCGGCAATGCCATGCGGAAGATGCAGGCCAGATCCCTCGCTGAACTGGTGCGCCAGGCGCAGGCGCTGGGCTTG
Organism: Roseomonas sp.; assembly: GCA_041914265.1. GTDB lineage: Bacteria > Pseudomonadota > Alphaproteobacteria > Acetobacterales > Acetobacteraceae > Neoroseomonas. The sequence goes on from JAYSDS010000002.1 coordinate 8,808, forward strand.
CCGAAGCCCTGAGATGGGCCTGGCCAAACCTCCGTATGATTCCGCGCCTGGCAGCGCTGCGGCATAAGCCATCCACGCCGCGCATCGAATGCCTTCTCGTGCGACACGGCACGGAGGTCCATCACTGATGAATCCAGTTCCCCTGATCGCCGTCGTCGATGATGACGAGGCCGTGCGGGGCGCCCTCTCCAGCCTTCTGCGCTCGCTGGGCTATGCGGTCCGCTGTTACGGCTCTCCCGCGGAATTCCTCGCGGAGGAGAGGCCGGAGCCACCCGCCTGCCTCATCCTCGACGTGCAGATGCCCGGCATGAGCGGCCCGGAATTGCAGGCGAAGCTTCTCGGCTCGGGCCGTTCAATTCCGATCATCTTCATGACGGCTTTCCCCACCGAGGCGGTGCGTCGACAGGTCATGGATGCCGGTGCCCGGGCTTACCTCGATAAGCCCGTCGACGGCGACACGATCGCCGATCACCTGGCTGCGACCCTGGTCCAGGCGGAATCCAGCGGATCACGGGCGACCTGACGCGACGGTCGCGGGGCCTTCACACGCGAATGCGGAGGCCCCAGATGAAAGAGCAGCTACCCACCCATCGCGAGTCCGCCGTGAGGAATGGCAAGGGCATGAGCATTGGTGGAATCCAACGGTGCGATCCTCGACAAGAATGCCGACCGATCGCCTGATCGGGCGCTCTCGGGATGAGATCCATGGATCTTGCTCCGATGAAAATGAGGTGCGTGCCATGGATGATGAATCCGCCATGCCGGCCATCGAGGCGACGCCGACCGGCACAGGGCAGCGCAGCGGCGCGGCGACCCCGCCCATCGCGCGGGACCCGGAGAGCCGACAAAAAATGCATCCTCCGGAACCATCGCAGGCGCGGGCGCCGGCACAAGTAGGGAAACACACCGGCTTCCTCTTCCGCCATGGGCGGCAGCTCGCCGCAGCCTCGATCCTTGGGGTCCTGACGATCGTGGGCGGTGGACTCTACTGGGACCACGCGCGCCATTTCGAGACCACCGACGACGCCTTCATCGCGGCGCGACAGATCTCCATCGCCCCCCGCGTATCGAGCAACATCCTGGCCGTCCCGGTGACCGACAATCAGCATCTCGCCACCGGCGACGTCATCGTGCAGCTCGACGAACGCAGCTTCCGCGCCGCGCTCCAGCAGGCCGATGCGCAGGTCGCCGCCGCCCAGGCCAGCATCGCCAGCATCGATGCGCAGCTTGCCGTCCAGCGCGCGCAGATCGCGGAGAATCAGGCACAGCTCGACCAGGCGCAGGCCGCCCTGACCTTCGCCCAGCAGCAGGCGACACGCTATGCCGACCTCGCCCGGCGTGGCTTCGGCCCGGAGCAGACCGCCGAACAGACTTCCGCCCAGCTCAGCCAGCAGCAGGCGACGCTCCGCAACGCCCAGGCCGCGCTCGAAGCCGCCCAGCGGCAGATCGGGGCGCTGACGGCGCAGCGCGCCGTCGCCACCGCCAATCTGCAGGAGACCGAGGCACAGCAGGCCGAAGCGCGGCTGAACCTCTCATACGCCACCGTCACTGCCGCCGAGCCTGGCCGCATCGTGGCCTTGTCCGCCGGGGTGGGCGAATTCGTCGCCGCGGGCACCAGCGTCGCGATGTTCGTCCCGGATCAGATGTGGATCACGGCAAACTTCAAGGAAACGCAGCTCGACCGCATGCGCCCCGGTCAGCCCGCGAGGCTCGAGGTGGATGCCTATCCCGGCCGTCGGCTGCGGGGGCGTGTCGACAGCGTGCAGCCCGGTTCCGGCACGGCCTTCGCTCTACTGCCGGCCGAGAACGCCACCGGAAACTACGTGAAGATCACTCAGCGCGTGCCGGTGAAGATCGAAATCGATGATCCGCCCCCGGATATCACGCTGGGCCCAGGCATGTCGGTGGTGCCCACCATCCGCGTCGATCCGAACCCGTCCTTCTACGAGCGCCTGCGGAGCTGGCTGTGAGCGGCGCCCTTGCCGTCACCCGGTCGACGGCATGGGCGACGCCCAATCCTTGGCTCGTCGCGATCATCGTCGCCACGGCAAGCTTCATGGAGGTGCTCGACACCACCATCGCCAATGTCGCGCTGCCCTACATCGCCGGCGGCATGGGGGTGAGCGAGGATGAGGCGTCCTGGGTGGTGACGAGCTATCTGGTCGCCAATGCCATCATCGTCTCGGCGAGTGCCTATTTCGCCAAGCGCATCGGCCGGACGCTCTTCTTCCAGATCTGCCTTGGCCTTTTCACCGCAAGCTCCATGGCCTGCGGCTTCGCCTGGAACCTCGAATCGCTGCTGGCGTTCCGCGTCATGCAGGGACTGGGCGGCGGCGGCATGGTGCCGGCGGCGCTGTCGATCCTGGCCTCGGCCTTCCCACCGGCCCGGCGGGGCCAGGCCTTCGCGATGTACGGCCTGGCAGTGGTCGTCGCACCCGTCGTCGGTCCCACGCTGGGCGGCTGGCTCTCGGATTCCTATTCCTGGCACTGGTGCTTCCTGGTCAATGGGCCTGTCGGCGTCATCGGCATGACCGCGGTCTCGCTGCTGCTACGACCGATCCAGGCGGCCAGGGTGGAGCGCGCCGATCCCGGGACCTTCGACCTGGTCGGCTTCATCCTGATCGTCGCCTTTCTTGGCGCGCTCGAGATCGTGCTCGACCGCGGCCTCGTCGAAGACTGGTTCTCCTCCTCCTTCATCGTCGCGACTACCGCGATCTGCGCACTGGCCTTCCTGCTGATGATCCCGTGGGAGCTGACGCGCCGGCAGCCGCTGATCGACCTGCGCATGGTGGCGACGCGGCAGTTCGGCGCCTGCTTCGCCGTCATGCTGGCGACGGGTGCAATCCTGCTCGCAACGACGCAGTTCCTGCCGCTGATGGTGCAGCAGCTCTTCGGCTACACCGCGACATGGGCAGGGCTGGTGCTTTCCCCCGGTGGCGTCGTGACCATGATGATGATGCTGATCGTCGGCCGCCTGTCCGGCCGCGTGCAGCCGCGTACCCTCATCGCGATCGGCGCCCTGATCGCGGCGCTGTCGATGCATGGCCTGACAAGGGTCTATGGCGCGCTCGATTTCCGGTTCTTCGCCGAGTCCCGCATGTTGCTGGGCCTCGGCCTGCCGTTGCTGCTGGTGCCGATCACCACGGCGTCCTTCGACGGCATCCCGGCCGACCGGACGGACATGGCCTCCGCCCTGATCAACATCGCCCGCAATACCGGCGGTTCGCTCGGCGTGTCGATCGGCAGCAACGTGCTGGCGCATCGCGAGCAATTCCATCAGGCGCGCCTTGCCGAGAACACGATCCCCTCGAACCCGGCCTGGCAGGAGACGCTCCAGCGCGTGACCGAGTACTTCCGGGCCCATGGCAGCCTCGCTCCCGATGCCCAGCAGCAAGCCCTCGCTTGGGTCGGCGATGAGATCCAGCGGCAGGCGGGCTTTCTCGCCTATGTCGATGTCTTCTGGGTCCTGATGTGGATCGCGCTGGCGGCCGTTCCCCTGGCACTCAGCCTCCGCCGCATGACCCTTGGCGGCACGCGGCCGGTTGCGCATTGAGGCGCCCGGCGCACGAGGGGATGCGCAAGGCATCGCCGGTTCTGGCAAGCGCGCGGTGCCGCGACCTGGGAACATGACGGACACCACGCAAGGCGAAAAACGCGATGACCGCAGGACCGCCAACCAATCCCAGGGACCGCGCGGCGGTAGCGCTGACGCCGGAGGAACGTCTCGACGAAGCGCTCGCCGAGACCTTCCCGGCGAGCGACCCGGTCGCGATGACCGAGCCTGCCGCTGATACGGCGCCGGCGACCGTTCTCCCTGACCCACCGCGCCCAGCGCCCGTTAAGCGGGACGCTTCCACGTGACGCCGGCAACATGGCCCACCCGCGCGCCCGGCGCGGCGGATAGCCCGGCATCGGCCCTGCCCATCTATCTCGACCATCATGCAACGACGCCTCTGGACCCGCGTGCGCGCGAGGCCATGCTGCCCTTCCTCGATGCCTTCTTCGGCAATGCCGGCTCGGCGGAACATCGGTATGGCTGGCGCGCCCAGGAAGCGGTCGAGGAGGCAAGGGCCGCCGTCGCGCGCCTGGTCGGCGTGCGATCTGCCGAGGTCGTCTTCACGTCCGGCGCGACCGAGGCCAACAACCTCGCCCTGATGGGCACGCAGGACAGCGCGCGCCGGCACCTGATCGTCTCCCCGATCGAGCATGCTTCCGTCGCGGCCTGCGCGGCCGAGCACGCGCGCCGCGGGGGTCGCGTCACCATCCTTCCCGTGGATCGCCAGGGTCGTCTCGATCCAGGCCAGGTCGCGGCGGCCATCGGCCCGGATACCGGGCTGATCTCGATCGCCCTCGCGAATCACGAGATCGGAGCGATCCAGCCGCTCGACGAGATCGGTGCCCTAGCACAGCAGCGCGGCGTCCTGTTCCACATCGACGCCACCCAGGCAGCCGGCCGTATGCCGGTCTCAGTGGCCGCGCTGCGCGCCGATTTCCTGAGCCTCTCCGCGCATAAGCTCTACGGCCCGAAGGGGGTCGGCGCGCTGATCGTGACGCGGCAGGCACGCCAGCATTTGCGCCCGATCCTCTTTGGTGGCGACCAGGAGAACGGCTTCCGGCCCGGCACCCTCCCCGTGCCGCTGGTGGCTGGATTCGGCGTTGCTGCGGCGCTGGCAAGCGAGGCCCTGGCCGAGGAGCCTGCGCGCCTCGCGGGGCTGCGCGACCGGCTGCTCAATCGCCTCGCCGTCATGCCAGGGTTGCGGGTGCATGGCGGCCTGCGCTTTCGGCTACCGGGCAATATCAACATCGGCTGGCCGGGCCTGGTGGCGCGCGATCTGATCTATCTGCTCCGCCATGACGTCGCCATGTCCTCGGGTTCGGCGTGCAGTTCGGCGGCGCTGCATCCTTCCCCCGTGCTGCGCGCCATTGGATTGACGGAGGAGGAAGCGCTGGGTGGCCTGCGCATCGGGCTGGGACGCTTCACCACCGAAGCGGAGGTGGACGAGGCCGCCGCGGCCATCCTGCGGGCCGCGCCGCTGCTTCAACGTTGAAGCCGTTACGACGTGGCGACGCGGTGAGGATGGGTGCAGAGGGTCCAACGATCCCCCCGCGCCCAGGCTGCGAGCGTCAGCCCCGCCGTCTCAGCGACGTCCAATGCGAGCTGCGTCGGGGCCGACATGGCGACGAGCACGCTGATCCCCACCGTGACGGCCTTCTGCACCATCTCATAGCTGCAGCGGCTCGTGATGAGGGCGAAGCCATCCGCGGGATCCACGCCCCTGGCGGCCAGCGCGCCGACCAGCTTGTCGAGCGCGTTGTGCCGCCCGACATCCTCGCGCAGAAGCAAAATCTCGCCCGTGGTCGAGGCCCAGCCGGCCGCATGCACCGCATGGTCACGGTTGCGGAGCACCTGGCAGGCGGGAAGTGCCGTCATGGCCCTGCGGACGGCGTCGCCGGCGACCTTCGACCCAGGGCCGAGCCCCCCTCCCCCAAGCCGGATCTGGTCCAGGCTCTCCAGCCCACATAAGCCGCAGCCTGTGCGACCAACCAGGTTGCGCCGGCGCGACAGAAGCGCGGCGAAGCGCTCATAGGTCACGGTCATGTCCACGACGATGCCGCGGCTGCCCGGCTTGACCGCGATGTCGAGGAGCTCGTGAGGGCTGGCGAGAACGCCCTCGGTCAGCGAGAAACCCAGCGCGAGATCCTCGAGGTCCTGCGGCGTCGCCATCATCACCGCGTGCGATAGTCCATTGTAGGACAGCGCCACCGGCACTTCCTCCGCGATACCGCGATGCGGCGCCGCGGCGGGCCGGGGCGGTCCGTCATGGTCCAGCCCGGCATCGTCGCGGAGCTCATCCTGCAGCAGCAGGTCGTTCCTGTCGCGAAGATCAGTCATGAAGCCACCGGCCTCCCTCCATTGGCGGGATACTCCCGATCACCCGGTCATCCCTACTCAGTTCGACAGCCAGTCGACTGGGCTCGGCGGCAGAAGCCCCGAAGCGCATCAGGCATCCGACAGAATTCGGACCGAGCCCGATGATCCAGCGGCTTCTCCACTGTGGCGTTGGAGGGGCTTTGCCCCTCCACACCGCCCCACCAAAGGCCGGAAGGCCTTTGGAAACCTCAACCTGGCGCCATGCATCACTGACAAAATGGTGCCGAAGCGCGCTGCATGGGTTCGGGGTGGACGTCGCGCCCGGCAGCGGTCCAGGCGGCACTGTGGCCTGGCGGGGAGGTCAGGAGGGACGGCACCGTTACGGATCCCGCAACAACACAACCATCCATGTGGTCAGCAAGGTCTTTGCGCCTGACGGGCCGCCAAGTTTCCCCGGCAAGTCCACCCTCACCTCACCCGGCGGCGATCGCCATGGCCGAGTGCAGGGTGCCGTGGGACGGCGCCGTCATGCGATCCTCGGCATGGTCGCGCTCGGTCATGCGCCAGCGATGCGGCGTCATGCCCACCACCTTCTTGAACACGGTGGTGAAATGCGCCTGGGTCTGGAAGCCCACGGCCAGCGCCACCTGGACGATCGGCTCCTTCGTCTCGCTCAACATCTGCCGTGCATGCTGGATGCGGCGATGCATCACATAGTCATGCGGCCGCCGTCCGGTCGCCAGCTTGAACTGCGCCGCGAAATGCATCTCGCTCAGACCCGCGACGCCGGCGAGGTCGGCCAGCGTGATCCGCTCGCCGATGTTGTCGTCGACATGGGCCTCGACCCGGCGGAGCTTCCACTTCGGCAGAGGCGAAACGCGCCGGCGGCCATCCGGGACAGCGATCCCGCGCAGGGCAGCCAGGCGGTCGAGCAGGCTGGCGTGAAAGGCATCGGTATAGAACCCGTTCAGGACCTCTTCGGCCTGCTGAGTGGGAAGGAGGGTTCGCACGAAGCTCGCCATCGCTGCATCGGGGCAGGCCCCGGCGTGCCGCATGATGGCCCCGACGGTCACATGGTGGCCGGCGGATGCGGACGTCATCTGGGTCCCGGTGATCATCGCTCTGTATCCCTCTCCGTCGTGTCGATGTGGCCATCTGACGGCAGTCGGGATCGCAATGACATTCTACGCGTGTGGATATCGCTCCAACCTGCGCATGGCGGCGCTCACACCAAGGTATGAGGAGGCCTTGATAGGTCCCACCGCAAGCCGGCCTCACATGCTGCGGGATATCGTTCGGGCTGCGTCCACCACCACCGGCATATAGGCCTGCTCCGCGGCTTCCGGCGTCATGCGCGAGCGCAGCGTCGCGATGTTGATTGCCCCGACAGGTGCGCCATGCGCATCGACGATCGCGGCGGCAACGGACAGGTCGCCATGATGCAGTTCCTCGAACGCCGTCGCGTAACCACGGCGTGCCGTGAGCCGCAGCTTCTCCCGCAGATCCTTCAACTGCCAGACGGTGGCCGGCGTCACGGGCTTGCGGTCGCAGCGTTGGAGGATCGCCATCGCCTCCGCGGTCGGCAATCGGGCCAGCATCGCGATGCCCGGCGCACTGCAATAGACCGGCGTGCGCGCGCCGACGACGATCTCCGCATTGATCACATGCCTCGCCGCAATGCGTGAGACGAAGACGACCTCCGTGTCGTCGAGTACGGTGAGGTTCACCGTTTCCTCGGTCGTATTGCTGATGTGCAGCAGATAGGGCCTGGCCCGCTCCACCAGCGTATTGGTCCGTACGAAACGGTAGCCGAGGTCGAGCGTCTTCACCGTCAGCTCGAAGCGCTTGGTCGCGGGGTCCTTGCGCAGGTACCCCAGCATCATCAGGGTATGGGTGAAACGTTGCGCGGCGCTCTTGTCGAGTTCCGCCAGCGCGGCGATCTGCGTCAGGCTGAGCGATGGGCGTGTTGCGTCAAAGGCGCGCAGGACGCGGAAGGCCTTTTCCACCGACTGCACGCGCATCGGATCATGATCTGTTGGGCGCTCCCGGATATCCGGGGCGGCGTCGCTGGCTGGCATCGGCTCCGCTTCGGCTGCTTGTCTGCGCGTTCTGCCTCCTGATCGCAGCCTTTGCATCGCCTGCGCAAGTGGCAGGACCGGCGCGAAGGCCGCGCAATTCGCCCGAAAATATCGCATTACGATATTTTTGATCGGCCAGCGATGTTTTCCGGTTGAACCCCGGGGAAGCGGACAGCAACATGGCCCGCAAGCACGGCCGACTGAATTGCGGAGCACGCGATGCGACGTCGGATGATCCTGGGCCTCCCGATCCATTTCCTGGGCTATCACCAGGGATGCTGGCGCCTCCCCGAGGTGCCCGCGGATGGGGTCCTGGACTTCGCTCACTACGCCGAATGCGCGCGTATCGCTGAGCGTGGGAAGTTCGACTTCATCTTCCTGGCCGATGTCGCGGCGGCACGTAACCTCGACGATCCTTCCATTCCGCGCGATCGCGAGCATGAGCATCTGCGCATGGAGCCGCTCGCCCTGCTCGCCGCCCTGGCGATGGTGACCGAACGCATCGGCATGGTCGCCACGGCATCAAGCACCTACAATGAGCCCTATATGCTGGCGCGCGCCTTCGCCTCGCTCGACCACATCACTGGCGGGCGGATTGGCTGGAACCTGGTCACCGGCTTCAGCCGCGATGAGGCGCGCAACTTCGGCTACGATGCCGTCATCGAGTCGGACATCCGACACGCGCGAGCGCGTGAATTCGTCGATGTCGTGAATGGGCTCTACGACAGTTGGGACAACGGCGCTTTCCCACGCGATCGTGCCACCGGCATCTACTTCGACAGGACGAAGATGCATTTCCTCGACCATCAGGGGAAGCACTTCAAGGTGCGCGGACCGCTCGACGTGCAGACGCCGCCGCAGCGCCACCTGCCCATAATCACGGCGGGGTACTCCGAGCAGGCAAACGAGTTCACGGCGGAGCGCGCCGACGCCGTCTATTCCGCCGCGCCCTCCGTTGAGGTCGGCCGCACCTACTACGCTGATGTGAAGGGGCGCATGGCCAAGTATGGCCGCCCGCCGGAGGCCTTGAAGGTGCTCGCCGGAATCATGCCATTCGTCGGCCGGACGCGCGAGGAAGCACGGGCGAAGTTCGAGAAGCTTCAGGCGTTGATCCAACCCGAGGTCGGGCTGGGCATGCTCCGCCTGCACAACTTCCCCGATCTGAGCGACCATGATCTCGATGGGCCAATGCCTGAGGTCGAGTTGTCGCGTGGCCGCTACGACATGTTCTCCGATGCGCTGCTCGAGCGCGTCCGGCGGGAGAAACTGACCATCCGCCAGACCTATGAGACGATCGCCGCGGGCTTCTGGCATCTCGGCAAGGTCGGCACCGCCGCGGACATCGCCGACGCCATGGAGGAATGGTTCACCACCGGCGCCGCGGACGGCTTCAACGTCCAGTCGCCTTTCCTGCCCGGCGCCGCCGCGGACTTCGTCGAACTTGTCGTGCCGGAGCTTCAGCGCCGCGGCCTGTTCCGCACGGAATATGAGGAGACGACGCTGCGCGAGCGGCTCGGCATGCCGCAAGCCGTCAGCCGCTACGCCGCGGCGGAGGAGATGCGCGCATGAGCCGACGGATGATGAAACTCGGCCTGTCGATGGCCTCGGCCGGCTATCACTATGCCGCCTGGTGCCATCCGGATGTGGATGTGATGAGCGCCACCTCCATCCGGCACCATGTGAAGGCCGCGCAGCTTGCCGAACGCGGCAAGATGGACTTCGTCTTCCTTGCCGATTGGTCCTCCATCCTCAACGTCGATGATCGGCGCATCGCGCGCGACCGCGAACAGGCCCAGATCAAGGTCGATCCGACATTGGCCATGGCGGCGGTGGCGGTGGTGACGAAGCATGTCGGACTGATGCCGACGGCGAGCACCACCTACTGGCATCCCTTCAATTTCGCGCGCCGGATGGCGACCATCGATTTCCTCAGCAACGGCCGCGTCGGCTGGAACATGGTGACCAGCCACGGGCTGGATGAGGCGCGCAACTTCAGCCTCGACAAACCGCTCGATTCCGACACGCGGCATGAACGCGCGCGTGAGTTCCTTCAGATCATGCGCGGGTTGTGGGATTCCTGGGACGATGACGCCTTCACGCGCGACAAGGCATCAGGACACTTCTTCCATCGCGACAAAGTCCACTTCCTCGATCATGCCGGAAAGCACTTCAAGGTGCGGGGACCGCTCGACATGGCCCGGCCGCCGCAGGGCTTCCTGCCGATCATCACCGCCGGCACATCCGAGAATTCGCAGGATCTCGCCGCTGAGCTCGCCGACATGTGCTACGGTGGACAGCCGAATATCGAGGCAGCGCGCACTTACTATGCCTCAGTGAAGGGCCGCCTGCCGAAATACGGCCGCCGCCCCGAGGACCTGCTGATGCTGCCTGGCATCCAGTGCTATGTCGGGCGCACCCAGTCTGAAGCGGAAGACAAGTTTGCCCTGATGCAGAGGGCAATGCCGAAGGAAGTCGGCATTGGCCAGCTCATCGTGAACCACTTCCCGGATCTCAGCGCCTTCGGACTGGACGATCCGCTGCCGGATCTGACGATGCGCAGCGAGTTCCTCGGATCGGAGAAGCTCGGCGGCCGTGAACCGGAACTGACGCTCGCCCTCATGCGCCGGGCCCGGGACGAGAAGCTGACTCTGCGCCAGCTATTCGATGTCGCCCTGTGCGGCTTCTGGTCCCTCGGCGTCATCGGCACGCCAGAGACCATCGCCGACATGATGGAGGAGTGGTTCACCAGGGGCGCAGCGGATGGCTTCAACGTGCAGCCGCCCTATCTGCCGGGCGGTGGCGAGGACTTCGTTGATCTCGTCATCCCGGAGCTTCAGCGGCGCGGCTTGTTCCGCCTGGAATACGAAGGCCGCACGCTGCGCGAGAACCTCGGGCTGCCGCGCCCGTCGAGCCAGTATGCCGCCACCGTCGCGGAGGCCGCGGAATGAGACCGCGCAAACGCATGATGAGCCTCGGGCTCTCCGTCGCCAATCTGGGCTACCACTACGCCGCCTGGCGGCATCCAGATGTACCGGCGGATGGCAACATGGATTTCCGTCACTTCGTCCGCTGCGCGCGGCTGGCGGAGCGCGGCAAGCTGGACGGCATCTTCCTCGCGGATTCCTCGGCGGTGCGCGATCTCGACCGCCCGGCCATCGCGCGGGAGATGGAACATCAACTCGTCAAGCACGAACCCACCGCGCTGCTGACGGCGCTGGCGGCAGTGACGACGCATGTCGGCCTCGTGCCGACCGCTTCGGCCACCTACAACGAGCCGTTCAACCTGGCTCGCCAGCTCGTCACGCTCGACCGTGTCAGCCACGGCCGCGCCGGATGGAACATGGTCACCGGCTTCAGCATCGATGAGGCGCGCAATTTCGGCCTTGATGCGGTCGCGCCATCCGATGAACGCCATGAACGCGCCGCCGAGTTCGCGACCGTGCTGCGCGGACTCGAAGCCGGCGCCGTCGATCATCAGGGCAAGCATTTCCGCGTACGCGGCTCGCTCGGCGTGCCACCGGCGGCGCATCGGATCCCGATCTTCACCGCCGGCGAATCCGACAACGCGCAGGAACTCGCCGCATGCTGCGCCGATGTGGTCTATGGCGGGCAGCCCACCCTTGAGGCCGCGCGCGCCTACTACGCCTCGGTGAAGGGGCGGATGGCGAAGTACGGTCGCGATCCGGACGAGCTGAAGCTGATGCCCGGCATCATGGCCTTCGTCGGCCGCACGAAGCAGGAGGCACGGGACAAGTTCGACCGCATGCAGGGGCTGATCGAACCGGCCCTCGGGCTCGGCCTGCTTGCTGTCAATGCCTTCCCCGATTACCGCGGGCATGGCCTCGATGGACCGGTGCCCGACCTGCCACTTCCCGGCGGACGCAAGAGCGAGTTCGTCAGTGGTGCGCTCGCCAAGGCGAAGCGGGAGAACCTCACCATCCGCCAACTTTACGAACTGGTCTCGGGTGGCTTCTGGCATCTCGGCATGGTGGGAACACCCGCCATGATCGCCGATCTGATGGAGGAGTGGTTCACCACCGGCGCGGCGGATGGCTTCAACATCCAGCCGCCCTGCATCCCCGTCGATGCCGAGGATTTCATCGATCTCGTCATCCCCGAACTGCAACGGCGCGGCCTGTTCCGCACGGAATATGAGGGCACGACATTGAGCGAGCATCTCGGTCTGCGCCAAGCCGACGCCATGGCGGCGGTCGCCTGATGCTGCCGCTCGGCCTGGCGCTGACGGGCCTCGACCCGGTCAGCGATTTCGAGCAACTCCGTTCGGCCGCGCTGGCGGCAGAGGCGAGCGGCTTCGACTTCCTGTGCCTGCCGGAGCGGCCGGGGCTCGATCCTATCGCGGCATCGGCAGGGCTCGCCGCCGTGACGGAACGGATCGGACTGATCCCCACCTGCTCGGCACCCTTCCATCAACCCTATAATCTGGCGCGCCGCCTGGGCTCGATCGATCACATCAGCCGCGGCCGCCTCGGCTGGGCGCTCCAACCCGTGCCCACTGCGCAGGAGGCCGAGCGTTTCGGCCACATACCACTGCCGGCGCCCGAAATCGCCGCCACACGCGCGGCGGAGCTCGCAGCGGTCGTCGCCGGCCTGTGGGATTCCTGGGACGATGACGCCTTCATGCGCGACAAGGCGAGCGGCCTGTACTTTGACCGTGCGAAGTTCCACTGGCTGGATCATCAGGGGCCGCATTACCGGGTGCGCGGACCGCTCGACACCGCGCGACCGCCGCAGGGACGGCCGCCGCTGATGGTCCTGGGCGAGGCCGAGGAACTTGCCGCCATGGCCGCCGAGATCCTGCACACCACGCCGCATCACCTGGTCGAGGCGCGCCAGATGCGTGCGACGATGACACAACGCTTGGCGACGCACGGACGAAGCCCGGACGCCTTACGCATCCTGGCCGGCATCGCACCGGAGGGTATCGCCGTGCGCGATGGGCCGATGCGCCTCGCGGAGACGCCGGCGATGATCGCCGCGATCATGCAGGAATGGCTCGATTGCGGCGCAGCCGACGGCTTTGTCATCCATCTGCCGGATGCACCCGGGATCATCACCGACTTCGCCGGAGCGCTGATAACCACGCTTCGGCAACGCGGCTTGCGCGATGCGATGCCCTCCGCCGCGCCGCTGCGCGAAAGACTGGGTCTCATGCCCGCACCGAGCCGCCACGTGGCCGATCCCGCCCGATGCGCGCCCGCGATTCGGGCAGGCTGATGATCGTGCAAGCGTCGACGTCCTTGATCCTGAGCAAGTTTTGGCTGGCACGCTGTTTTTCCGTGGCACGGCACGCAGTTTCGAGTCGCGAGCAAGGCCTCGCCGATACTTAATATCGCCATGCGCGCCACCTTGCTTGGCGCCATGCGGGAGAGCGTCCGTTACCGCGCCTCAGGCGATACCTCGCCGAATCGTGGCTTCGTCTGAGCGCCGTCGTCCTAGTCGATGCTGGAGATGCCGCCCATGCGCCGTTCTGACACCGATGCTCTGATGATTCCTGGCATGACGCGCCGAACTCTGCTCGGCAGCGCCGCCGCTTTCGGCATGGCCGGAGGTGTCGGGACCGCCCGTCCGGCACGCGCGCAATCGGCGCCGCGCAAGGGCGGGCTGCTGCGCTTCTGTCGGCCGGATCCGCCCGACACGCTCGATCCGCAGATGACGAATTCCTTCTCTGGCATGGAATACAGCCAGATGGTCTATGACAATCTGGTCTCGCTCGATGCGGATACGCAGCCTGTGCCGATGCTCGCTACCGCCTGGGCGCCGGAAGCCGACGGCGCGGAATGGGTGGTGACGCTGCGCGAAGGCGTGAAGTTCCATAATGGGCGGGATTTTACCGCAGCCGATGTGGTCGCGACCGTCGAACGCTCCATGGATCCGGCCCGGTCCGGCGTGGGTTCAGGCTCCTTCGGCCCGGTCACGGCCATCAGCGCGGAAGGGCCATACAAGGTCCGATTCAAGCTGCGCGTGCCCTTCGGCGAATTTCCCGTGCAGCTTGCCTTCCGTCAGGCGCGCATCCTGCCCGCTCAGGGTATCGACGATCTGCGTAACACGCCGAACGGCACGGGTCCCTTCGTCTTCAAGGATTTCCAGCCGGGCAGCAGCCTCACCGTCGAGCGCAATCCGAATTACTGGAATCCGGACGTGCTGCACCTCGATGGCGTGCGCATGGTCTTCATCCGGGAAGCCGTGGCGATGCAGGCCGCCTTGCGCGGCGGTCAGGTCGATCTGCTGACGCAGATCCCGGTCGAGATGTATCTCGCGATGCGCAATGCACGCGGCTTCAAGGCCTATTCCGAGGTCACCGGCGACTACCACGCCGTCAACATCATGGGGAACCTGGCGCCCTTCGATAATTTGAAGGTACGCCAGGCGTTCCGCCACATCCTCGACCGTCCGGCGACCGTGACGTCGGCATTGTTCGGCCAAGGCGTGCCGGGCAACGACCAACCGCTGCCGCCAGGCAACCTCTTCGTACCGCCCATGCCGCAGAATGCCCAAGATCTGGCCAAGGCGCGCCAGCTCATCCAGGAATCCGGCGTTCCCCCGATCAGCCTCGACTTCTTCACGAGTTCCGATCGCCAGCCGGCGCCAAAAATGGTGCTCGCGTTCTCCCAGGCGGCGGCGCAGATCGGCGTGACGCTACGCGTGCGCGACATCCCCTACACCGAGTATGCGGCGAACGTTGCGCGGAAGATGCCCCTCTACACGTCCTACTGGTCGGGTTCGGCGACGCTGTTCGACGCGCTGCACCGCATCTATCATAGCAAATCGCTCTACAATTACAGTGGCATCGAATCGGCGCCGGGGCTGGATGCGAAGCTCGACGCCATGATCGCCGAGGTCGACCTCGACAGGCGCAAGGCCGTCACCGCCGACGTCCTGCGCATGATCAACGCCAGCGCCGATCGGCTGATCCCGTATTTCCGCAACTATCTCGGCGTCTCCACCGACAAGGTGCAGGGCTTCGTGCCGCCGCGCTTCGGGACGATCGAAATGCGCGGAATGTGGCTCAGCGCGTGATCCGGCGATGACCGTCATCGCCTTCATCCTGCGGCGTTCCGTGCTGCTGATGGTGGTACTCGCCGCGGTTTCCTTGCTGACCTTCGCCATCGTCAACGTCCTGCCGGGGGATGTGGCGACGGCGGTACTGGGCGACATGGCGACGCCGCAAATGGTCGACGCCGTGCGCGAGCGCATGGGGCTCGGCCAGCCGCTCCCCGAACGGTACCTCGCCTGGATCGCCGGCATCCTACATGGCGACTTCGGACGATCCCTGCAGCACGGCCAGGCGATCGCCCCGATGCTGCTCGGACGCCTCGGCAATTCCGCGATCCTGGGCGGCATCACCCTGGCCATCGCCGCGCCGCTGTCGATCCTGCTCGGCGTAGTCGCGGCATTGCGGCCCGGTGGCGTGATGGATCGGCTGATCAGCGGCTTCGCCGTCGCGACGCACGCCATGCCGGAATACGTCATCGGCCTGCTGGCCATCCTGACCTTCAGCATCTGGTTGCCGTTGCTGCCGGGCTCGAGCCTGATGGATCCCAACGAGAATCCGCTCTCGCGCCCCGAAGCCCTGATCCTGCCCGTGGGCGTTCTGGTCATCGGCATGCTCGCCATCATCAGTCAGGTGACGCGGGCCGGGATGATCCAGGCGCTCGCCAGCCCCTATGTGCGGACGGCGACACTGAAGGGGCTGCCACGCTGGAAGGTCGTCATGAAGCACGCCCTGCCCAATGTCCTGCCACCCACGGTCACCGAGATCGGTATGTACTTCGGCTACGTCATCGGCGGCCTCGTCGTGGTGGAGACATTGTTCTCCTACGCCGGCATCGGCCAGATGATGACCAATGCGGTGAGCTATCGCGACATTCCGACAATCCAGGCGGGTGTCCTGATGGTCGCCGCCGCCTATGGCATCGGCAATCTCTGCGCGGATGTTGCGGCGCTGCTGCTCAATCCGCGCCTGAGGGGTTGAAGCATGTCCTTTGCCCTCTCCCTGCCGCGCCATGGTCGCCTCGGTATCGGTGACATCGCCTGCATCGGCTTTCTTCTGCTGATCGTCACGCTGATAGCTTTCGGCGGACAGATCGCACCGCGCGATCCCCTCGCCTTCGATCCGATGCACTCGCTGGAGGCGCCGAGCGCGGCCTTCCCCTTCGGCACGGATGAGTTCGGCCGCGACGTCTTCAGCCGCATCATCGCGGGCACACGGCCGACCCTGCTGGTGGCGGTCGCCGCAGCAGCGCTCGGCGTGCTCTTTGGGACCGCCACCGGGCTCGTCGCCGGCTATCTTGGCGGGGCAGTCGACGAGACCGTCATGCGCGTGATGGACACGCTGATGTCCTTCCCCGGCCTGATCCTCGCCATGCTGGTCGTGGTGATGCTGGGGCCGGCGCCGACGAACGTCATCGCGGCGATCGGGCTTGTCTTCTGGCCGCGATCCGCGCGGCTCGTGAGGTCCGTGGTCCTCGACCTCGCAACGCGCGAGTTCATTGATTCGGCGCGCTCGCGCGGTGAAACGCGCCTGTTCATCCTCACGCGCGAATTGCTGCCCAATGTACTGATGATCATCGTCGTGGACTTCTCGCTGCGCGTGACCTCGGCGATCCTGCTCTCAGCCTCGCTCGCCTATCTCGGTATCGGCGTGACGCCGCCGACGCCCGCCTGGGGCCTGATGGTGCGGGACGGTCAGCAATTCATCGAACTGGCCTGGTGGCTGCCGGTGTTTCCTTCTCTTGCCATCGCCGTCGTCTCGGTCGGGACCGTGCTGGTCGGCGAAAGGCTGCGCCGATCCATCGCCATGCCCGGGGGCGACCGCGCACGATGAACGCCGAGCCGCAGATGCTGACCGAGAGCGCTCCGGCCTTCTCCACCGAACCAACGCTCGAGGTGATCGGCGTCTCCATCAACTACGGCTATCTCAAGGCCGTGCGCGATGTCTCCTTCCGCATCGCGCCGGGCGAAGCCTATGGCCTGATCGGCGAGTCCGGATCAGGCAAGAGCACCCTCGCCTATGCCGTGCTGCGCCACGTTCCTGCGGGGCGTGTGACGGGGCGCATCATGCTTCGCGGCCAGGATGTGATGGAGATGTCGCCGCAGATGCTCGCGGCGACGCGCGGGCGCATCGTCTCCATGGTCTACCAGGACCCGATGAGCGCGCTGAACCCCGCCATCAAGGTCGGCGAGCAGATTGCCGAGGTAATCCGCCGTCACCGCCAGGCGGATCGCCGCGCCGCCTGGGCGCGCACCGTCACGCTGCTCGGCCAGGTGCAGTTGCCGCATCCGGAGGAGATCGCGCACCGCTACCCGCATCAGCTTTCCGGCGGGCAGCAGCAGCGCGTGGTGATCGCGATGGGCCTGGCCTGCGATCCCGACCTGCTGGTGATGGATGAACCGACCACCGGCCTCGACGTGACGACCGAAGCCGTGATCCTGGACCTGGTGAACGATCTGCGCCGCGCACTTGGCGTCGCCGTCCTGTTCATCAGCCATAACATGGGCGTGGTCGCTCAGGTCTGCGACCGCGTCGGCGTGCTCTATGCCGGGCAGCTCGTCGAAGAAGGCAGCACGGCCCAGGTGCTGCGCGCACCGCGTCATCCCTACACGATCGGATTGATGAACGCGCTGCCGACGATCGATCGTGCCCAGACGCGGCTTACCGATATTCCCGGCCGGCTGCCCGATCTTCGGGTGGTGCCCGCGGCCTGCATCTTCGCCCCGCGCTGCGCCTCGGTGCAGGACGACTGCCGGAACGCCATCCCTGCGCTGGAGACGGTCGGCCCCGGCCATCGCACGCGCTGCTTCGAACGGGACCGAATCGCCCGCGTCACCCCCCCGGCGCCGTCGGAGATGTCGGAGGTGGCGCCGGCCGAGGCAGGCCGGCCGTTGCTGGAGATCATCGGCGTCGACCGCACCTTCGGCCGGACGCGCCGGCTGAAGCTCCCTTTCCTCCGGGAACGTCGGCCGGTGCGTGCGGTGGATGACGTGACGCTGTCAATCCCGCGCGGGCGTACCCTCGCGGTCGTGGGCGAGAGCGGCTCCGGCAAGTCCACCCTGGCGCGCTGCGTCGCTGGCCTGCTGCATCCCGACGCCGGCGACGTCCTGCTTGATGACCATGTCGTCGCGCCATTGGTGCAGGACCGCAGCCGGGACGAGCATCGCGCGGTCCAGTTCATTTTCCAGAATCCCGATGCCGCTCTGAATCCTCATTGGACGGTGGAAGGTATCGTGGGGCGGCCCCTGCAACTTTATGGCATCGCGCGCGGCGCGGTGTTGCGCGAGCGCATCGTCGCATTGCTCGACTCGGTCAAGCTCGGCGAGCGCTATCTCGACCGCTATCCCCATCAGCTCTCGGGCGGCGAGAAGCAGCGCGTCTCCATCGCTCGTGCCTTCGCCGCCGCGCCGCAGCTCGTCGTCTGCGACGAACCGACGTCGGCGCTCGACATCTCGGTCCAGGCCGCGATCCTGAACCAGTTGCGCGACCTGCAGGAACGGCATGGCACGTCCTACCTGTTCATTTCACATGACCTCGGGGTGGTGCGGCACATCGCGCATCGCGTCGCGATCATGCGTCACGGACGGATCGTGGAATCCGGCACGCCGGCGGAAGTCTTCGGCGCGCCCCAACATCCCTATACGCAGGCTCTGATCGCCGCGATCCCGACGTTGGAACGCAAGCCGCACCGCGCGCCTGACAGGACGACACCATGACCGTAAAGCGCGCACCAAGCTCGGGATATGGATGCGCGGACTTGGCTATCACGTCACCGACTGGCGCCACACGGGCGTACCGCTGCGTTTTGATCGCTATGTTCGCAACGCCCAGGCCGCAGAACGCGGCCTGTTCGACATGATCTTCTTCGCCGACGGCATCGGCATCGCTTGTCAGCGCCGGCGGGTTCCGCCTGATCGCCACACCCTTCGAGATCGTCGACGCGATGGAGGAGTGGGCCGATACCGGTGCTGCCGATAGCTTCAACATCACACCGACGCACCTGCCGCGCCGCTGCGAGGATGTCGTCGGGCTCATCACGCCGGAGTTGCAGCGCCGGCGGCGCTTCCGCACGACCTGTGAAGGCACGACACTGCGGGAGAATCTCGGGCTCAAGCCGCATGTAGGCCGCTACGCGCCGCCGAATGATGCCGCGAGCGTGATCGACTGATCGGCACCAGCGGCTGAACGCCTCCGCTTTCGCGAAGCGGCGTCGGATCCGGGTATCGCATATGCGGCCATGCGATCCGTGGCACGCATCGTGCTTTTGGCGTGAGGATTGAAGCGTCCTGAATGCTCCCCCGCTGCGTCGGATCCATCTCGGCGCAGAAGGCCGATCACTCCCGGAGTCTCTCCGGCACGAGCGGAGGTTGGATGATGCTGCCTTGGTACGAGCCCACCGGATCCGCGTGGTGAGCCTGTTCGGTCGGACCGGTGCCGTGCTGCGCCGCACCGCGATACAGGCCTTGCCCACGATGCTCGGCATTATCGTGCTGTGCTTCTTCCTGCTGCAGCTCGTGCCGGGGGATGTAGCGGATGTGCTCGCCGGCGAGGCTGGCTCCGCCACGGCGGAGACCATGGCCGCCCTGCGGGAGCGCATCGGCCTTGACCAGCCCATGCTCACGCAGCTCGTCACCTATCTCTCGAATCTCGCGCAACTCGATCTCGGGCAATCGGCGCGCTTCAACCTGCCGGTGACGCAGCTCATCGGTGAACGCCTGCCGGGCACATTGCTGCTGATGTTGACAGCACTTGGCATGGCACTGCTTCTCGGCATCCTGGCCGGCTGGGTGATGGCGATCTTCGCGGGGCGATGGCCGGACCGGCTGCTGCAGGTGGTCGTGCTGCTGTTCTACTCCACGCCGGGCTTCTGGATCGGGCTGATGGCGATCGTGCTGTTCTCCGTGAAGCTCGGCTGGCTGCCCAGCAATGGCAGCATGACCGTGGGCGTCTCGCTCAGCGGCTGGGCACTAATCGCGGATCGGGCGCAGTATCTGTTGCTGCCTGCGCTCGCCATGTCCTCCTTCTTCATCGCGGTCTATGCGCGCCTGACACGGGCCGCGGTACTGGAAGTGCAAGGCCAGGACTTCATGCGCACGGCGGCCGCCAAGGGCCTGCATCCCGCGGTGATCCAATTCCATCACGCCCTACGCAATGCCTTGATCCCGGTCACCACCATGGCGGGGCTGCATCTGGGCAATCTGCTCGGCGGCGCGGTCGTGGTGGAAACGGTGTTCGGCTGGCCCGGTATGGGGCGCCTCGCACTCGAGGCCGTCATCGGGCGCGACTTCAACCTGCTGCTGGGCGTGCTGTTGCTCTCCTCGATGCTCGTCATCGTCACCAATGTGGCGATCGACCTGCTGCAAGCCTGGCTCGACCCCAGGATCGCGGTGCGCTGAGATGGACGGCACCGCCACCATTCCGCAGACGGGCACCACCGCCGCCCGGCCGCGCCCCGAGACAAGCGGCAGGCGCCGCGCCGTCAGGGCGGCGCTGCGCAATCCCTCCCTGATGATCGGATTGCTGATCCTGGCGGTCGTCGTCTTCGTGGCGGCTACGGCACCCCTGCTCTTCCCCGGTGATCCGCAGGACATGGTGGCCGATCCCACCCTGTGGCCGGGCCAGGACCCGGCACATCCGCTTGGCACCGACAGCCTGGGACGCGATGTCGCATCGGGACTCGCCCATGGAGCCCGGGTATCGCTGCTGGTGGGGGTCGTCGCCGCGGCGATTGGGCTCGCGATCGGCATCGCCGTCGGCGCCACCGCCGGGTATTTCGGCGGTTGGGTGGACAATGTGCTGGTGCGCGTCACGGAGCTGTTCCAGACGGTACCGACCTTCCTGCTCGTGATCGTCATCGTGGCCATCGGCGACCCGTCGGTAGAGGTCATCGCGCTGGCGATCGGGATCGCCGCCTGGCCGGGAATCGCGCGGCTGGTGCGGGCCCAGTTCCGCTCCTTGCGGGAATCGGATTTCGTCGCGGCGGCGCGAGCGCTCGGCTATTCGGCACCGCGCATCATCCTGCGCGAGATCCTGCCCAATGCGGCGGCACCGGTCATCGTCGCCACCTCCGTGCTGGTCGCCAACGCCATCCTGACCGAGGCAGGTCTGTCCTTCCTCAACATGGGCGATCCCAACCTGATGAGCTGGGGCAGCATGATCGGCGACGGGCGGCCGCTGCTGCGCACCGACTGGTATCTCACCGCCCTGCCGGGTTCGGCCATCGCATTGACCGTGCTGTCGCTCAACCTAGTGGGAGACGGGTTGAACGACGTGCTGAATCCGCGCTCGGGGCAGCTCTGATGGCGCCGCTGCTTTCCGTCGAGGACCTCGTCATCGGCTTCCCGAGCGCCGAGGTGGTGCACGGCATCGACTTCCACATCGATGCCGGCGAGACGCTTGCACTGGTGGGCGAAAGCGGCTGCGGCAAGTCGATCACCGCGCTGGCGCTGATGCGGCTGCTCCCGCGCGGTGCCGCGATCCGTCGCGGCCGGGTGATGTTCGAGGGCCTGGACCTCGCCACGGCCTCGCCTCGGCTTCTGCGCGATATCCGCGGCAAGGCGATCTCGCTGATCCTGCAGGAACCCATGACCTCGCTGAACCCGGTGCTCACCATCGGGGCGCAGATCGCCGAAGTGCTGCGACGCCACGAATCCATCTCCGCCGGCGCCGCCCGGCAGCGCGTCGTGGAGTTGCTCGACCTGGTCGGCATCCCGGAACCGCAGCGGCGGTATCACGACTATCCGCACAATTTCTCCGGCGGCATGCGCCAGCGCGTGATGATCGCGATGGCCGTGGCCTGCCGGCCGCGGCTCGTCATCGCCGATGAGCCCACCACGGCGCTCGACGTCACGATCCAGGCGCAAGTACTGGAACTGCTCGACAGCCTGCGTCGTCAACTCGGCATGGCTGTGCTGCTGATCACCCATGATCTTGGCGTGGTGGCGCAATGGGCCGATCGGGTGACGGTGATGTATGCCGGTCGCATCGCGGAGCAGGCAGCGGTCGGCCCCTTCTTCACGAGTCCGCGCCATCCCTATGCGCGCGGGTTGCTGGGCGCCTCGGTCGGACATGACGAGGAAGCGCACTACACCACGCGACGCCTGGCGGAGATTCCCGGCTCGGTCGCCTCCGCTGCTGGCCTGGCGGGTTGCCCTTTCGCGCCGCGATGCAACGAGGCGATTGCCCCCTGCCATGCAGCGCCCCCACCACTGACGCTGCTCGAGGAAGACCATCGCGTCGCCTGCGTCGTTGCGGCGGCAGAGCATGGAGGCCGCCATGCTGAAGCTCACGGTTGATGGGCTGCGGACGCGCTATGTCTCGCGCGGCCGCGCCTTTCATGCCGTGGACGGTGTGTCCTTCGATGTCCTGCCTGGCGAGACGGTCGGGCTGGTTGGCGAAAGCGGCTGCGGCAAGTCGACACTCGGCAAGACCATCCTGAGATTGCTCGATCCGTCCGAGGGCAGCATCCGGCTCAACGGACAGGAGATCTCCGATCTTGGCCAGGCCGCGCTGGTGCCGTTCAGGCGCCGGATGCAGATGGTGTTCCAGGATCCCTTCGGGTCGCTCAATCCACGCCAGACCATCGGCACGCTGCTGGAGACGCCCCTGAAGGTCCATGGCCTGGGCAATCGCGCCACCCGTCGTCAGCAAGTGCAGGAGATGCTGGCCCGGGTCGGACTGCCCGCGACGGCCGCGGATCGCTACCCCCACGAATTCTCCGGCGGCCAACGCCAACGCATCGGCATCGCGCGCGCCCTGGTGCTGCAGCCCGAACTCGTCATCTGCGACGAGCCCGTCTCAGCGCTCGACCTTTCGATCCAGGCGCAGATCCTGAACCTGCTCGCCGATCTCAAGCGGGATCTCGGCCTGTCCTACCTGTTCATCTCGCACGATCTGTCGGTGGTGCGCTATTTCACCGACCGCGTGCTGGTGATGTATCGCGGCCGCATCGTCGAAAGCGCCGACCACGCCACGCTGTGGCGGTCGCCGAAGCATCCCTATACGCGCGCGCTGCTGGCATCGGTGCCGCGGGCCGACCCGTCGCACCGTCAGGGCGGCGCCGCGCTGCGGGGGGAGCTGACGCATGCGGATGCCGGCGGCTGCCGCTTCCGGGCGCGCTGCCCCGCCGCCACCGATCGCTGCACCACGGAGGACCCGGTCCTCCGGCGGCTGGGGCAGGGCCACAGCGTGGCCTGCCACCTCGCATGACCGCAGCGTCCATATGGTGCCCGGCCGGATCCCGGGCGTGTCGGGACAAGGATGGACAGGCATGAAGAACAGCCCATTGGGCACCACGCGGCGCGCGCTGTTCGGCGCCGCCGGCGGCCTGGCTCTCGCGCCGGCAGCGCCATCGGCACAGCAGGCGGTACCGCCGCCACGCCGGGGCGGCACGATGACCATCATGTTCGCAACGGAGCCCAATTCGCTCGTTTCGCTTGTCAGCAGCAACAGCCTGACAGTCAGCGCCAAGGTGACCGAGGGGCTCATCTGGTACGACAACGAGATGGTGGCGCATCCGCAGCTCGCGACCTCCTGGGAGGTCGCACCGGACGGGCTGACCTATGCCTTCCGTCTGCGACAGGGCGTGAAGTGGCATGACGGGAAGGACTTCACCGCCGCCGATGTGGTGAAGTCGATCGAGATCCTGAAGCAGTCCCACCCACGCGGCCGTGCCACCTTCGCGCATCTGACGCGCATCGAGACGCCGGACGACCACACCGTCGTGCTGAAGCTGGCGAAGCCGGTGCCTTATCTGCTGCGTGCCTTCGCCGCGGCGGAATCGCCGATGGTGCCCAAGCACATCTACGACAACACCGATCCCTTCACCAATCGCAACAACAGCGCGCCCATCGGCACCGGTCCCTTCCGCTTCAAGGAATGGGTGCGCGGCAGCCATGTGATCTACGAACGCAATCCGGACTACTGGGATCAGCCACGCCCGTATCTCGATCAGCTCATCGTCAAGTTCGTGCCGGATGCGGCGGCGCGCTCGGCGGCGCTGGAATCGGGGGAGATCGACCTCGGCTACCGCACGCCCGTCGCGCTGAGCGACGTGGAACGGCTGCGCAGCGCGGGCAACCTGGTGTTCGAGACGAAGGGGTACGAATACAGCAACAACGTCGTCAGCGTGAATTTCAACCTGGACAACCCGCATTTCACCAAGCTGCCGGTCCGCCAGGCGATCGCCCACGCGCTCAACATGCCAGTGATCTGCCGGACCATCTACTACGGCAACTACACGCCGTGCGCGTCGCCCATCGCGCCGTTCCTGGGCGAATACCACGATCCCTCGCCGAGCCCCTACCAGTTCAACCTGGCGCGGGCGGAGCAGTTGCTGGAGGAGGCGGGCTATCCGCGCGGCGCCGGCCGCGTCCGGCTGCGCATCATGCTGGAGGCCAATCCGACGGTCGAGGAGCCGCGCCGGGTGACCGACTTCATCCGTGCCGCCCTATCGCGCATCGGTGTCGCCGCGGAGATCCGCACCGCGGATTTCGGCAGCTATGCGAAGCGCGTCTACACTGACCGCGAGTTCGATCTCACGACCTCGAACATGAGCAACCTGTTCGATCCGACGGTGGGTGTGCAGCGTCTCTATTGGTCGAAGAACTACGTGCGCGGCGTGCCTTTCTCCAACGCCACGCACTACAACAATCCGCGCGTGGACGAATTGCTGGAAGCCGCGGCGATCGAATTCGACCCCGTCAAGCGCCGCGCCCAGTTCAAGGAATTCCAGGAGATCGTGATGCGCGAGATCCCGGATGTGAACATCGGCGTGCCGCGCTGGAATACAGTCCACAACAAGCGCGCGCTCGGGCATTCGATCACGGCCGATGGCGTCGAGGGGAGCTTCTCCCACGCCTATGTGACGAGCTGACGGCGCCAGGCGTCCGCCCACGCCGCGGCTGAGAGCCGGTCCTTCAAGACCGGCTCTCAGCGCTCGGCGAGATTCTCACGCAGCGTCCGGCCGCGATACTCGGTCCGGAAGCGCCCACGCCGCTGCAGCTCCGGCACCAGCAGTTCGACGACCGAACTGATATCCGCCATGACGGCGATGGCCTGGCCGATCATGAAGCCACCGCGACAGCCCGTCGCCTCGAAGGCTTCTTCCAGATGGTCGGCGACCTGGGCGGGCGTGCCCGCGATGGTGTTCTCGTACTGGGTCGTCATCAGCAGACCCTGTTCGAAGAACTCCTCCCGCGTCACCTCCGTATCGGCGCCGAGCTTCACCGCGAGCTTGTGCACCAACCCGTTCGGCGTTGCGTTGGTCGCGGCGATCTCCGCGCGCAGTTCGCCGAGCGTGAAGCGTGCCGGCAGGGTCGAGAAATCATAGGCGTCGCTGTAGGAGAGGAAGACCGCGACGCCTTCCGGCGTCAGGCTGGTGCGCAGCATCTCGCGATAGGCCTGGGCCTCGCGTGCTGTCTCCCGCACCGAGATCGGGGTCTGCCACAACACCCCGACATCGTCTGGATCGCGGCCGAGTTCGATCAGCGCGGCATCGAGCGCGGCGCGCTGCCTGACCTGCAGTTCGAGCGGCATGTCTGCGCCGAAGACATGGTCGGCAACCTTCGCGGAAGCCCGTACGCCGCGCGGCGAGCCACCGGCCTGCACGATGACCGGACGCCCCTGCGGCGCGGGTGGCGTGTTGAGCGGACCCTCCACCTTGAAGAAACGGCCTTCGAACTTGACGTCGTGCACCTTCGCGGGATCGCCGACCTGTCCGGTTTCCGGATCCCAGATCATCGCGTCGGGCTCGGTGGCATCCCAAAGCTGATGGCAGATGGCGACGAATTCCTCCATGCGCTCGTAGCGGCTGTTGTGCTCCATGAGCTGGTCGAAGCCGAAATTGGCGGCATCGGATCGGCGGGTCGAGGTGACCAGGTTCATCGCGATGCGCCCATTGCTCAGGAGGTCAAGCGAGCTCATCAGCCGCGCCATGTAGTAGGGGTGCATGAAGGTCGTCGAATAGGTCAGGCCGAGGCCGACATGCTTCGTCACGCGGGCCATGGCCACCATCACGGGATTCATGTCCACTCGCGGGAAGTAGACGCCCCACTTCACCGCCTCGTCACGCGAGCCCTTCCAGGTATCCGGCACGCCCGTGCCGTCGCCGGAGAAGAGCATGTCGAGGCAGCCACGCTCGGCAATGCGGGCAACCTCCTCATAGAGGGTCACGTCGGGAAAGGTGCGGTCGCCCCAGGCGCCGGGCAGGCGCCACCGCCCGTTGTTGTGCGTGGTCGAGAGGTTGAAGGCGAGATGCATCTTCCGAACCACTGCGAAGCTCCATGCGACAACAGCGGCAGACGAAGCAATATGGATGCCAATGGCCGGGCTGACGGCGCGCGCCTTGCCCAGGAATTGAACGAAGCCGTCGCCGAATGGGCGGAAGAGACTCTGTGTCGCCGCGATCCGTCAGGTCTTGATGGCTGTATCTCCACGGGTTGCGCCGGTCACGCTGAGCCGTGGCGGAACGTCGCGCATGGCACGCCCCTTGCTGTCGTCTTCGCGCGCATGGCTGGCAGCGGAAGCGGCCGGCAGTGTGATCCGACGGAGGCAGGGTGTGGCCACAAGCACGATGGTTCTGAACGGCGGGGCGGCAGGCTTGCCCGACCGATCCACCTGGGCGAAGCAGGCGGAGCTGCACCATGGATGACGCCGTGCGCATCGCCGTCGATATCGGCGGCACCTTCACCGATGTCGTGCTGGAACACGGCGGACTGCGCCGGACGCGCAAGGTCCTCACGACACCGGCACGACCCGAGGAGGGCGTGCTGGACGGCATGCGCGTCACCCTCGCGGATGCCGGACTCGGCTTCAGCGATGTCGCCGTCTTCGTCCACGGGACGACGCTCGCCACCAATGCCATCATCGAACGCCGGGGCGCACGCTGCGCGCTGGTCGCGACCGACGGCTTCCGCGATGTGGTCGAGATCGGCACCGAAAGCCGCTACGACCAGTACGACCTGACCATCGAGAAGCCGGTGCCGCTCATTCCCCGCGCACGCCGCTTCACGGTGGCGGAGCGCATCGATGCCGGCGGCGGGGTCCGCCTTCCGCTGGATGAGGAGGGGGTCCTGGCGCTGGTGCCCAAGCTCCGAGCGGCCGAGGTGTCCAGCATCGCGATCGCCTTCCTGCATGGCTACGCCAACCCGGCGCATGAACGTCGCGCCGCCGCGTTGCTGCATGCGGCCATGCCGGAACTGTTCATCACCCTCGCCAGCGAGGTCTGCCCCGAGATCCGCGAGTATGAGCGGACCTCCACGGCGATCGCGAATGCGTATGTGCGGCCGCTGATGGCCAGCTATCTCGCGCGCATGGAGGAGGCCCTGGCCGCCGAAGGCTTTGCCGGCACGGCCTATCTGGTGACCTCGGGCGGCGGCCTGACATCGGTCGAGACCGCCAAGCGCTTCCCGGTCCGCCTGGTGGAATCCGGCCCTGCCGGCGGGGCGATATTCGCGGCGCAGATGGCGATGCGCCTCGGCGAGGAGAAGGTGCTGTCCTTCGACATGGGCGGAACAACCGCGAAGATCTGCCTGATCGAGAAGGGCGCGCCCTCCTCCTCCCGTGTGTTCGAGGTCGATCGCGCGGCGCGCTTCCTCAAAGGCAGCGGCCTGCCGCTGCGCATCCCGGTGATCGAGATGGTGGAGATCGGCGCCGGCGGCGGTTCGATTGCCCGCGTCGATGCCCTGCGTCGCGTCACCGTCGGCCCGGAGAGCGCGGCCTCCGTTCCGGGTCCCGCCTGCTATGACCGGGGTGGGGAGAAGCCCGCGGTCACCGATGCCGACGTCGTGCTCGGGCTGATCGATCCCGTCGGCTTTGCCGGCGGGTCCATGACGTTGCACGCGGACCGCTCCGAGGCGGCGCTGACCCAGGCGATCGGCGAACCGCTGGGCCTCTCGCCGCAGATGTCGGCCTATGCCGTGCATGAGATGGTCTGCGAGAACATGGCGAGTGCCGCGCGCGTTCATGCGGTGGAACGGGGCGCGGTGGTGGCGCAGCACACGCTGGTCGCCTTCGGCGGCGCGGCGCCGCTGCACGCCGCGCGCGTGGCGGAGAAGATCGGCGTGCCCCGCGTGGTGGTGCCGCCCAATGCGGGTGTCGGTTCGGCGGTGGGTTTCCTCGCCGCGCCGGTTGCCTTCGAGACGGCGCGCAGCCGGCATGTTTGGATCGACGACCTGGATGGCCCGGCAGTCACCACGCTGCTCGCGGAGATGGCGGCCGAGGCACGCGCGCTGGTCGAACCCGGCGCGCGCGGTGCGCCGCTCTTCGAGCACCGCACGGCCTATATGCGCTATTTCGGCCAGGGACATGAGATAGCAGTGCCGCTGCCGTTGCGGCCGCTGACGGATGCCGATGCCCCGCTGCTGCGCCAGGCCTACGAACGCGAATACGCCGCGCTGTTCAACCGCTTCATCCCCAACGCGACCATCGAGGTCATGACCTGGTCCGTGCTGGTCACCACGGAGCCGGACCGGCCACGCCCCACGCCCGCGCCAGCGCCGGCCGCGGCACCGGCGCCCGCCGGCCTGCGCACGATCTTCGACGGCCGCGCACAGGATCGCATCGAGGTGCCGCTCTACCGGCGCGAAGCCATGGCGCCCGGCGCGCGCATCGCCGGACCCGCGGTGATCGCCGAGGACGAGACCTCCACCTTCATCTCCGCGAGCTTCGACGCGCATATCGACGGCAATGGCTGCATCGTGATGGACCTCAAGCAGGAGCACTGAACATGGCCGCACCCGACACGGTCGACCTGATCGACCTGCAGATCATGTGGAACCGCCTGATCGCGGTGGTGGAGGAACAAGGCCAGGTGCTGGTCCGCACCGCCTTCAGCCCCATCGTGCGTGAATGCGGCGACATCTCCGCCGGCGTCTTCGACCTCAAGGGCCGCATGCTGGCCCAGGCCGTCACCGGCACGCCCGGCCACATCAACACCATGGCGGAAGCGGTGAAGCACTTCATCCGATACTTCCCGCTGGAGACGATGAAAGAAGGCGACACCTACATCTGCAACGACCCCTGGATGGGGACGGGGCATCTCAACGACTTCGTCGTCACCACGCCGGTCTTCCGCAAGGGCGAGGTCGTCGCGCTCTTCTCCTGCACCAGCCATGTCGTCGATATCGGCGGGGTGTTCGGCTCGGACGGGACGGATGTGCACATGGAAGGGCTGCACATCCCGATGCTGAAGCTGGTCGACGCCGGCGTGGTGAACGAGACGCTGATGGCGATGATCCGCGCCAATTCGCGCCTGCCGCTCGACAGCGAGGGCGACACCTATGCCCTCGCCTCCTGCAACGAGGTGGGCGCGAAGCGGCTGCTCGAGATGATGGACGAGTTCGGCATCGAGACGCTGGATGTGCTCGCCGAGCACATCATCGAGCATTCGCGCGAAGCGGTGCTGGCCGAGATCCGCAAGCTGCCGCGGGGCACCTGGCACTACACCATGACCGTGGATGGCGATGAGACGCCCGTGACGCTGCAGGCGGCACTGACCATCCATGACGACGGCATCCATGTGGACTATGCCGGCAGCTCGCCGCCGGCGAAGCGCGCCATCAACGTGCCGATCGGCTACACAACCGCCTACACGGTCTTCGGCCTGGGCTGCGTCGTATCCAGCCATATTCCGAACAACGCCGGCTCGCTCGCGCCACTGACGGTTTCCGCTCCGGAGAACTGCATCCTGAACGCGAAGCGCCCGGCCGCGGTGCGGTCGCGCCACGCCTTCGGACAGATGTTGCCCGACATGGCCTTCGGCTGCCTGCGGCAGGTCATTCCGGACCGTGTGCCGGCGGAAGGCACATCCTGCCTGTGGAACATCGCCGTGAACGGGCACCGCCTGACCGGCCGCGGGCAAGGCGAGACCAACGCCTATGGCCTCGCCATGGCCACCAATGGGGGCACTGGCGGACGGCCGCGGCAGGATGGGTTGTCGGCCACGGCCTATCCGTCGGGCGTGCAGGGGACACCTGTGGAGATCGCCGAGACGCAGTCGCCCCTCATCTTCCTGCGCAAGGAGCTGCGCGCCGACAGCGCCGGCCCCGGCGAACATCGGGGCGGGCTCGGCCAGGTCATCGAGATCGAGAATGGCGAGGACGCACCCTTCGACTTCAATGGCGCACTGGAACGCATCAAGTTTCCCCCGCGCGGCCGCGACGGCGGGGGCGACGGCATGGCGGGCTATCTCGGCCTCGGCTCCGGTGCGGCCCTCGCCGGGAAACGGCGCCACAGTATCGCGCCGGGCGACCGGCTGGTGCTGATGACGCCCGGCGGCGGGGGGATCGGCGATCCGCGCCTGCGCGATCGGGCAAAGATCCTCGCCGATCTCGAGAATGGCCTGATCAGCGAAGCCCAGGCGCGAGAGGTGTACGGGTTGGCACTGCCGCCTGAAGCGGCCGAGTGACGCGGCTGCGGTCCACAGTGCGGCGCCTGATCGGCTGATACGAACGGTACTCAGAAATGACCGGTGCGGATGAAAGTTGGAGGGGCGCCGCCCCTCCAAACCACCCCGCCAAATGATAGATCATTTGGAAAGCCGGCTTTTGATGCCGGGCGGAACGGGCGTCGCGGCCCTCTCAACGCGCTTCGTGCACAAGGGCGGGTTTCGGTACCTGTCTCGGTAGTGGTGCTCGGTGCCAAGTGATGGCTTCCAACGGCCCCCGGCCTTTGGCGGGGTGAGCCCGGGAGAGGCAAAGCCCCTTTCGGTTCCACCGCTCAGGAGGAGGGGCCGCCGGTTTGAGACGTCTCGAGCACATGGTGCCGCATCAGCGCCGCCAGCCACTCCGCGAAGACCTGCAGGCGGCGCGACAAGTGCCGCCGGTGCGGGTAGAGCAGGCTCATCGGCAATGGCGCGGCCCGGTAATCGGGCATGACCTCCACCAGCGCCCCGCCCTCGATGTGACGTTGGACGTCGTAGGCCGGGATCTGGATCAGCCCAAGACCAGCCAGGCAGCAGGCGATATAGGCCTCGGCGCCGTTGACCGTGACATGGCTGCGCATCGGACGGGTGTGCTGGACACCTTCCTCCCACCACTCCCAATCCTCGACGCGCCCCGTCGATGGCGAGGCGTAGTTGACGGCCCAATGGTGCTTGAGCTCCGACGGCGCAGCAGGCAGGCCATGCCGTTCGAGATAAGCGGGGCTTGCGACGTTGATCAGCGGCAGGGTGCCGATCGGCTTCGCCACCAGCCCTGAGTCGGACAAGGGGCCGACCCGCAGGACGCAGTCGACGCCATCCTCCACCAGGTTCACGGCGCGGTCGGTGACGCCCAGTTCCAGTTCGATGCCCGGATAGGCCGCGAAGAAGTCCGGCAGCGCCGGAGCCACGATCAGCCGGCCGATACGCCCAGGCACGTCGACGCGCAGCTTGCCGACCGGACCTGTCCTGGCGCCCCGGAACAGGCTCTCCACCTCCTCCACATCCGCGATCAGCCGCAGGCAACGTTCGTAGAACGCCGCGCCATCCTGGGTGGGCGCCACGCGACGCGTGGTCCGGTGCAGCAGCCGCACGCCCATCCGCGCCTCCAGCTCCTGCACGGCCTCGGAGACCGAGGAGCGCGCCATGCCGAGCGTATCGGCGGCGCGGGTGAAGCTCGCGCATTCCACCACGCGGGCGAAGATGCGGAACAGGTCGATGCGGTCCATGGGCCATGCGTCGCATTGGTCGGCTATACCGACAAGTGCTGTTTCAATAAGCCAGTTTATTAAAACATCACGAATGAAGCACCTTGCCGCCCATCGCGGCCGCCTTGGCCGCCCCAGACGACAGGAGCCCGATCCATGGCCGACCACAGCATCAGGGGAAAGACCGTCATCATCGCGGGTGGTGCCAAGAATCTCGGGGGCCTGATCGCGCGCGACCTGGCCGCCCAGGGCGCCAAGGGCATTGCGATCCACTACAACAGCACCGCAGCCAGGGCCGATGCCGCGGCGACCGTGGCTGCCGTGACGGCGGCCGGCGCAACGGCCGTGGCCCTGCAGGCGGACCTCACGAGCGCCGGCGCCATGGAGACGCTTTTCGCCAATGCCACTGCCACGCTCGGCCGCCCGGACATCGCCATCAACACCGTCGGCAAGGTGCTGAAGAAGCCGATCGCCGGGATCTCCGAGGCGGAATACGACGAGATGAGCGCGGTGAACGCGAAGGCCGCCTTCTTCTTCCTCAAGGAAGCGGGCAAGCACCTGAACGACAACGGCAAGGTCTGCACGCTGGTGACGTCGCTGCTCGGTGCCTTCACGCCCTTCTATGCGAGCTATGCCGGAACCAAGGCGCCGGTGGAGCACTTCACCCGCGCCGCGGCCAAGGAATTCGGCGCGCGCGGCATCTCCGTCACCGCCATCGGTCCCGGCCCGATGGACACGCCGTTCTTCTATCCGGCCGAGGAGTCCGAGGCGGTCGCCTATCACAAGACGGCTGCCGCCCTGTCTGCCTTCACGAAGACCGGCCTGACCGACATCCAGGACATCGTGCCCTGGGTCCGCTTCCTCGTCTCCGACGGCTGGTGGATGACCGGCCAGACGATCCTGGTGAATGGCGGCTATACCACGAAGTGATCCAAGGGGCCGGGATGCCCCCGGCCCCGTTCCTTGGAAGGTGTCCGGCGCATGCACATGCTGATGGTCATTCTGGGTGGGCTGCTTCTCCTCGGCGTCTTCGCCCTGTTCGGCAAGCTGTGGGGTGGGGGCGCCATGGCTGTCGCCACGGCCGCGAAGCTGTTCATTCCGGTCTGGATCGTGGTCGCCCTGGTGAATATGTGGGTTGGCGTGTCCAAGGCCGGCTACACCGTCGTCCAGGAACTGCCGATCCTGCTCATCGTCATCGCAGTGCCGGCGGCGGTCGCGGCCCTCGCGGTCTGGCAGATCACCAGGGCCTGACGCGATGGCTGCGGACAAGGCCTCGCATGGCTTCGACATCCCGCATGCGGCGGGCGGCCGGCGGCGGGCATGGCCATCCACGACAACCGTCCGGCCTCCGGCGAGGCCGGCATGACCCATAACCGCCGCGATGCAGAGCCCGCCGCGGTGCTGAACTTCTGGCGGGATGCGGGGCGGCGGGGCCTCTGGTTCGTCAAGGATCCTGCCTTCGATCGGCGGTTTCGCGACGCCTTCCTCGATCTTCACCTGGCCGTCGCCGCGCGGCGGCATGATGATTGGTTGGTCACGGCCGAAGGTGCCCTGGCCCTGCTGCTGCTGACGGATCAGTTTCCCCGCAATGCCTTCCGCGGCACCGCGCATATGTACGCGACCGATCCGCTGGCCCGCCGATATGCGCGCCTGGCGCGGGACGACGCCCAGATGGAACAGCTCGAACCCCCGCTGCGGCTCTTCTTCTGCCTGCCCTTCGCGCATTCGGAAGACCTGGCGGACCAGGACGTGTCCGTCGCGCTGAATGCTGCGCTCGGCGAGCCCTGGGCGAGCCATGCGCGGGGACATCGCGACATCATCCTGCGCTTCGGACGCTTCCCTCATCGCAATCCGATGCTCGGCCGCGACACGACGATGGCCGAGGCGGAGTTCCTGGCTTCCGGCGGCTTCGCCGGCTGAGGAAAGGCCGTGGCAGCAACGGCCCGACGCCACCGACATCACGCGGATGGCGCGAGGGGAGGCGGGCAGGCTGACGCCGATTCGGACTGGACGGCAACGCCGCATCGGGTTCCGATGCCCGCACCATGGACATCTTCGACCACGTCATCGTCGGCGCCGGCAGCGCGGGCTGCGTCCTCGCCAACCGGCTTTCAGCGGATGGCCGTTCCACCGTCGCGGTGATCGAGGCGGGCGGCAAGGACCGCCACCCCTACATCCACATCCCGGCGGGCTATGCCCGCATCCTCGACCATCCGAAGCTGACCTGGGGCTTCCGCACCGAGCCCGATGCGGCCACCGGCAACCGTGCACTCGACTATCCGCGCGGCAAGGTCTGGGGCGGGTGCTCCTCGATCAACGGCCTCGGCCATGTGCGCGGCGACCCCAGCGACTACGACCTGTGGGCGCAGAAGGGCTGCACGGGCTGGGGCTGGGAGGATTTCCTGCCCTATTTCATGCGCCACGAATCCTTCGCCGGCGGCGGCGAGGGCCGCGGCACCACCGGCCCGCAGACCATCGAGCACCTGGCCGAGAAGCCCGAACTGCTCGACCGCTTCGCCACCGCGGCCGAGACGATCGGCCTGCCGGTGAACGCGGACATGAACGGCCCGCGCCGCGAGGGCTTCGCGACCTTCCAGCAGACGCGGCGGGGCCAGCGGCGCATCTCCTCGGCACGCGCCTATCTGGTGCCGGCGCTGTCGCGCAAGAACCTCACCGTCATCGACGAATCGCTCGCCCTGCGCATCGTGGTCGAGGATGGCCGCGCGGCGGGCGTGCTGATCCGTCGCGGCGGCGAGGAACGCCTGATCCGCGCGCGCTTCGGCGTGGTGCTGTCGGCGGGCGCGATCGGCTCGCCGCATCTGCTGATGCTCTCGGGCATCGGGCCGGCGGCGCATCTGGCGGAGCACGGCATCGCGCCGGTGCTCGACGCGCCGGGGGTGGGGCAGAACCTGCAGGACCATTTCATCACCCGCCTGACCTACCGGCTGGCCGACCACCGCTGGTCGGCGAACCGGCGCATCGTC
Organism: Roseomonas sp.; assembly: GCA_041914265.1. Lineage (GTDB taxonomy): Bacteria > Pseudomonadota > Alphaproteobacteria > Acetobacterales > Acetobacteraceae > Neoroseomonas. The sequence goes on from JAYSDS010000002.1 coordinate 43,380, forward strand.
TGGCCGCGGCTCGGGTTCGAGGTGCTGCGCTGGATGACCACGGGCAAGGGCGTGCTGACCTGGTCGCCGGCGATGATGTCGCTCTTCGCCCGCACCGAGGCGGGGCTGGATGCGCCCGATATCCAGATCAATGGCGGCCCGCTCTCCTGGGCCGATGGGCGGATCGGCGTGCCGGAGAAGGAACCGGGCTTCACCCTCGGCGTCTGGCAGTGCCGCCCGCACAGCCGCGGCTCGGTCACGCTGAAATCGCCGCGCGCGGAGGATGCGCCGGCCATCGCGCCGCGCTTCCTGACCGAACGCGCCGACCAGGATTGCGTGCTGCGCGGGCTGCGCCTCGCCCGACGCTGGATGGCGGCCGCGCCGCTCCAGGGTGTCGTCGCACATGAGGTCCGCCCCGGTCCCGACATGGCGGATGACGCGGCGCTGCTCGACTTCGCGCGCCGCACCGGCGGCACGGTCTATCACCCGAGCTGCACGGTGCGGATGGGCGGCGATGGCGCCGCGCCGCTCGACCCCCGCCTGCGCCTGCGCGGCATTGCGGGCCTGCGCGTGGCGGATGCCGCGATCTTCCCCGATATGCCGATCTGCAACATCAACGCGACGGTCCTCAGCGTCGCGGAGAAGGCCGCCGACCTGATCGCGGAGGATATGCGCGCGGCCGCCTGAACGTCCCCCAGCCGGCGCTGCGACGACGCCGACCGGGGTCGATCCCCCGCGTGCCGCGTCAGCCGCTCTGCAGCGCGCGCCCGAAGGCGGCGTAGCCGTCGCGGATGATCCGCGCGTAGCCGGCGGCATCCTCGACGGCGACCGCGCCGATGTACCGTTCCGCGAAGGCCGCCAGCGCCGGCGAGCGACCGACCTCGGCCAGCAGGCCCTCCCACCAGGCCGCGGCCGCCGCCACCGTCTGCGCCGGCCCGAGAAAGCCGTAGCTGACCGGGAAGGACAGCGGATAGCCCAGCGCCTGGAAGGTCGGCACGTTCGGATGCCCAGGCACCGGGATGGGTCCGGTCTCCGCCAGCAGACGCACCGCGCCCTGCTGCACCAGCGGTCCGTAGTCGGTCGAAGCCACCGCCATGATGTGCCCGCCGAGCAGCGCCTGCACCGCCTCGGACCCACCACGGAAGGGCGCGCTGACCGTGTCGATGCCCTCCTGCGCGAAGGCCTTCTCCACCACGATCTCCGCGAAGCTGCGCGCCCCGGCCGTGCCCCAGGTCAGGCGCCCCGGATTGGATCGTGCGAAGCGGATCAGCCCCGCCCAATCCGTCAGCGGGCTGTCGGCGCGGACATAGACCGGCAGGGGCTGTGCGATGAGCTGCCCCAGCGGGGTCAGGCCGGCGACCGGATCAAATCCGACATTCCCCTGATGCGGCAGCACCAGCAGCGCCCCCGGACTGCCCAGCACGATGGTCAGCCCATCGGGCGCGGCGCGCGAGACCCGCTCGGTGGCGATGGTGCCACCGCCGCCAGGGCGGTTCTCGACGATCACGGGCGCGCCGCGCCGATCGCGTGCTGCCTCGGCAACCAGACGGCACAGCGAATCGCCCAGCCCGCCGGCGGCGAAGCCGCAGACGATGGTCGCCGTGCCGGGGGGCAGCCCGCCGGCGGCCCGCAGGGCCGTGGGTGCCGCCAGCGGCAGCAAGGGCGTGAGAAGCAGCGAACGGCGGCGCATGGTCCGGATCCTTCAGACGGTGACGAGATCGGCGGGGGTGGTCATGAAGGTCTCGGCGCCGTCGGGGCGAACCACCAGCGTGTCCTCCACCTGCAGGCCAAAGGCGCCGAGCGTGTAGAAGGGCGTCTCGACGCACAGCACCATGCCCACCTCCAGCACCTCGGTGCTGGCGGGACCGAGCAGCGGCGCGTCGTAGCCATCGAGCCCGATGCCGTGGCCGACATGCTCGCGGCGATATTCGGGCAGGCCCTCGCGGCGGACGGTGTCCATCACCGTCGCGAAGATCTCGGCGCAACGCGCGCCGGGACGCACCAGTTCATGCGCCCGGTCGAGTCCCGCGCGGATGGCGCGCTGCACCTGGCGCAGCCGTGGCGAGGGCTCGCCCAGCACCGCGCAGCGCGCGATGTCGGCGCGATAGTGTCCCCAACGCCCGCCGGCATCGAAGCGGATCACCTCGCCAGGACGCAGCACACGGTCGGATGGCACGACATTCGGCAGGGCGGAACGAGGCCCTGTGCCGATGCAGCGCAGCACGGGCAGCCCGCCCTCGGCGACAGTCTGGGCGTCGAAGGCGCGCAGCAATTCGGCTTCGGTCACGCCCTCGCGGGCGACGGCGAGCGCTGCGGCCACCGAGCGTTCCGCGACCTGCGCGGCGATGCGCAGACGACGCACCTCCTCCTCGGTCTTCACGGCGCGGGTCGCGCGCAGCAGGGATGCGGCCGGAATCAGCACCGCTTTCGGCAACAGGGCCGCAAGCGCCTCCCAATGGCCCGGCATCAGGCCGACCTCGTCCACCGCGATGCGCGCCGTGGCGAGACCCCGGTCGGTCAGCGCAGCGGCAAGCGCGGCGATCGGATCGGGGAAGGCAGGCTGTGCCAGCAGGGCGGCGAAGGCATCGCTCTCGCCCTCGCCCGGCACATGCTCAGCGGGAAAGCCACCATGGACATAGGCCTCGCTGACCCAGGCGCTGCCATCGACCAGGTGATCGGCCGCGGAGGCGCCAACGACCACGCAGGGCGTACCCCGCCCCGGCGCCGGATGCAGCGCATAGGCCTGCGGCCCGCGACGGATCCACTGCGTCATCGCCCAGAGGCCGGAGAGGTAGAGCACGTTCTCCGGCGCCGTGCCGACCACGGCATCGGCCTTGAGCGCCGCCATGCGGTCATGCAGGCGGTCGAGATTGGTCAGGACAGGTGTCACGGGGCCTCAGGCGGCAGAAGGGTGGATGGACAGCCGAGCCGCGCGCACAGGCGTCGGGCCTCGGGCAGCAGCGGCGCGGCGATGGCGGCCACCGCTTCCGCGCCGCCACCGGGCGCGGCGACGGAGATGGAGGCGACGGCCGCACCCGTCGCATCGCGTATGGCGACCGCGGCCGAGATCACGCCCATCAGGTTCTCGCCATCGACGAAGGCCCAGCCGCGCCGGGCCGTAGCATCGAGATCGGCCCCCAGCGCGGCGCGGTCGGTGATGGTGCGCGGCGTCAGGCGCGGCAGCGGCGCCTGGCCGAGCAGCGCGTCCACCTCCGTCGCGGGCATGGCGGCGAGCAGCGCCTTGCCCATGGCGGTGGAATGGAAGGGGGCCTCGCTGCCGGGCGCGTTGCGGATGGCTATCGGGCCGGGGCTCTGCACCGCGAGGAGATAGGTCAGCCGCCCGCCGCGCACCGCGCCGAGGAAGCCGTTCAGCCCATGACCATGCGCGAGGCGTTCCAGGGCCTCGCGCGCGCCGGCCATCAGCGTGTCGCTGCGCAACAGCGCGGCGCCGAGGCCAAGTGCGCGCGGGCCGACGCGGTAGCGGCGCGTCTCGGCGACCTGTTCGACATAGCCACGCTGCCCGAGGGTGTTCAGCAATCGCTGCACGATCGCCGGTCCCAGATCGAGGCGTCGCGCCAGCTCCCGCACGCCGAGCGGCGCCTCGGCGGTATCGAGCATTTCCAGCACGGTGAGGCCGCGTTCGAGCGATTGGCTGCCGGTGGGCGTCGCGGGCACCTCGGACGGCGCGGCGCGGCGCGGCGACGCTTCGGCTGTTCGGCGCGCCGGCGTCGGTGCGGGTGGGGCGCTGCGGGGACGGGGCATCACGCGGCCTCGGTGACGGCAAGGGGTAGCAGGGCCGCGCTGGCGGGCTCGCGGGCCGATCCCGCAGTGAGGATCATGACGGCCGTCTGCCCCTCGCGCAGGGCGCCGGCCTCGCGCAGCAGGCCGATCGCGGCATGGACACCGCCCCCGCACAGCTCCGCATCGATCCCGAGCCGCGCGAGCGCGACCTGCCCTTGTTCGGCGGCGTCGTCCGGGACATGGATGGCCGTGCCACCGCTGTCCTGGACGGCGCGCAGGGAGGCATCGGTCGCGGTGCCGCCGGCGGTGGAGAATTGCCGCGTCGTGCCGGGGAAGCTGTCGGTGATGGCGGCCTGGCCTGCCAGGACAAGGCTGAGGCGGGGTATCGGCTCCACCGCGATCAAGCGTGGCGGCCGCGCGATGACGCCCTCCTCGGCCAGTTCGCGGAAGCCGGCGCCGATGCCCCAGATCAGGTCGCCACGCGCGGTCGGCACCAGCACGACATCCGGCGCCGCGCCGAACTCCTCGACGAGCTCATAGGCGATGGTCTTGTAGCCTTCGACGCCGAAGGGGTTGCTGCCAACCGGCGGGAGCCGGTGGTTGGTCAGCGGGAACCATCCTTCCTCGCGCACCATGCGCGCCGCGACGTCCCATCGCGCGAGGCTGTCGCGACAGACGACGAAGCGCGCGCCGGTGCGGGCGATGGCGTGGCGATAGGCATCCGTCAGCGCGGGGGTGACGATGACCGAGCAAGGCAAGCCTGCCGCGGCAGCATAGGCGGCCGCCGACAGCGCGGCATTGCCGGAAGAGGATGCCAGCACGCCGCTGGCGCCGACCTCGAGCGCCCGCGCAACGGCCAGGGGCGACATGCGGTCCTTGTGGCTGCCGGTCGGGTTGGCCGATTCACGCTTCAGCCAGAGCGACCCGAGGCCGTGGATGGACGGCAAGGGCAGTAGCGGCGTCGCACCCTGGCCCAAGTTCGGGAAGGTCAGATAGGGCAGGCGGGCGCCGTGCCGGGCCATCCCCATGCCCGATGGCGAGGGCCACGGCGCCCGCCCCTCATAGACCGCGGCGACGGAGGTCGGCGCGCCGGCGGCGACGGCACGCGGGCATCCCTCGAACAGATCCTGCACGTCGTAGCGCGCCATGCCGTCCAGGGCAGCGAAGCCGCTGAGACGAGGATTGCGTTGCGGCGTCATGGTGCATCCCGGTGCAGGAGCGAAAGCGATGTTGTTGGCGTCACGCGTCTGTTCCGATAAAAGGAACGTTGTTCCGATATAGAAATTTATCGTCAGCGCGGCCGTCGCGTCAATGTCACGCGGGCAGGTTGGTGGATTGGTCAGACGCCGAGCAACCGGCGGGCACCGCCGGATGGAATCCGGATCGCGCGCATCCGCAGCGCCGTGTTACGTCCCCGCTGTTCCGGCATTCGAACGGCGGCTTGACCGGGTTGCCGGCCCACAGCGCCGCCGACGGGCGTCTTCCGCCCCCAATCGCATCGAGGGCATCGAAGCGCCGCGCTCGGCATCACCGCGCAGGCCGGCGCCTTGCCGCCTGGGCGGGCCTCACCGCGGCCCCGGCATCAACGTCGTGATGGGCCAGCCGTCGCGCGTGCAAGCCTCGACCCGAAACGCCCCGTGCTCAGTCGTCGCCAGCCAGAGCCCTCATCCAGACGACGACCGCGCTCGCCCCGGCATCCGCGGCACCCAGCGCGCGGTCGCCGAGATAGGCCGCCCGGCCAAGGCGCGGCCGCATCGCGGCTGTTGCTGCGCAGCCCTGTTCCGCCGCGACAACAGCACGGCGCCACGCAGCGGCCAGGGGAGTGCCGCGCCGGACGTCCTCCAGCAGCGCTTCCGCGGCGGGCGCCAGCGCGTCCAGCATGGTGCGATCGCCAGGCGTCGCACCACCGAGTTCACCAATCGAGGCGACGGCGTCGGCAAAGGCGGCGGCCCAGTCCTCCGGCCCTGGCGCCCCGCCGTCCAGATGCCTTGCCGCACGCAGCAGGGCGGTGGCGTAGAAGGGGCCCGAGCTGCCCGCGATCGCGCGGCGCAGGGCGTTCCCCATCGCGGCCAGCGCGATCGCCGGCGTATCCCAGGCATCGTCCGGAAGGGCGCGGATCGCGGCGGCGCCACGGGCCATGCTGATCCCGAGATCCCCGTCGCCGGCCCGGCTGTCGAGCGCCGTCAGCTCGCCCTCCGCCGCATCCAGGGCGTCGGCCGCGCGATGTGCGGCCTCGCGCAAGATCGTCGAGAGCGGTCCCGCGCCGGGGCCACGCCGCGATCCGGCGTCGCCGGTCGGCGATGGCACCGTCCGGCGGGCGCCGACCTGCCCACGGCCCGGCCATGCGGGCGCCTCGGTCGGGGCGTCCAGCCGCGCGAGCATCGCCTCATCGACGCGCAGCAGCGTCAGGGAACAACCCGGCATCTCCAGCGCCGTCATGAAGTTCCCGCACCAGGCACGCTCGACCCGCATCCCCCGCTCGCGCAACACGTCCATGGCGCGGCGGGTAACGATGGCGAGCTCCATCGGCGGCGTCCCACCGAGCCCGTTCACGAGCAGCGCGACGCGATCGCCCGCGGCCAGCGCCATGTCCTCGAGGATCGTCGCGAGAATGGTATCCACGATCGCATCCGCCGGCTGCAGCGGGAGACGCCGGACACCCTGTTCGCCATGGATGCCCAGGCCCAGTTCCAGCTCGTCATCGCCGATCGAGAAGCCGGGCTTGCCCGCCGCGGGCACGGTACAGGCGCCGAGCGCGACACCCATCGTCGCGAGCCCGGCGCAAACCCGGCCCGCCTCCTCGACCACGGCGTCGAGCGGCATGCCGGCCGCGGCCGCCGCGCCCGCGACCTTGTGGACCAGCACCGTGCCGGCGATGCCACGCCGGCGCGCGGGCTCCACGGTGTCGCGCAGCGCAGCGTCATCGGCGACGATCACCGTGCGGGTCGGAATGCCCTCCGCCGTCGCCATCTCCGCCGCCAGGCCGAAGTTCAGCCGGTCGCCGGTGTAGTTCTTGACGACCAGCACGGCGCCGCGCGGCCCGGCCGTGGCGCGGATGGCTGCCAGCACCGCATCCACGCTGGGGGAAGTGAAGACATCGCCTGCGACGGCGGCCGAGAGCATCCCCTGCCCGACATAGCCGGCATGGGCCGGTTCGTGCCCGCTGCCGCCGCCGGAGATGACCGCGACCGGCCGGTCCGCCGGCGGAGGAACGGGCATGCGGACCACCACGTCCTCACGATCCAGCAGCGCCAGCGTCGGGTTCAGGTCGACAAAGCCCTCGAGCATCTGCCGGACGACGGCGCGCGGATCGTTGACGAGCTTCTTCATTGATATCCTCCGTTCCGTTGTGCCGCATCCGGCGGAAGTCCAATGAAGGCGAACTCCGCCGCCGGGGCAATCGCCAGAGGGTTGCGCCCTCCCCAAGGGCGGCGCCCGCCCATTCCGCGGCGGAATGCCCTGTTGACGAATCAGGGATAGCCGCGGGGCCCCGCAGCCTGGACATTCCGGCTGCCGGCATCCTGCCGCTGCGCCTCCGTCCGACACCGCATAGTCCGGAACATGTCGCCCATGATGCCCATCGACCCGCGTTCCCATGGCCTGTGGCGCCGCACCGCGCCGGCGGCGCCGCCGACCGCGCCGCTCGCGGGATCGCGCCAGGCCGACGTCGCCATCGTCGGCGGCGGGTACACCGGCCTGTCGGCGGCGCTGCACCTCGCCGAGGCAGGCGCATCCGTCGCGCTGCTGGAAGCGCGGGAGATCGGCTTCGGCGGCGCGGGACGCAATGTCGGGCTGATCAATGCCGGGATGTGGGTCATGCCGGATGACCTTCCCGGCGTGCTGGGCGAGCGTCATGGCGAACGCCTGCTGCGCCTGCTCGGCGATGGCCCGCGTGAGGTGATGGCGCTCATCGCGAAGCATGGGATCGCCTGCGAGCTCGTCCCCAACGGCACGCTGCATTGCGGCATCGGGCGCGCGGGCCAGGCGGAACTCGCCGCGCGCGCCGAACAATGGCAGCGGCGCGGTGCGCCGGTCCGCCTGCTCGCGGCGGGCGAGGCCGCTGAATGGACCGGCGCGCGCGGCTATACCGCCGCGCTGCTGGATGAGCGCGCCGGTACGCTGCAGCCGCTCGCCTATGTGCGCGGCCTGGCCGCCGCGGCCATCGCGGCCGGCGCGACGATCCATACGGAAAGCCCTGTCACCGGCTGCGAGGCGCGCGGCGCGCGCTGGGTGCTGCGGACGCCGGGCGGCGAGGTCGAGGCGACATGGATCATCGTCGCCTCCGACGCCTATTCCACCGGCCCGTGGGAATCGGTGCAGCGGGAACAGGTGCACCTGCCCTATTTCAACCTCGCCACCGTGCCGCTTTCCGCGGCGCAGCGCCGCACCATCCTGCCGGGTGGCCAGGGGTGCTGGGATACGAAGACGGTGCTGTCCTCCTTCCGGATGGATGCCGCGGGGCGGATGGTCTTCGGCAGTGTCGGCGCGCTGCGCGGCACGGGGCTGCCGATCCATCGCGCCTGGGCGCGGCGGGCGCTGGCACGGCTCTATCCGGCGCTGGCCGGCATCGACTTCGAGAGCGAATGGTACGGCCAGATCGGCATGACATCCGATGCGCTGCCGCGGCTGCACCGCTTCGCACCCACCATCATCGGCACCTCCGGCTACAATGGACGGGGCATCTCGCCCGGCACGGTCTTCGGCCGCGTGCTCGCCGAGCACGTGCTCGGCCGCCTTCCGGAAGCGGAGATGCCGTTGCCCATCACGCCGATCGAGCCCGCTACGTGGCGCAGCCTGCGCACTGCCTGGTACGAGATCGGCGCACAGGCCGCGCATCTCGTCTCCGATCGTTTCTGAGAAAGCCGAAGGACAACGCCATGACCGACCTGACCCTGGCCGCGACGCTCGCCGAGCTCGGCCTCGCCGCGGAGGCGCTGACCGGTGGCACGCTCGCCGTGCGCTCGCCCGTCGATGGATCGGAGATCGCGCGGCTGCGCGAACAAACCCCCGGCGATGTCGATGCCGCCATAGCGGCCGCCCATGCCGCCTTCCTGCAATGGCGCCTGGTGCCCGCGCCGCAGCGTGGCGAACTCGTCCGCCTGTTCGGCGAGGAACTGCGCGCCCACAAGGCGGCCCTCGGCCGGCTGGTCTCGATCGAGGTCGGCAAGATCGTCTCCGAGGGCCAGGGCGAGGTGCAGGAGATGATCGACATCTGCGACTTCGCCGTCGGCCTGTCACGGCAGCTCCATGGCCTGACCATCGCGACCGAGCGCGCCGAACACCGGATGATGGAGACCTGGCATCCGCTCGGCGTGGTCGGCATCATCTCGGCCTTCAACTTCCCGGTCGCGGTGTGGTCGTGGAATGCGGCGCTGGCGCTGGTCTGCGGCAATGCGCTGGTGTGGAAGCCGTCGGAGAAGGCACCGCTGACGGCGCTTGCCACGCAGGCGCTGTTCGACAAGGCGATCGCGCGCCATCGCGCGGCGGGCGGTGCGGTGCCCGACGGGCTGTCCGCCCTCGTGATCGGTGGCCGCGCGCTGGGCGAGGCGCTGGTGCGGCATCCGAAGGTGCCGCTGGTCTCGGCCACCGGCTCCACCGCGATGGGGCGTGCCGTGGGTCCGGTGGTGGCGGCGCGGTTCGGGCGCAGCATCCTCGAACTCGGCGGCAACAATGCCGCCATCGTCACGCCCACGGCGGATCTCGACCTGACGCTGCGCGGCATCGCCTTCGCGACGATGGGCACGGCCGGGCAGCGCTGCACCACGCTGCGCCGCGTCTTCCTGCATGACAGCCTGGGCGCGGCATTCCTGCCGCGGCTGAAGGCCGCCTATGCCTCGGTGCCGGTGGGTAATCCGCTCCAGGCCGGCACGCTGGTCGGGCCGCTGATCGACCAGGCCGCCTTCGACGCGATGCAGGCGGCGCTTGCCGCTGCACGCGCCGCCGGTGGCACGGTCCATGGCGGCGAACGCGTCATCGTGCCGGGCTGCGGCGCCGGCCACTACGTCCGCCCCGCCCTGGTCGAGATGCCGCGCCAGGCCGGCCCGGTGCTGGAGGAGACCTTCGCGCCGATCCTCTACGTCATGACCTATCGCGACCTCGATGAGGCGATCGCCTGGCACAACGCGGTGCCGCAGGGCCTCTCCTCCTCGATCTTCACCAACGACCTGAGGGAGGCGGAGCTGTTCCTGTCCACCCGCGGGTCGGATTGCGGCATCGCCAATGTCAATATCGGCCCCTCCGGCGCCGAGATCGGCGGGGCCTTCGGCGGCGAGAAGGAAACCGGCGGCGGGCGCGAAAGCGGGTCGGATGCCTGGAAGGGCTACATGCGGCGCGCAACCAACACGATCAACTACGGCCGCACCCTGCCGCTGGCGCAGGGCGTGACATTCGACATCGGCTGAACCCGGAGCCTGGGCAGGGCCGCGCCCTGCCCGTCCTGGCCTGTGGCGCGGCAACGGCCGCCGCGCCATAACCGCGCGCATGCGCACCCCGCGTCGCTTCCTGCCCTCGCTGCCGTTGCTCTGCGCCTTCGAGGCTGCGGCGCGGACCGGCAGCGTCACGGCGGCAGGACGCGAACTCGATCTGACCCAGGGCGCGGTCAGCCGCCAGATCCGGGCGCTGGAGGAACAGCTCAAGGTTACGCTGTTCCATCGCGAGAACCAGAAGATCCGCCTGACCGCCGCCGGTGAGATCTATGCCCGCGAGATCCGCGAGGCGCTACGCAAGATCAGCGCCGCCTCGCTCAATGTCCGCGCCCTGCCGTTCGGCGGGACGCTGTCGCTCGCGGTCCTGCCGAGTTTCGGCGCGCGTTGGCTCGCCGGCCGGTTGCCGCGCTTCCACGCCCGGCATCCCGATCTGCGGCTGCATGTCTTCACGCGCCCGACGAGCTTCGACTTCGCCCTCGAGGCGATCGACGCCGCGATTCACTTCGGCGAGACGGAGTGGAGCGGCGCGGAGCTCCAGCGCCTCTGCGGCGAGGTGCTGGTGCCGGCCTGCGCCCCGTCCATGCGGATGGAACACGGTTTCGCATCGCCGGCGGACCTGCTGCGCGCCCCGCTGCTGCACCAGACGACGCGCCCCGATGCCTGGGAGCGTTGGTTCGAGGCCAATGGCGTCGAAGCCGGGACAATCCACGGCATGCTGTTCGACCAGTTCCTCACCGCTGCGGAGGCCGCCGCCGCGGGCCTTGGCCTGGCATTGCTGCCCGATTTCCTGTTCGCCGATGACTTCGCGTCCGGCCGCCTCGTTCCCGCCGTTGCGGCGCGCACGCCGAGCGCCGGGTCCTATTGGCTCGCCTGGCCTGCGGGGCGCGGCGACTACCCGCCGCTGCGGGCCTTCCGCGCGTGGCTGCTGGCGGAAATGGCCGCCATGGCCTGATCGTCACGCGCAAAATCATGCTAAAAACGCACTCAATCGGGCAAAGAACGCATTTGACGCATTGATGGCCGCGACCGTGAATGGTCACGGGATCTTCAATCGTCTGAGGTGACATGCACGCTCGTGCCGGAGCGGCAGCGGCCGCATTGGCCGCCGCCCTCGCCGACCAGCAACAGCCCGATGCCGGCTTCGCCGCGCTCGACCGCGCCTTGCAGGACACCGTCGGCCATCTGCTGCTGACTGTGCTGCGCTATCGCTTCGACGAAGGCGTGGCAGAACGCATCTACAGCAGCGTGCCGCAGACCTTCCCGGCCAGCGGCCGCAAGGCCTTCGCCGATGCGCCGACCCAGCGCCGCGTCGCCGAGACGCGCGAGCCCTATATCGGCCGCGACGCCGCCGCGATCCGCCGCGACTTCCCCGACCACGAGAAGATCTTCGCCCTCGGCTGCGAGAGCATCCTCAACATGCCCGTGGTCTGGCGTGGCCGCGCGCTTGGCCAGGTGAACATGCTGCATCACGCGAACCGCTACGCGCCCGAGCAACTGCCCCTCGTGCAGACGCTTGCACAGATGACCATCCCGCTCTTCCTCGTCCTGGAGACAGCCTGATGCGCCTCGGTCGCCGCGCCCTGCTCACCGCCGGGCTTCCGTTTCTCGCGCCGCGCCTCGCGGGCGCGCAATCGACGCAGCCCTGGCCGCGCGGTGGCAGCATCCGCCTGATCGTGCCCTTCGGCACCGGCGGTGCCACGGACATCGTCGCCCGCGTCATCGCCGAGGCCATGTCGCGCCATCTCGGCCAGACCATCATCGTCGACAACCGGCCCGGCGCGGGTGCGACGATCGGCACCGGCATGGCGGCGCAGGCGCCGGCCGATGGCTATACCCTGGTCGTCTCCACCATCTCCGGCATGGCGGTGGGGCAAACGCTCTATCGCGACCGCGTCACCTGGGATTCCGATCGCGACTTCGCGCATATCGGTATGATCCTGCTGACCCCCTGGGTGCTCTGCGTGCGGCCCAACGGGCCGATCGGCGACCTGCCCGAGCTGCTGGCCGAAGCGCGGCGCGCCAACGGGCTCACCTATGGCACGACCGGCGTGGGTTCGGTGGCGCATCTGCTCGGCGTGCAACTCGCCGCGGCGTCCGGCGCGCCATTGGAACATGTCCCCTATCGCAGCTTCAGCCAGTCCGGCGCCGATCTCATGAACGGCACCATCGGCGCCATCATCGAAAGCCTGACCGCGACGAGCAGCCTGATCCGCGCCGGGTCCATCCGGCCCGTGGCGATGTCCATGCGCGACCGCTCGCCGCTCTTCCCCGACATCCCGACCTTCCGCGAGCTCGGCTATCCCTCGCTGGTCGCCGAGGGCTGGGCCGGCCTGGCCGCCCCGGCCGGCACGCCGCGCCCGATCCTGGAGGCGCTGGCCCGCGCGCTGCAGGCCGCCCAATCCGAAGCGGGTGTGCAGCAGCGCCTGACGGAACTGTCCAGCACGCCGGGCCGCCTCTTCCTCGACGATGCGCAGGCCTTCGTGCGGGCGCAGGTGGCCGAATGGGCCCCGATCGTCCGCGCCTCCGGCGCCACGCCCGGCTGATCCCCACCGCCCCGAAAGACCCCCGATGATCCAGATCGCCCCCACCCGGCGCCACGCGCTGCTCCTTGGCCTGACGAGTGCGCCGGTCGTTCTGCGCAGCGCGCGCGCGCAACCGGGTTTCCCGAACCAGGCGATCCGCCTCGTCGTGCCGCAATCGGCCGGGTCGGGCGGCGACATCCTCGCCCGCCTCGTCGCCGAGCCGATGTCCCAGGCGCTCGGCCAGCCGGTCATCGTGGACAACCGCCCGGGCGCGAATGGCGTCACGGCCACGAACTACCTGAAGCAGCAGCCGGCGGATGGCCACACCATCATGCTCGGCGGCGTGTCGATGATGAGCTTCAACCCGCATCTCTACCGCAGCCTGCCCTACGACGCGCTGCGCGACTTCACCTTCATCTCGCCCTTCGCTGACACGCCCTATGTGCTGGTGGCGAGCAAGCGCAGCGGCCTTGCCGACATGGCCCAACTCGTCGCCCGCGCGAAGGCGGCGCCCGAGACCGTCACCTTCTCCTCCGCCGGCATCGGCAACGGCACGCACCTATCCACCGAGATGACGGCCGCGCGCGCGGGCATCCGCCTGCTGCACGTGCCCTACAACGGCTCGGGGCCGGCGCTGACCGCCGTGGTCTCGGGCGAGGCCGACCTGATGACGAGCGTCCTCGGCCCGGCCCTGCCGCTGATCCGCGGCGGGCAGATCACGGCGCTCGCCGTGGTGCGCCGCGCGCGCAGCGAGAAGCTGCCGGATGTGCCGACCGTGCAGGAAAGCGGGATCGACGCACCCGTCACGCCGGGCTGGTACGCCATGGTCGGGCCGGCCGGCATTCCCGAACCCGCCGTAACGCGGCTGAACGCGGCAATCCGCGGCGCGCTGGACAGTGCGCCGGTGCGGCAGCGGCTGAACGACATGGACATCGAGCCATCGCTCGGCACCGCGGCCGATCTGCGCCGGCTTGTCGAGACGGACAGCGCCGTATGGGGCGAGTTCATCCGCGCGCGCGGGTTGAAGATCGACTGAGGAGGAAGCGGCACCGCCTCGCGGGTGCGACGGTGCAGCGGCGATTGGCCGGGGAAGGGCTTTGGCCCTTCCCGATGCAACAGCCAAGCATGATCCTCGCACGCATGAACCGACGCCTCTCTCCAAGGCCGATCGCGACATCGTTCTCCTGCACCTGGGTCCGCCCTACGGTCCCTTCGCTCCCCTTCCCATCTCCAATTCCCGCGCAATGGCCGAGGCCTGCGCCTTCACATGCCGGCTGAGCAGCGAACAGAAGCGCTGCGCGAGATCGGCGCGCTGCTGTCCCGCCGTGCGAAACAGCCCATAGCGTAGTGATACCTTGGGCTCGAAGCGGCGCAGCACCAGGCCGGTCGCGCCGCTCGACCGTGCGACGAAGGGATCGGCGAGCGACACGCCGAGGCCCATCGCGACGAGCTGGCTGGCAGTGGTGCCGTTCGCGCATTCGAAGCGGATGTTCGGGATCACGCCGATCTGCCGACAGCTTTGTTCCAGCGCCATGCGCAGCACCGAGCGCGGATGGGTGGAGACGAGGTCGAGCCCCGCGAGGTCCTGTGGCCGCACCACCTTCCGTCGCGCCAAGCGGTGGCCGGCGGGCATGGCGATCACCGCCTCCACGTCGCAGACGGGTTCCACGCGCAGGCCGGGATGGCTGAGCTGCGGGACGGTCAGGCCGACGTCGAAATCCTCCTGCTCCAGCAGCGCTTCGACATCGAGACGCAGCCGGGCCTCGATGGTGGCGGAGAAGCCGGGCACGGCCTTGACCATCGCGGCAAGTGGCTGCCGCAGCAGCATCGGCGCCATCTGCGGCGCGATCAGTATGCGCAGATGGTTGTCCTTCGGGTCGTCGCGCAGCCGTGCGGCCAGGCGGGACAGCTTGTCATGGCCGGCGAGCAGGTGTTCCGCCTGCTGGTGGATGCGCTGGCCCGCCAGCGTCAGAACCAGGCGCCGTCCATCCCGGATAAAGAGGGTCAGGCCCAGCTCCTCCTCCAGCGCCTTGAGCATGCGCCCGGCCTGGGGCTGGGTGCGCCCCAACCGTTCCGCCGCCTTTGACACGGAGCCCGTCTCGACGAACGCACGCAATGCCTCGAGGGAGCTGACCTTGGGCATGGGAAGTGCCTCCAATGCTGCGCTTTCCGCATATATATCGAAGAACAATGCATTTGACGTCGTGATGGGCGCGCCGTCTCCTGCCGCCGACGCTGGAGGAGCATGCGATGTCGGATCCCGATACCAAGGGCGATGCCTGGACGCTGCCGCCGTCGCGCTATGCCGCGACAAGGGCGGTGGAGTTCCGTCAGCCCAAGGTGCCGCTGTCCTGCTATGTCACCATGCGGGATGGCTGCCGCATCGCCGTCGATGCCTGGCTGCCGGAAGGTGCGGCGCCGGGCGCGCGCTTCCCGACGGTGATGATCCTCACCCCCTATTACCGGCGCTTCAAGCTGGCCGAGGGCGGGTCGGGCGACGAGATCCCGAATGCCGGCAAGTTCGTCCGCTACCTGGTGCCGCGCGGCTATGCGGTGGTGGTGGTGGATATCCGCGGCACGGGCGCGAGCTTCGGCACGCGCGACGCCTTCCGCTCCCCGCGCGAACGGGAGGATAGCCGCGAGCTGGCCGATTGGGTGGTCGCGCAGGCCTGGTCCAACGGGCGCATCGGCGCGACGGGTATCTCCTATCCCGGCGCGGCCTCCGACTTCCTGGCAAGCACAGGGCATCCGGCGGTCAAGGCGATCGCCCCGCTCTTCGCGGTCTGGGACACCTATGCCGACAACTACTATCCGGGCGGCATCCTGCTGAAACAGCTCGCCAAGAACTACGACGACCTGATGATCGCGATGGATCACGACCGCCGCGACCTGCTGCGCGCATTCGTCTACTACACCAACCCCGATCTCGCCGGCCCGCATCCGGTGGACGAAGACCCGGACGGCGCGCTGCTGGCCCAGGCGGTGCGCGAGCATCTCGGCAATTTCCGCCAGCCCGACTTCATGGGGGAGTTCCGATTCCGCGAGGAGCCGCTGCCCTATGATGCGAGCTTCAGCTCAGCGTCCTTCGGGCCCTATTCCTTCAGCAAGGGCATTGCGAAGGATGTCGCGGTCTTTGCCTGCTCGGGCTGGATGGATGGGGCGGGCTACGCCAACGGCGCCATCAGCCGCTTCCTCACGCTACGCGACAACAAGGTGCATCTGCTGCTCGGCGCCTGGGATCATGGCGCGCGCAGCAACGTCTCGCCCTGGCGCGCCCAGCAGGAACCGCAATTCGACCTGCTCGGCGCGCTGCTGCGCTTCTTCGACGAGTATCTGATGGAGTGGCCCACCGGGCTCGAGGCGGAAGCGCTCATCCACTACTTCAGCGAGCACGAGGAGATCTGGCGCGCCGCCATCGCCTGGCCGCCTATCGAGGAGATGACGCGCCTGCAACTCGGTGGCGATCAGGCGTTGACGGCTTCGGCCGGCCAGGCAGGCAACGACGTGATGCAGGCTAACTTCACCACGGAGTCCGGCCAGGGCACACGCTATGAGCGCATCGCCGCGATCGGTGCGACGACCTACTATGCCGACTGGCAGGAGAAGGAAGCGCGGCTGCTCGGCTGGTCGTCGGCGCCGCTATCGGCCGCCATGGAGTTCAGTGGCCATGGCCTCGCCGATCTCTGGCTGGAATCGAGCGAGCCCGATGCGGCGATCTTCATCTACGTGTCGGAAGTGGAGGCTGACGGCACGGTTCGCTATGTGACGGAAGGCCTGTTGCGCGCCCTGCACCGGAAGGAGAGCCCGGCGCCCGACACCTACCGCACCACCTGGCCGTTCCGCAGCTTCCGGCGGGAGGACATCGCGCCGCTGATCCCAGGTCGGGCCGAACGCATCCGCATTCCGCTGCTGCCGATCTCCTGGGTCTTCGCGAAGGGTAGCCGTATCCGCCTGTCGATCGCCGGCGCGGATGCCGAACATTGCGTGCAGGTGCCGCATGGGCGCCCGCCGCGGCTGACGATCCTGCGTGGAGGCGAGTCCGCATCGGCACTAGAATTGCCGCTGCGCCCGGTGGGCTGACGCCGTTCGCTACGGCGCCGAAGCCGTCCGCAGCGGATTGCGGGCGGCCTCATCGTTGCTCCGTGGCGATGCCGGCGGCTATTCGGCCGCCGAGGAGCGCCGCGGATAGGTTTGCTCGCGGATATCGTCGAGGACGGGTACCTCCATGCCATCCGGCGTCAACAGCGTCGTCTCGACGTGATCCGCATCCAGGCGATGGAGCAGGGCACCGCAGAGCCGCTCTCCGGGCAAGCCCTCCTGCTCGTGAGGATTCACGATGAAGGACAATGGCGGCGCCCAGGTGAAGGAGACCCGCCCACGCTCCATGCGATGATGAAGATGGAGATGCCCCGATGCCACAAGTCGCAATGCGGGATGTGAGAGAGCCGGCGCCAGGGCTTCGCGCGCATGGGGCGGCACCGACCAATAGTCGAAGGTCGGATCCTCGGGCTCGGTGATGAAGACCGGCTTGTGGAGGAACAGGGCCAACCGCCGCTCACCCAGCTCCGCCACCGCATCGAACAGGAACGCGGCTTGCGCCTGCTCCTCCTCATGCCCCGTCCCCATGATCTCGGAGTTCAGGCCGACGATACGCCAGCCCTCGAGATCGACCACGCCGCGACCCGCACCCAGATGCGCGCGGAACCGCGCCAGCCGCGCGGAATCGATGGGCTGGTGCGGCATGGTCCGCGGATGGCTGCCGACATCGTGATTGCCCGGCAGGGCGAGTAGCCAACAGAACGAAATCCGCTGATCGGGAAGACGGCCTGATACCCGGAGCCGGCACCCGGAGATGGGATCGGGCCGCAATGCGCGGCCCTGCCACGCCTCAATCCCAGTTCAGCGCACCGCCGTTCTGGTATTCGATCACCCGCGTCTCGAAGAAATTCTTCTCCTTCTTGAGGTCCATCACCTCGGACATCCAGGGGAAGGGATTCTCCGTCTCCGCGAACAGCGGCTGCAGACCGAGCTGCGCGCAGCGGCGGTTGGTGATGAAGTGCATGTACTGCTCGCAGGTCCCGGCATTCAGGCCGAGGAAACCGCGCGGCATGGTGTCGCGGCCATACGCCACTTCCAAGGTGCAGGCGTCATGCAGCATCTCGCGCAGCTCGGCGACGAAGGCGGGCGTCCAGAGATGCGGGTTCTCGATGCGGATCTGGTTGATCACGTCGATGCCGAAGTTCAGATGAATGGATTCGTCGCGCAGGATGTACTGATACTGCTCGGCGATCCCGACCATCTTGCCGCGCCGGCCCAGCGAGAGGATCTGCGCGAAGCCGGTGTAGAACCACATACCCTCGAAGACGACATAGAAGGCGACGAGGTCGCGCAGGAAGGCCTGGTCCTTCTCAGTCGTGCCGGTGGTGAAGCCGGGATCCGACAGGTTCTGTGTGTACTTCAGCGCCCAGGTCGCCTTGCCGGTGATCGAGGGCACCTCCCGATACATGTTGAACAGCTCGCCCTCATCGAGGCCGAGGCTCTCCACGATGTACTGGAAGGTGTGCGTATGCACCGCCTCCTCGAAGGCCTGGCGCAGCAGGTATTGCCGGCATTCGGGGTTGGTCAGGTGACGATAGACGGCAAGCACGATGTTGTTCGCCACCAGCGATTCCGAGGTCGCAAAGAAGCCGAGATTGCGCTTCACCGTGTGGCGTTCATCCGCCGTCAGCCCATCACGCGACTTCCACAGCGCGATGTCGGCCTGCATCGACACTTCGGTCGGCATCCAGTGGTTGTTGCAGCCGGCGAGGTACTTCTCCCACGCCCAGCGGTACTTCAGCGGCAGGAGCTGGTTCACGTCGGCGCGGCAATTGATCATCGCCTTGTCGTCGACCGTGACGCGCGCCGCACCCTGTTCGATCGCCTCGAGCCCGGTGGCGGAACCAGCGGGGGCGGCCTTCCCCTTCGCCCCGGAGGTATCGGACCAGTCGAGCATCTGCGTATCCATCATGTCCATCGCCTCACTGGCAGGCTTCGCAGCTCGGGTCGTCGAGCGAGCAGACGGCGGGCGCCGCCATCAGCGTCTCGACCCGAACCGCGTTCAGCTTGCCGTCGGAGGTCTTCAAGGTGGATTTCTCCACATGCGTCGCACTCTGCGTGCGCAGGTAGTAGGTCGTCTTGAGGCCCCGCTTCCAGGCGAGGCGATACAGCGCATCGAGCTTCCGCCCGTTCGGGTTCGCGAGATACAGGTTCAGCGACTGCGCCTGGTCGATCCACTTCTGCCGCCGCGCTGCTGCCTCGACCAGCCAGGAGGGGTCGATCTCGAAAGCGGTGGCGTAGAGGTCCTTCAGATCCTGTGGAATCCGGTCGATCGGCCCGAGGCTACCATCGTAGTATTTCAGGTCGCTGACCATCGCGGCATCCCATAGGCCGAGCCGCTTGAGGTCCCGCACCAGGAAGGGATTCACCACGGTGAAGTCGCCCGACATGTTCGCCTTGACGAACAGGTTTCGGAAGGAGGGCTCGATCGACTGAGTGGCGCCGACGATGTTGGAGATCGTCGCGGTCGGCGCGATCGCCATCGTGTTGGAGTTGCGCATGCCAACGCGCTTCACGCGTTCGCGCAGCGCCGCCCAATCGAGCCGCGCGGAACGATCGAGGTCAAGGGCACCGCCGCGCGCCTCCGCGACATATTCGACGGAATCGATCGGCAGCACGCCCTGGCTCCACAGCGAGTCCTGGAAGCTCGCATAGGCGCCGCGTTCGGCCGCGAGATCCACCGACGCGGCGATCGCGTGGTAGCTGATCTCCTCCATGCTCTCATCGGCGAAGCGCACCGCTTCCTCCGACGCGATCGGCAGGCGCAGAATGTGCAGCGCGTCCTGGAAACCCATCATCCCGAGCCCGATCGGCCGGTGCCGCAGGTTGGACCGCCGCGCCTGCGGGATGGTGTAGAAATTCACGTCGATGACGTTGTCGAGCATGCGCATCGCGATGCGCACGGTGCGCGCCAGGCGCTCGCGGTCGATGCCCTCAGGCGTCACATGCCGCGCCAGGTTGACCGAGCCGAGGTTGCACACCGCCACTTCGCTGTCCGAAGTGTTCAGCGTGATCTCGGTGCAGAGGTTCGACGAATGCACCACACCGGCATGCCGCTGCGGGGAGCGCAGGTTGCACGGATCCTTGAAGACCATCCACGGGTGGCCGGTCTCGAACAGCATGGTCAGCATGCGGCGCCACAGATCGACAGCGCGCAGGCGCTTGTGGACCTTGATCTCGCCGGTGGCGGCCTTGGCCTCGTAGCGCAGATAGGCCGCCTCGAAGGGCTTGCCATACAGGTCGTGCAGGTCCGGGACCTCGTCGGGGGAGAACAGCGTCCAGTCGCCATCGGCCTCGACGCGCTGCATGAACAGGTCCGGGATCCAGTTCGCCGTGTTCATGTCATGGGTGCGGCGGCGATCGTCGCCGGTGTTCTTCCGCAGGTCGAGGAATTCCTCGATGTCGATATGCCAGGTCTCGAGATAGGCGCAGACGGCGCCCTTGCGCTTGCCGCCCTGATTCACCGCGATGGCGGTGTCGTTGGCCACCTTCAGGAAAGGCACCACGCCCTGGGAGGCCCCGTTGGTGCCGCGGATATGCGCCCCCAGCCCACGCACGCGCGTCCAGGAATTGCCGATGCCGCCGGAATACTTGGCAAGCATCGCATTGTCGCGGATGGCGCCGAAGATCCCCTCGAGGTCGTCGGGCACCGAGGTGAGGAAGCAGGATGATAGCTGCGAATGCCGTGTGCCGGAGTTGAACAGCGTCGGCGTCGAGCACATGAAGTCGAAGGAGGAGATCAGGTCGTAGAATTCGATCGCCCGCTCCTCGCGATCGATCTCCCGCAGCGCGAGGCCCATGGCGACGCGCATGAAGAAGGCCTGCGGCATCTCGAAGCGCGTGCCACCCGTCTGCAGAACATAGCGGTCATAGAGCGTCTGCAGGCCGAGATACTGGAATTGCAGATCCCTCTCGGGCTTCAGCGCCGCACCGAGGCGCGCGAGATCGAAACGCCCCAGTTCCGGATCGAGCAGCCCGGCCTCGATGCCGCGGGCCACATAAGCCTGGAAGTAGGATGGATAGCGCCCGATCATCTCGGCCTGGCTGACGGCAACACTGCCATCGACGAAGGCGGTCGCCTCCTTGCGCAGGACGCTCAGCAGCAGCCGCGCGCTCACCTGGCTGTAGTTCGGCTCCTGCTCGATCAGGGTCCGCGCGGCGAGGATCGGCACCTGGCCGAGCTCGTCCTCGGTGATGCCGTCATAGAGGTTGCGCTGCACCTCGGCGAGGACCGGCGCGGCCTCGACATCGGGCAGGCCCTCGCAGGCCTCCGCCACGCTCTGTGCCAGAGCCTGGCGATTCAGCGGCACGCTCCGCCCGTCGCGCAGGGAGACCATGAGAGCCGGCTCAGCGGGCGGCGCCGCGGCCAGGGCGCGCTCACGCGCGCGCTCCTCCCGATACAGCACATAGGCGCGGGCAACCTTGTGATGACCACCGCGCATCAGGACCAGTTCGACTTGATCCTGCACATCCTCGACATGGAGCGCGCGCCCCCGCCCGGGATGGCGCGTCAGCGCGGCGACGATCTGGTCGGTCAGTTCCGTCACGATGTCGTGGATACGGCTCGAGGCCGCGGCCGAGCTTCCCTCAACCGCAAGGAAGGCCTTCGTCATCGCGACGCTGATCTTGGCGGGCAGGAAGGGGGTCGGCTGTCCGTCCCGGCGGATGACCTGGAAGCCGGCGCCGTCGTGCGACGCCGTGCCGGTCGGGAATGGAAGGACGGAAAGCGAATCAGCCATGGAAAGCCCCTCAGGAGATGTCGCGGAATCGGCCATGCCGCCCCGGTGGCAGGCGATTGCCTGCGATCCGGGTTACTCAAGGGAAGCGCGACGCCCATACCATATATCGCGCCGCGCTTTGATTCAGGCAACTACATATGGTGTGTGCCGCAGCCCGCCTTACGTCGGAGCGACCGGCGGGCACCGAATCGCCCTGTGAGGCCGCATTCCCTGCGCCCGGGCGGTCGACTTGCGCGCTCATGATGGCAGCGGGCACTCTCCGCACCATGATGTCTTCCGCCGCTGCCGCCTTCACGCCCTCGCGCCAGATCGCGGTCCGTCCGGGCTGGCTCGCGCAGGTGGAGGAAGCGCCGCTTGATCCAACCCTCCCGATCATCGACCCCCACCATCATCTCTGGGATCGCACCGAGGAGCGCTATCTCCTCGACGACCTGATGCAGGACACGGCCTCGGGCCACGACGTACGGGCGACCGTCTTCATCCAGTGCGGGTCGATGTATCGGGCGTCGGGACCCGAGGAGGAGCGTTCCCTCGGCGAGACCGAGTTCGTCAACGGCATCGCGGCTGCGAGCGCCAGCGGCAGCTACGGCCCGCTGCGGGCCTGCGCCGGCATCGTCGGCTTCGTCGACCTCACGCTCGGCGACCGCGTCGCACCGCTGCTCGAGGCACACCTCGCCGCCGCGCGATCGAGGTTTCGCGGTGTCCGGAACCGCACGGCCTGGGATCCCTCCCCGGAGGTGCGGTCGAACCTGCTCGGACCGCCACCCGGACCGCTCCGGGACCCACAGTTCATCGAGGGCGCCCGCCGGCTCGCCACCTATGGCCTCGTGCTCGACATCTGGGCCTACCAGACCCAGCTACCGCTGGTCGCGGCCGTCGCGCGGGCGGTGCCCGAATTGGCCGTGGTGGTGAATCACTGCGGCGGCCCGCTCGGTGTCGGACCCTACCGGGGACGTCGCGACGAGGGCTTCGACGCATGGCGCCGGGAAATCCAGGCGCTCGCACGGTTGCCGAACACGGTGATGAAGCTCGGGGGCCTGGCCATGGAGGTGGGCGGCTACGACTTCCACCTCCGCGACCTTCCGCCGACCTCGGCCACGCTGGAGGCGGCTTGGCGCCCCGTGATGCACACGCTCATCGAAACATTCGGCGCCTCCCGATGCATGTTCGAGAGCAACTTCCCGGTGGACAAGGGCATGTGCGGCTACGGCGTACTGTGGAATGCCTTCAAGCGCCTGGCGGCCGGCGCGGGACATGACGAGCGCGCGGCCCTGTTCTCCGGCACGGCGACGCGGGTCTATCGGCTCCACGACGCGCCGGGCTGCGAAGGCCTGGGCGCCCGGCCGGAGTCTGAGAGGCCGTAGCGTTCAGCCGGATGTCCCATGGCGCGGCGGCTGCCGCGGCGGGGAGGGTAGCTCCGGCAGCATCGCGTCCCGCAGCGCCGCGAGCGCCGGCGGCACGCTGGTGGCACCGAAGGGGTCGACGACTTCCACCGGCCGTCGATCCTGCATGACGTAGCAGCGATCCGCGAAGCGGCGCAGCAGACGCAGGTCATGCGTCACGAAGAGGTAGGCCACACCCGTACGGGCCCGGAGTTCGCGCAGCAGCACCAGGATCTTCGCCTGGATCTCGACATCGAGGCTGTTCACCGCTTCGTCCAGCAGCAGCAGCCGAGGTCCCGGGGCCAGGGCCCGGGCGATGCACAGACGCTGCAACTGGCCGCCGCTCAACCGATGCGCCGGCCGATCCATCATTGCCGGATCGAGGCCGACATCGACCATGAGCTGCGCCACCCGCTGCCGCAGCGCGGACCGTGGCAGGCGCAGGCCTTCCGCAACCACCTCCCCCGCCGAGAACCGCGGACTGGTCGCCCCGACCGGGTCCTGGAACACCGCCTGGATCGCGCGTCGCGTGCCGGAACCCATGCGGCCGCGCGCGTCGAGCAGAGGCCGCCCGTCGAACAGCACGGTGCCGTCCTGGGGGCGTTCGATGCCCAGCAGGATGCGCCCGAGCGTGCTCTTGCCTGAGCCGGTCGGACCGAGCAGCGCGACGCATTCGCCGGCCTCGATGCGCAGATCGGCATCTTCCAGCACCGGATGAAAGGCCTGGCGCCCGAACAGCGCGCCGTGGCGATACCCATGCGATACGCCCTGCATGACGAACAGGCTCATGGTTCGTAGAGCGCCCGATGCGCAGCCAGAAGGGCACGACTGCGCGGATGGCGGGGGGCCGCGAAGAATTCCTCCACCGGCTGTTCCTCGACGACGCGGCCCACATCCATCACCGCGACGTCATCGGCCAGGCGGGCGATGACGGAGAGGTCGTGCGTCACGAGCAGCAGCCCGATACCCCTGTGCGCGACCACATGCGCCAGCAGATCGAGGATCTGCGCCTGCACGGCGAGGTCGAGATCGGTCGTCGGCTCATCCGCCAGCAGGAAGGCGGGGTCCCGGCACAGCGCCAGCGCGATCATGGCCCTCTGCAGCATCCCGCCGCTGAGCTGCGCGGGATAAAGGCCGGGCACGCGATCCGGCGCATCGAAACCGACGTCGCGCAACAGATCCCGCATGCGCCCGCGTGCCGCCGCGCCACGCAGCCCCGCCAGGGCGAGCGTTTCCTCGAAATGCCGGCCGATGCTGACGAGCGGATTGAAGCCGGCGCGCGGCGCCTGCTGGATGTAGCCGAGCGTCCCACCCCGCAGCGCCGCCTGGGCGGCGCGGTCCAGCACCACGCCATCCAGCACGAGCTCGCCGGCGAGGCGCCCGACGCCGGGCGGCAGGAGGTCGAGCAGCGCCAGGGTGGTGAGGCTCTTCCCGCTGCCGCTGCTGCCGACGAGACCCAGCACCCGGCCACGATGCAGGCGAAGCGCCACCTCCTGCACCAGCACGCGGTCGCCGGCGGCAAGGCACAGGCCTGACAGCGCGAGGGTACCGGTCATGGCGCCGGCCCCGCCAATGCGGGGTCGAGCCTGTCGCGCAGCGCATCGCCCAGCAGGTTGAAGGCCATCACGGTCAGCATGATCGCCGCGCCCGGCAGCAGGATCAGCGCCGGCGCCGTGCGGAAGAAGGGCCGCGCGTCGTTGATCATGATCCCCCATTCCGGCGCCGGCGGCGCCAGGCCGAGCCCGAGGAAGGATAGCCCCGCCACATGCAGCATCCAATGGCCGAGATCGAGGGAGGTCAGCACGGCAAGCTGGCCGGTCAGGACCGGCAGCACGTGCCGTCGCACCACGGCCAGACGCGACAGGCCCGCGATCCGCGCCGCGACCACATAGTCGAGATTGCGCAACGAGAGCGTCGTCGTCCGCACCAGCCGCGCATAGAAGGCCCAATGCGACAGTGCGATGGCGACGACCACGTTCACGAGCCCGGTGCCGAGCGCCCCGATCATGAACAACGCGAGCACCAGGGTGGGCACGGTCATGAAGCCCTCGCAGATCCGCATCAGCACCGCATCCACGCGCCCGCCGACCAGCCCGGCCGTGACGCCCACCGCGCAACCGATCAGGAGCACCAGGGCCAGGATCGCCGTCACTGCCCCCAGGGATGCCCGCGCGCCCCAGATCAACCGTGACAGCAGGTCGCGCCCCAGATGATCCGTCCCCAGCCAATGCATGGCGGAGGGCGGCTGCAGACGGTTGGCGAGATCCGTCTCGCCCGGATCGTAAGGCGCGATCCAGGGCGCCAGCAGAGCGGCAAGGAGCAGCAGCGCGATGACCGCCAGTGCGATCGGGATCCTGATGCGGCTCACATCGGCAATCCGAGCCGGACGCGCGGATCGAGCCACGCATGCAGGAGATCGACCACGAGGTTGCACAGAACGAAGACCGCGGTCAGCGCCAGCACGAAGCCCTGCAGTGCCGGATAGTCGCGGTTCTGGATCGCGGTCAGCGCCCAGCGGCCAAGGCCCGGCCAGGCGAAGACCGTCTCCACCACCATCGCGCCGCCGAGCAATTCGCCCACATGCAGCCCCAGCATGGTCATGGGCGGCACCATCGCGTTCAACACGATGTGCCGGCCCAGGATCGTGGCGGGCCTGAGGCCGCGGGCCCGGGCGAAGCGAAGATGCGGCTCGCCCATCGCGCCCAGCACCGAAGCACGCACCAGGCGCAGCATAACGCAGGCGGACATGGTCGCCGTGGCGATGGCCGGCAGGATGATGCTGGCCGGTCCGTCGCGCCCGATCGCCGGCAGCCAGCCGAGCGTCACGGCAAAGAGCAGCACCAGCAGGAAGGCGAGCCAGAAGTTCGGCAGCGACACGCCGAGGAAGACGATGATGCGCGTCACCTGGTCAGGCCAGCGGTCACGCCGCAGCGCCGCCCAGACACCGAGCGGCACGCCGACCAGCAGCATGACCAGCACCGCCGCGCCGGCGAGCTGGAGGGTGGCAGGCAGGTAGTGCGCGATCTCCTCAGCGACCGGCCGCCCGGTCTGCCAGCTCCGTCCGAGATCGAGCCGCAGCGCATCGCCGAGCCAGGCCAGGTACTGCGTCGCCAATGGCCGATCGAGGCCGAGCGTCTCCCGCGCCTGGGCCAGCGCCGCCTCGGTCGGTGGAATCTGCGCGAGGCGGAGATAGTCGAGCGCCGGATCGCCACGCCCGAGCCGCAACAGGGCGAAGAAGACGAAGGATACGACGAGCAGCAGCGCCAGCAGCCCGGCGAGACGCCGGGCCAGGAAATGCAACATGGCGCGCTCAACCCTGCCGCATGCGATCGAAGGGAATCTCGTAACGCGTCGCGCCGAAAGGGACTGGCGGCTGGCCGGCGCGCTGCACGGCCTTGTTGGTCAGGTACGAGATCGGGAAGTACACGCCGGACTCATGCAGGGTCGTCAGCAGCCAGCGATAGGTCGCGGCGCGCTCGGCCTCGTCGGTCGTGGTCAGCACGGCACCGATGCGGCGATCGATCTCGGCCTTCTCCGGCAGGCCTCGCTGGGCCTCGAAATCGGCATGGGACGGCGCGCGCATCGATCCCATGAAGGCATGCGGATCGTAGGGCGCACCCCAACTGCTGCCGAAGATCATGCCGAAATCGCCCGAACGCTGGCGCGCCTCGGAAGTGCCGGCATCCTCGCCGACAAGCCGCGCACCGATGCCGATGCGCGCCAGGTCGCCCTGCATCGCCTCCGCCAGTGCCTTCTGCAGGGCATCGGGCCCCACGAAGCAGAGATCGAGGGTGAGCGGCCGGCCGTCACGCTCGCGCACCCGCCCGCCGGCGGGCAGGCGCCAGCCCGCCGCATCCAGCGTCGCGGCCGCGGCGGCACGGTCGAAGGCCGGCGCACGCAGGCCGAGCCGACAATAGGGGAAGTTCTCGGCGAAAAGCGTCTCGGCCGCCGGTTCGGTGTCCTGAAGCACGTGGCGGACCAGGGCGGCGCGGTCGATGCCGGCAGCGATGGCCTGACGCACAGCAGGGTCGTCCGTCGGGAAGCGCGCCGAATTCACCGCCAGCATGCGGGTCGCGAGCGGCGGGGAGATCGTCGCGGCAAAGCGCCTATCCGCGGTGAAGCGGCGGAAACTGTCGGCATCGATCTGGTCGGTGCCGTAGATCAGGTCGATCTCGCCGGTCTCCAGCGCCAGGGCGCGGCTGTTGCTGTCGGACAGGACACGGACCAGCACGCGCTCGGCGGCGGGCTTCGCGCCCCAGTATCCGTCATGGCGCAGGAAGAGATCGTGCTGGCCGCGCACGGTCTCCGCCAGGCGCCAGGGGCCGGTGCCGATCGGCGCCACCAGGCTGCCATCCGGCCGCAGCGCCGCTGGCGAGGCGAAGCGCATGGGCCGGATCAGCGCGAGTTCCAGCAGCGTCGGATAGTAGGGTCCACGCAGTCGCAGCCGCACCACGGCGGGGCCGAGCGCCTCCGCGCCCTCGATCTGGGCGACCAGCTCCAGCCAGGCATGGCGCCGCCGGTTGCCGAGGATGGCCTCGACATTGGCGACCACCGCGGCGGCATCGAAGGGCGTGCCGTCGGAAAAGCGAACGCCCTCGCGAAGCTGGAACACGTAGCTGCGCCCACGCTGCTCGGCTTCCCAGGCGGTCGCCAGGGCGGGTTCCACGGATCCGCCCTCCGCGTAGCGGACCAGCGGCTCATACACCATCGCCTGGGCGAAGAGCTGGTTGGGGTTGTAGAGATGCGGATGCAGCGGGCCGACATTGGTCGGCCAGGAATAGGTAATGCTGGCCGATTGGCTCGCGCCGGCGGCTTCGGGCGCCAGGAATGGCAGGGCCGGCATGGTGGCCAGGAGCGAACGCCGACGCATCGGGGCCTCGGGAATATGATGAATTTATCAATTCTTCTCACGATTGCCCGGATTGCGTCCAGTCCGCTCCCGAAGCGCGGATGCCACGGCATTCGCGTCGGCAACCGCAGTGCCCCCCTTGGTCGGCGACGTGACAGGCGACGGCGCTCCCCGATCTCCACGATACGGCCGAGATCCATGACCGCGACCCGGTCGCAGACCCAGCCGCCGGCTTGACCGCGATCATGGAGGCTGCTGAGAACTGCTGTGGTCTCACCGTCCTCCTCCGGGCAGCGTCCTGAGCGAGAGCCTGTGAAGGGGTGAACATCAGCCTGCCGAAGGACGTCCCTCAGGCAATCGATGCCTATGCGGAGGATCATGGAATGACCCGGTCGAGGATGCAGGACGTCGCGACCGAACGGTTGATGGACCACCCATAGAGTGCGCCACACTGCTCCAACGGCATTCGGGCGCTCCCGCCAACCGATGCGAGGTGGAACGCGGCGTCGCAAGCGTGTGCTTGGCGCGCGCATCAATGGCCGTGGCCGCCATACACCGCCATGGCTCGCGACCGGCCCGGGGGCCTGATGCCCGTTATCCGTCAAACATTCTCGACGGCCGGGTTACCGGTCCGGGATCAACGCGCCGTATGGCAGTCATGGTTCAGCCCGGCTTTCGAGTCCATCTGGCCTTCGGAGGATGCCGACACGCCATTCGAGGCCGAGGCCACCAGCTTCGCGGCCGGTGGCCTGCTTCTGGGCCGTGTCGTTGCCCCGCCCATTCATTCGAAGCGTACCGCCGCACATGTCAGGCGCGATCCGATGGACCATTGGATCCTCACCGTTGGCACGAGCGCCTCACATCTCCGGCTCGCGGATGCCGAGCATCCGGTAGCCTCGGGCGCACCCTTCGTGATTTCCATGGCAGACGCGGTCGAGAGCCGTCGCGCGCCAGGCGAACGCCTGCACATCTACCTGTCCAGAGACCGTTTCTCCGCGATAGCACCGCAGCTCGATCGCATGCGCGGACGGCCGATTGCAGGGGGTGTCGGCTTGATGCTGGCGGACTACCTCCGCCTCCTGGAACGATCGGCGCCAGATCTCGATGACCACGAGTTGCCACGCCTGGCTGACGCCGTCGGGGCGATGCTCGCAGCGTGCGTCGTGCCGACCCCCGCGTCCTTTGAGGTCGCGGCACAACAGATCGACCTTACTCGGCTGGAACAGGTTCGACGCATGGTGCGCGCACGCCTGCACTCGGCAACCTTGACCCCTTCGGTGCTCTGCCGCGAACTGGGGATGTCCCGCTCTCAGCTCTATCGGCTTCTGGAGGACGAAGGCGGCGTGCAACGCTACGTCCAGCGCGAGCGGCTTCGGGCGGCCTTCGCTGCGCTTTCGGATCCCGCAGATCAGCGGCCGATCGTTATCGTCGCGGCGGCGTGCGGGTTCCACGACCCTTCGACCTTCGCGCGGATTTTTCGCCGCGAGTTCGGCGTGACCGCGAGCGATGCGCGGATGGCTGCGACGGCTGGGATAGCGCTGTCGCCTGCCCCGTCGGGCCTGCCGGCGGAGATCGTCAGCCTCAATCAGTGCCTACGGGCGCTGTAGTCTCCCACGCCCCGGGCATCATCCACGGCGAGGCGCATAACGCGCCACCTGGGATCGGCGACGCAACCGCATCCGCTTCAGGAACCGGTTTTCGTCACCGACGCCAACAGGAAGTTCCGCAGCAGCAGCACATGGGGGTCACGCGCAAGCCCTGGCCTGCTGTGCAGGGCGAAAGCCCAGGACCCTGGCAACTCGTGGGGGGCGAACAGCCGCACCAGTCGTCCGGAAGCGAGTTCGGCATCCAGCAGCGGAACTCGGCCCAGCGCGATCCCGGCGCCGGCGATGGCCGCCGCGATCACCTGGTTGAAGCTGCTGAAGCGCACGATGCGGCGCGACGCCTTGGGCAGGCCGAGCAGGCCCAGCCAATGCCGCCAGTCCTTCTCCGGACTGTCGCCGTGGGATTCTTCCAGCAGGCTGTGCCCCAGCAGCGCCTCCGGCGCCTCGAACGCTCCGAGCGCCGGGCTGCAGACAGGAAACACGGTCTCCTCGAACAGCAGCTCATCCGGCGGTCGCACCGCGCCCGACCGCACGCGCAGGATGGCGAGGTCGATTTCCTCGCGTACCATGTCCGGCCGCTCCTCCTCGATCGCCCGCATGGTCCAGGCGGTGCTGGGGTGCTGGCCAGCGAAGGCGGCGAGCCGCGGCGCCAGCCACAACGAGCCGAAGGACCCGTTGGCCGCCACCGTCAGACGGGGCCGGGCGCGCCGCGCCTCGCCCCGGATCGCATCACAGGCATCGCCGAGCCGCGTCAGCGCCTCCTCCACCGCCACCAGCAACGCGGCGCCAGCCGCGGTCGGCGCGGTGCGGCTGTGCCCTGCGCCGTTGCGTGCGCGCGTCAGCAAGGGTGTGCGAAGCTCCGCCTCCAGCGCCCGGATCTGGTGGCTGACGGCGCTGGTGCTGACATGCAGCGAGGCAGCCGCGCGGGCGAAACTGCCCGACCGGGCGACGGCCGCGAAGGCACGCAGGGCGGCAAGGGGCGGGAGGTGGGTGCTCATCGCCGTTCAATATAGCTCAACAGCAGATGAGTATGATGTATTTGCCGCATCGTCCTACCTGCATCAGCCTGCCGGGGGCGGTGCCGACGGAGTCCCGGGCACCAGGGAGCATCAGTCATGTACTTCGATCTTCGCCTCTGGCGCCTGACGGCGGGGTTGCGGGTCGCCATGGCGGGGGGCGTACTGCTCGGCCTCCTGGCGCTGGCCGCCGGCATTGCCCGCTTCGCCTTCCTCGGCATCGCCCTGGCGCGCGTCTTCGCGGGGGCTGACGCGGTCGCCATTGCCTGGCCGCTCGCCGGCGCGCTGGTGGCGGTGCTGATCCGGGCCTGGCTAGACCAGGCGCGGGCCGTGCAGGCCAACCGGGTGGCGGCAGCAGTGCAGGGCCGGCTCCGCACCATGCTGTTCGACCGCATCGCCGCCCTGGGTCCGGCCTGGTTCGCCGGGGAACGCACCGGCGGCGTGATGCTCTCCATGGTCGATGGCGTCGAGCAGTTGCAGACCTTCTTCGGCCAATACGTGCCGCAGCTCGCCATCGCCGCCTGCGCGCCGGTCGCGATCTTCCTGTTCATGGCATTCTGGGACGTGCCGGTGGCGCTGGTGCTGCTGGCTGCGGCGCTCGTCACGCTGGTGCTGCCGGTGCTGGTGCACCGGGCGGACCGGCGCGCCTCGCTGGCCCGGCAGAAGGCGTTCAAGGCCTTCGGCAGCGAGTTCCTCGACGCGGTGCAGGGCCTGCCCACGCTGCAGGCGTTCGGCCAGAGCCGATCCTATGGCGAGAAGCTCGCCGCCAAGGCCCGCGCGCTGTACCAGAGCACCTTCTGGGTGCTGGCGCTCGGCGTGCTGACGCGCGGCATCACCGATACCGGCATGGCGCTGGGTGCCGCCATCGCGCTGATCCTCGGCGCGCATCGCGTCGGCGCGGGGGAGATGAGCCTCGAGGCGCTGCTGGTGGTGCTGATGGCCGGCACCGAGATCTTCCGCCCGCTGCGCGACCTGCGCTCCGTGCTGCACCAGGGCATGGTCGGCCAATCGGCCGCCATCGGCATCAATGCGCTGCTGGAGGCGCAGCCGGCCGTGGCACCGGGCGGGGCCGTGCTGCGCCTGGGTGGCGACGGGCCGGCGCCTTCCATCGCCTTCGAGGGCGTGCGCTTCGCCTATCCCGGCGGTCGCGCGCCGGCGCATGACGGGCTCGACTTCGCCATCGCCGCCGGCGAGCGCGTCGGCATCGTCGGGCCGAGCGGTGCGGGCAAATCCTCCATCCTGCGGTTGCTGCTGCGCCAGCACGACCCGCAAGCGGGGCGGATCCTCATCGGCGGGCAGGATATCGGGGGGCTCGATCCGGCCAGCATCGCCGCGCATGTCGCCATCGTCGCGCAGGATGCGACGCTGTTCCACGGCACGGTGGCGGAAAACCTGCGCCTCGGCCGGCCGGGCGCGAGCGAGGCCGAGATGGAGGCCGCCTGCCGCGCCGCCAACGCGCATGACTTCATCAGGGCCCTGCCCGGCGGATATGAGGCCGTGATCGGCGAACGCGGCGCGCGCCTGTCCGGCGGCCAGCGCCAGCGCCTGGCGATTGCGCGGGCCCTGCTGCGCGATGCGCCCATCCTGATCCTGGACGAGGCGCTCTCGGCCGTGGACGCGGAGAACGAGGCAGTCATCCAGCAGGCGCTCGACCGGCTGATGCAGGGCCGCACCACGCTGATCCTGGCCCATCGCCTGTCCAGCGTCATTGGCGCCGACCGCATCCTGGTGCTCGACCATGGGCGGGTGGTGGAAAGCGGCGCGCATGCCGCGCTGATGCGGCAGGACGGCATCTATCGCCGCCTGATGGGCGCCCAGGCCAGCGAGCGCAGCGCCGCCGCCCTGCCCGACCGCCTGCCCGAGGCGACCGGCAGCGCCGCGGAGGCCGAGGCGGGCGGCCCGCCGCCGGTCGAGATCGGAGTCGAGGCGGCGTCCATCGGCTGGCGGGAGACGCTGGCGAGCCTGCTGCACTACATCCTGCCCTGGCGCGGCAAGATGGCGATGGTGGTGCTGCTCGGCATCCTGCGCGTCGCCGCCTTCATCGGCGTGGGCGTGCTGGGCGCGCTGCTGATCGCCGCGCTGCGCGACGGCGCGCCGACCCTCTGGATCGCCATCGCGCTGCTGGTCACGGCGCCTGTCGCGGGGTTGCTGCACTGGCTGGAATCCTGGCTCGCGCACGACATGGCCTATCGCCTGCTGGCCGAGATGCGCATCGACCTCTTCGCCCGGCTCGACCGGCTGGGCCCGGCCTATCTGATGCGCCGGCGGGCGGGGGATCTCGTGGCCCTTGCCACCACCGACGTCGAGACGGTCGAGTATTTCTACGCCCATACCGTCGCCCCGGCGGTGGTGGCGCTGCTGGTGCCGCTGACGGTGATCGGCGTGCTGGGTTTGATGGCCTGGCCGCTCGCGGTCGCGCTGCTGCCGTTCCTGCTCTTCGCTGGGCTCTCGCCGCTGCGCGGGCGGGCGCGCATCGACCGCATGGGGGCGGAGGCGCGCGGCGCGCTGGGGGCGCTCGGCGCGCATGTGACGGAGACGATCCAGGGGCTCGGCGACCTGCTCGCCTTCCGCGCCGTGCCGACGCGGCGGGCGGGATTCCAGGATCGCGTGGCGGCCTATCAGCGCCATCGCCTCACGCTGCTCGACGACCAGGCGCGCGCCGCGGCCGGGCTGGAAGTCGCCACCGGCATGGGCGGCATCGCCGTCGCCGCGGTGGGGGCGCTGCTGGTGGCGCAGGGCACGCTTCCGGCCGGACTGCTGCCGGTCGCGATCCTGCTCGCCATCGCCGCCTTCCTGCCGGTGTCCGAGATCGCCCAGGTGGGCCGCCAGCTTGCCGACACCATCGCCTCCACCCGCCGCCTGCGCGTGGTGGAGCGCGAGGTGCCGATGGTGGCGGATGGCAGGCTGGTGCCGGCACACCACGCCGGCGGCTCGGCCGTCGCCTTCGAGGGCGTGCACTTCACCTATCCGGGCCGCAACCGGCCGGCGCTGGATGGGTTGGACCTCACCATGCCGGCGGGGCGCACCATCGCGCTGGTCGGTCCATCGGGGGCGGGCAAATCCACCGTGGCGAGCCTGCTGCTGCGCTTCTGGGACCCCGACGCGGGCCGGGTCACGCTGGACGGGGTGGATCTGCGCGAACTGTCCCTGGAGGGGTTGCGCCAGCACATCGCGCTGGTGGCGCAGGACACCTACCTGTTCAACGACACGCTCGAGGCCAATATCCGCCTTGCCCGGCCGGAGGCCTCGGCGGCGGAACTCGACCTCGCCCTGCAGCGCGCCGCCCTGTCGGGCTTCGTCGCCAGCCTGCCGCAGGGCCTGGACACGCCCGTCGGCGAACGCGGCGTCCAGCTTTCCGGCGGCCAGCGCCAGCGCATCGCCATCGCCCGCGCCTTCCTCAAGGATGCGCCGGTGCTGGTGCTGGACGAGGCGACCTCGCATCTCGACACGATCAGCGAGGCGCAGGTCCGTAGCGCGCTGGAGGCCCTGATGCAGGATCGCACCGTGCTGGTCATCGCCCATCGCCTGTCCACCATCCGCAATGCGGACAGCATCATCGTGATGGAGCGGGGACAGGTGGTGGAGAGCGGCACCCACGCCGCGCTGCTGGCCAAGGGGGGCGCCTATGCGCGCCTCATCACCTGGCAGACGGCGACGGCAGCGGCGTGAGGCGGGGCGTGACGGCCCCCCGTCCCCGCGCGGGCGCAGGTCTCATCGCCTGCTTCGGCAAGCATGCCTGGCCCGCGTGTCCGGCACGGCGGAATGGGACATTGCTGCGGGATCAAAGCCCTGTTCCCGCGGCAATCCGCATTTGGACCTTTCATTCTGGTGCGCGAGGGACTATCTGAACGCCATCAGCTTTTATTGGCCCTACTGCGCTCTCCTTGCTCCCGATCGAGCGCCGAGTCCGCCCGACCCCCAGCAGAAGATTGATCGGACACACTATTCAGTGTGGCCGCGGTTTTGCGTATAGACGGAACAATCATGTCCATTGGCACCATCAAGTGGTTCAACGCCACCAAGGGATACGGCTTCATTCAGCCCGACGACGGCACGAAGGACGTTTTCCTCCATATCTCTGACGTCGAACGTTCGGGTATCGGAACGCCCCGTGACGGCGACAAGATCGAATACGACATCCAGCGTGGTCAGCAGGGCAAGACGTCCGCGACCAACCTGCGCAGGGCCTGAAGGCCTTTCCGACCGCGGCCGGCGCCCGGCGCCGGACCCTGTCGCATGGATGCGGCGCCGCCCTTCGGGACGGCGTCGCCAAGAAGAAAGAACGAAGACCATGACCAGCATCCCGCACATGCCGCGCGGCCTTCCGGCACGCAGCGGCCCCACCGCCCCGGCATCGGGCGCCCCGCGCCCCGGCACCGGACTTTCACTCGCGGAGATCCGCCAGATCGTGCTCGATATCCTCGGATGATCCTGCACGATCCGACATATCCACCAGACAAGGACAGCAGCGAACCACAATGCACGGTATGAAGCGCGACGACTTCAACGCCCGCCGCGAAGCCGCGGATCTCGCCCGCAAGACGATGATCGAGCGCTTCCGCGGACAGCCCCGCCCTGACGATCCCGTGGTGCAGGAACGCCTCGCCGCCCAGCGCGCCGTCGCCGAGGCCCGTGAGGCGCGCCGCGCCGAGCGCCTGGCCGAGCGCGCCGCTCAGGCCGAGGCTGCCGCCGCCGAAGCCCGGCGGCTCGAAGCGGAGCAGGAGGCCCGGCGGGCGGAAGAAGCGCGCCTGGCGGCCGAGGAGGCCCGTCGGCAGGCCGAGGCCGCGCGCGAAGCAGCCATGGCGGCCCTGGAACAGGAGCAGCGCGCCGTCCTTCTCGATGCCGAGAAGAAGGCACGCGCCCTGGCACTCGCCGCCGAGCAGAAGGCGATGCGCGACGCGCGATACGCTGCCCGCAAGGCACGTCGCAAATAGCCGCGCAGCGTCATCGACGACGCTGCTTGTTCACTCGATTTCCTCTCGATCGCCGCCCAACGGAGCATTCTCATGGCCAGTCCTGCCATCGACGTCGCCATCCCGAAATCCGAGGCCGAGATCGATGAGGACGTCGCCCTGCTTGCGAAGCGGCACAGGATCTCGGCGGCCATCGTGCGCGAGATCATGAGGCGATCGGGGGCAACCGACCGCGCCGCGATTGAGCGCGAGATCGCGAAGGGCAAGGCCCGTCGCTGACGGTATGCGAAGAACCGCCGGGCACGACATACGTCATGCCCGGCGCGTCGCATTGCCGGCTGTGCGGGTGAGTCGGCTGTCGCGGCCTACGATGCCGCGCCCGCCGCAAGACCGTAGACCACGACGAAATGGCTTCCTGCTCCCGCGAGCACGAGCGCATGCCACAGGGCGTTGTGGTAGCGCAGCTTCGTCGCGAGATGCAGCATGACACCCGTGGTGTAGAAGGCACCGCCCAGGGCGATCAGGACGATGGCCTGCGTGGATAGCCGGGCGGTCAATGGACCGATGGCGGCCAGGCCGGCCCAGCCGAGCAGAAGATATGCGGCGATGGACGCACCTTCGAAACGCCCCGGCGCCGCCAGCTTCAGCACGCTTCCCGCCAATGCTCCGGCCCAGACCGCCGCGAGCAGGCACCACCCCCAGAGGCCGCCAATGCCGAGGATACTGATCGGCGTATAGGTCCCGGCGATCATCGCGAAGATCGCCGCGTGGTCGAGTC
This sequence comes from Roseomonas sp., assembly GCA_041914265.1. Taxonomy (GTDB): domain Bacteria; phylum Pseudomonadota; class Alphaproteobacteria; order Acetobacterales; family Acetobacteraceae; genus Neoroseomonas. The sequence continues at coordinate 79,426 of JAYSDS010000002.1, forward strand.
TCCGGAACACGGCCTTGGCAGAGCCCTCCCGCGCCAGATTGTAGAGCGCCGAACACGCCAGCATCGTCAGGAGCCCGGCGGCGTAGAGCCCGATCGCGACGGCGCCCAGCAATGACGAACTGTCATTCGCCAGAAACAGCGTCACGCACGCCGAGATCCCGGCCGATACGCCGAGAATATGCAGGGTGCCGTCAGCGATGCGCTCACCGCGGGTATACTTGTACCACTGGCGCGTGATGCCGTGGGTTCCGACAGGCAACGCCTCAGGGACTGTCATGCCGAATAGTGGCTCCACTCATCGCGGCGCGTCCAGGCATGTGGGCCGCTGCCGCGCCGCTTGGCCGGCAAGGCGCGGGATCTTGATCACCTGGACGGCCTTTCCGGTGCGACGCGCATCCGCGTGACCGATTTCCTGTCATCGCGCTCGCGACCTTCCGGTTCACGGCGCAGCGATCGAGCGGATGGCGGCTGACGCCAGCGACCCCCGCGGACGGCCGAGGATTGACCCAACCCGGCCGCGGCCCATACGCTCCCCGCAACAATCCGGCGCCGCCTTCCTCACTTGCGGGCGAGATGCCGGTCTACGGGAAGGAAACCAAGATCATGACGCTGCGTCTCACCCGCCGCGATGCCCTGCTGACTGGGCTGGCCGCGGCAACGCCGCTCAGCATGCCGGCCTTCGCGCAGACGCGCGAGCGCGTCGCCCGGGTCTGGGGCGAGCCCGGCCCCTATATCGGCGTCTTCACCAACGGGCTGAACGAATGGGCGCAGCGCAACGCGCCGGGCCTGCGCTTCGAGGCCGAGCAGATCGCCTGGGATGCGGTCTATACCAAGCTCGCGACGGATCTCGCCGCGCGCCGCCCGCCGGCGCTGATCAGCGTGGAATCGCCGATCGCCTATCAGCTCGCGGCCGAAGGCCTGCTCGAGCCGATGCAGGATGTGAACACCGCGATCCGTGCCCGCGAACGCCTGGTGGACGGCTTCACCATCGACGATTTCGGCACCTGGAAGGGCACGCAGTATGCCGTGCCGCTGCACCACCAGGGCTGCCTGTTCATCATGCAGGACGATGCGCGGCAGGAAGCCGGCCTGTCCGATCCCACCAACTGGACCTGGAACGACCTGCTGAACGGCGCCAAGGCCATCCAGGCGAAGCGGCAGGGCAGCGCCGGCTTCACCATGGCGCTCGGCCGCAATCTCTGCGGCGACTACCATATCCAGCAGCTCATCTGGCAGGCCGGCGGCCAGACCTGGGACCCCGCGCGCAGCTTCGAGACGACCTTCAACAGCCCCGCCACCATCGAGGCCTATGAGTTCATCAAGGAGCTCTACGGCACGATGCCGCGATCGGCGGTGGAGTTCAGCTTCCTGCAGGTGGTCGACCAGCACGTCACGGGCCGCACCGGCAGCAGCTTCTACTGGGGCCGCACCATGGGCCGCGCCTTCGACGAGGCGAAGCCGATCTACGAGAAGATGGAGTACTACCTGAACCCGGCCCATCCGCGCACCGGCGCGCGCTGGTCCTGGACCGACATCAACGGCTTCATCATGCCGCGCCAGAACAACCCCTTCATCCGCGAGGCGAAGGAGGCAATGGCCCATGTGATGAACAGCACCGACTGGATGGTGCGCTACGCCAACAGCCTCTTCCCCAATGTCGGGCCGGTGTTCAAGGACCAGGCGACGGCGCCCGCCCTGCTGAACAACCCGATGTACCAGCAGAAGAAGCGCAGCGTGGACGTGATCTTCACCGGCTTCGTCCCCTATGCCTGCAATTCCGGGCATGAGCTGAAGAAGGGCATCAACCCGCTCGCCGGCATCGGGCATGGGCGCAACGTGTGGTCGCAGGTCGCGCAGCGCATCCTGGTGAACAACGAGAACCCGCGCGCCGCCGTGGAATGGGGCCATCGCCAGTTCGAGGATATCCGCCGCGAGAACCGGCGCCTGCTCGGATAGCGCGGCGTGAAGTTCCGCCTGAGCGACCGGCAAGTGGGGGTGCTGTTCATGCTCCCCCTCATCATCGCGGTCGGCGTCTTCCTCGTCTGGCCGATCGCCGAGGCGGTGCGGCTGTCCTTCGTCCGCTACAACCCGCTGCGGCCGGACGACCAGCCTTTCGTGGGGTTGGACAACTATCTCTTCGTGCTGGAGGACCCGCTTTTCTGGGAGAGTTTCTGGCAGGCCATCGTCTGGACCGGCTGGTCCACCGTGCTGCAGGCGGTGATCGGCGTCGGGCTCGCCATGCTTCTGCATCAGCCGCTGAAGGGGATGAACGCCTTCCGCGGTCTGCTGCTGTTCCCCTACATCGTGCCGACTGTGGTGATCGCGCTGAACTGGCGCTGGCTGTTCAATTCCGAGATCGGCATCGTCAACCACCTGCTGATGTCGGCCGGTGTCATCGATGAACGCATCGCCTGGCTGTCCACGCCGACCATGGCGATGACCAGTGCCATCCTGCTCAATGTCTGGAAATACACGCCTTTCGTCGTGATCGTCGTGCTCGCGCGGCTGCAGACCATCCCGACCGAGCTCTACGATGCCGCCAAGGTGGACGGCGCCGGCGCGTTGCGCCGCTTCCGCGACATCACCCTGCCGCAGCTCGCCGAGGTGCTGGCCGTGGTGATCGTCTTCCGCACCATCTGGACCTTCAACAAGTTCGAGGAGATCTACCTGCTGACACGCGGCGGGCCGGGGACATCCACCTACAACCTCGCGCTCTATGCCTTCGACCAGTCCATCGCGAATCTGCGCATGGGCGTCGGTGCGGCGGCGGGCGTGATCATGCTGCTGCTGCTGCTCGCAGGGTCGATGCTCTACATCCGCGTCTCGGGCTTCGGACGGGAGGACAAGGCCGCATGAGACCCTGGGCCGCCGCGATCCTCTACGCCGTGCTCGGCGCCATCACCTTCGTGGTGTGCTTCCCGCTGCTCTGGGCGATCTCGACCAGCCTCAAGCCCAAGGAGGAGATCTTCCGCTGGCCGCCGACGCTGTGGCCGGAGAACGTGACCTTCGACGCCTATCGCGAGCTGCTCTTCGGCGGGTCCGTCGCCAGTGCGCCAGGGGCGGGCGTGCCGCCCTCGGCCTATTTCCTCACCTGGTTCGGCAATTCGATCATCGTCTCGGTGGGATCGACGATCATCTCCATCAGCGTGGCGACGCTCGCCGCCTATTCGCTGACGCGCTTCCGGTTCTGGGGGCAGCGTTCGGTGCCCTACATCGCGATCCTGGGCTACATGGTGCCCAGCGTGATCTTCGTCTTCCCGATGTTCCTGACGATGGTGTCGCTGGATCTGACGGACACGCTGTTCTCGCTGATCCTCGGCTATGTCTGCATCACGCTGCCCTTCTGCCTGTGGCTGATGTGGGCCTTCTTCCGCGGCGTGCCGATCGAGATCGAGGAAGCCGCGCTGGTGGACGGCGCATCGCGCCTGCAGGTGTTCCGCCAGATCGTGCTGCCGGTGGCCCTTCCCGGCATCATCGCGGCGTCGATCTTTTCGCTGATCGTGTCCTGGAACGACTACCTGTTCGGCCGTGTCTTCATGAACACGATGGAGAACCTGCCGCTGACCGTGGGCGTGATGCACTTCTTCGACGGAACCCATGTCGATTGGGCCCTGATGATGGCTTCCTCGGTGCTGATGACGCTGCCGATGGCCATCCTGTTCGGTTTCATGCAGCGCCACCTGGTGGCGGGTTTTGGCGCGGGAGCGGTCAAGGGATGACGGATGTCGTCGTGCAAGGGCTGTCGAAGTCCTTCGGGTCCAACCATGTCCTGAAGTCGCTTGACCTCACCGTTCCGTCGCACCAGTTCGTCACGCTGCTCGGCCCGTCCGGCTGCGGCAAGACGACGCTGCTGCGCCTGATCGCAGGGCTGGAGACGGCGACCGCGGGGGAGATCCGCTTCGGCGACCGGCGCGTCGACCGGCTGCCGCCGGGCGAGCGCAACATCGCCATGGTGTTCCAGTCCTATGCGCTCTATCCGACCATGGATGTCGCGCGGAACATCGGCTACGGGCTCGAGGTCCGCGGCACGTCGAAGCCCGAGCGGCAGGAGAAGATCGGCGCCGTCGCCAAGGTTCTGGAGATCGCCCATCTGCTCGCCCGCAAGCCGAAGGCGCTGTCGGGCGGTCAGCGGCAGCGCGTTGCCCTCGGGCGCGCCATGGTGCGCAAGCCCGACATCTTCCTCATGGACGAACCGCTGTCGAACCTGGATGCAAAGCTCCGCGCCACCATGCGGGGGGAGCTGCGGCGCTTCCATCTCGATCTCGGCACGACCACGGTCTATGTCACCCACGACCAGCTCGAAGCCATGACCATGTCGGATCTGGTTGTCGTGATGAACGAAGGGGTGGTGCAGCAGATCGGCACGCCCGAGGAAGTCTACGGCAAACCAGCCAATCTCTTCGTCGCGGGCTTCATCGGCACCCCGCCCATGAACCTCGTGCCCGCGCAGTGGCGGAACGGGGCGCTGACGGTGGCCGGCACACCGTTACCCTTGACGCTGCCGCCCGGCGCGCCGTCGGACGTCATCCTGGGAGTAAGACCGCAGGATGTCACGGTTGTCCCGCAAGGGACGCCCGGCTCCATCCCGGGCAAGGTCTGGATCGTGGAATTGATCGGCAGCGAAAAGCTGATCGAAGTCGAACTGGCGCCCAAGCTGCGCGTGACCGCGGAGGTCCGCGCGAGTCAACAAGCCGCGATAGATGATGCCGTGGCGATCCGGCCCGATCCGGCCAATCTGCATGTGTTTGACCCCGCCACGGGCATGGCGCTGGCCACATAGCGGAGGCCCTTTCCTTCCCCGAGGGATCGCCTGCCGCGACTATTCGCCCCCGCTGCCGGCGGTTGGACCAGGCGCTGCGCAGGAAGCCCGTGCACCATGGTTGGCGCCCCCGGCCGAGACAGGCGCAGGATTGGCCAGCCTGCCGGGGGACCACCACGCGCCTGTTGTGCAGGCGCTTCATCCCTGCTTGGAAAAGCGGCCTGCCATGCGAGGATGGGCGGGAGCATCGCGCGCCTCGCGCACAGAGGATTCCGGAGCCCCATGAGCGCAACCTCGGCCATGCAGCGCATCACGATCAGCATCGATGAGGACCTGCTGGACGTGATCGATCGGCTCAGCGCCAGACGCGGCTACACCAGCCGCTCCGAGGCGATCCGAGACATCGTTCGCGAGGTGCATGCACGCGAGGCGGCGGAAGGGGACGGCGATGCGCCCTGCGTCGCGGCCCTCAGCTATGTCTACGAGCATGAGACGCGCGATCTCGCCCGCCGGCTGACGAGCGCCCAGCATGACCACCATGACCTGTCCGTCGCAACGCTGCATGTCCATCTGGACCATGAAGAGTGCCTGGAAGTCGCCATTCTGAGGGGCTCCATCGGCCAGGTCCGCGCCTTCGGCGACAGCCTGGTCACCCAGCGCGGCGTGCGCCTGCATCACCTGCATGTCGTGCCGATCGTCGCGGGAGAGCACGACCATGGCCATGCTCATGCGCATCCGACCACATCGAAGCGGCGGGCCAAGCCGGGAAGCTGAGTGCGGCGGCCGCGTCCCGGGCAATCCGCGGCCTCATCCAGCGGCCGGGCATGAGCGGTGGCGCCCACGACCTCTCCGCGCGCCTCGGGGGCTCATGCGTGAGGCTCGGCCAGCAGGCTGCCTGGCCGCGGCCCTCAGTTCGGGCAGCCGGAAGATCTTCGGGCGGCCCCGTTTCCATCAGGCATGCCGGCCCGGCTCGGTGTCGTCGCCCGCCCCCAGCGGGCGCTGCAACAGCACGGTATCGAGCCACCGGCCATGCTTGTACCCGACCGATCGCAGCGTCCCCACCAGGCGAAACCCGAACGCCTCATGCAGACGCACCGAGGCCCGGTTCGCGCTGTCCCCGACGACAGCCACCATCTGACGATACCCGAGCGCCTCGCAGCGCGTGATCAGTGCCTGCAGGAGCCCGCGGCCGACGCCCTGGCCCATGCAGTCATGCCGGACGTAGACGGAGTTCTCGACCGTATTCTCGTAGGCGATGCGCGGACGATACGCGCTGGCATAGGCATAGCCCAGCACCGCGCCCTCACCGTCCGCGGCCACGAGGTAGGGCAGCCCACGCTCGATGATCGCCGCACGCCGTTGCCGCATCTCCTCCACGCCGGGCGCATCGATCTCGAAGGACCCCGTGCCGTGCAGAACGTGATGGCCGTAGATCGCCGCGGTGGCGGCCATGTCGTCGTCGATCGAGGGCCGGATGACGACGGGGAAAGACTGCTTCGCAGCCGTGGCGATGTCGCGTGTGTCCATGGCCGCAAAGGTGCGGCACGGCCCAGCGGAGCAAAAGGAATTCTTTCTAATATGCCATATCAGTATAAGTTTTATGCATGCGCGAACCCACCCTCCGGCAGTTGCGGACCTTTCTGTCGGTCGTGGAATCCGGCGGCATCACCGCCGCCGCGTTGTCGCTCGGCCTGACCCAGCCGGCGGCCAGCCAACAGCTCAGGGAGCTCGAACGCGCCATGGGTGTCCGGCTGCTCGAACGGGTATCGGGCCGGGCGGTGCCCACCGCCGCAGGCCGGGCGCTGATGGAACCCGCACGGCGCGCCTGCGTGGCCGTGGACGATGCCCGGGCCGTGGCGACCGCGCACCGGTCCGGCGATGCCGGGCGTGTCCGCCTGGGCACCGGGGCAACGGCATCCATCCACCTTCTTCCGCCCGTGCTCGCGGAACTGAACGAGCGGATGCCGGGCCTCGAGGTGATCGTCGCCACCGGCAACACGCCGGACATGCTCCGGCGCGTCGAGGAAGGCGACCTCGACGCGGCCCTGGTGACGATGCCTGCCGCCTTGGGACCTTCGCTGATCGCGATGCCGGTCGCCACAGATCCGCTGGTCGCGCTCCTGCCGGAGGCGATGCTGCCGGCCGGGCGCCGCACGCTCTCGGCGGCGGATCTCGAACGACTGCCGTTGATCCTCTACGAGGCAGGGGCGAACACGCGGGCGATCATCGACGCCTGGTTCCGGCGCGGCGGACGGGTTCCGAGGCCGATCATGGAACTGGGCAGCGTCGAGGCGATCAAGGTGCTCGTATCGAGCGGTCGCGGCTGTTCGGTGCTGCCGGCACTCGCACTCGGCAGGGATGTCGGCGGCGCGGTGATCCGCCCGCTGCGCCCACCGCTGCTGCGGCAGCTCGCGGTGGTGCTGCGGAAGGAGAAGGTCATCGACCGCGGCCTCGGACGACTGCTCGATGCCCTGAATGCGCGCAAGACGCGCCGCGGGTGAGACGTGGGCGGCGACGGCCATACGAGGCCGATGCCGCATGGCAGCCCTCCCTCTCCACGCGACGCCCGGCGGGATCAACCGATCCTTCCCTACGAAGCGCGATATCGCCACTATCCGGGGCGGGAGACGCTTCCAGTAGACGGCGACCTGTTGCTCGGGGGGCGCCTTGCGCGTGTTGTTGGTAGACAGCGAGCAGGATCGCGCGGCCGCGGTCAAAGCCGGGCTGGAGGCAGCGGGCTGCACGGTCGTCGCCGTCGCGTCGGATGCCGATGACCTCACCCGGATGGTACGGGAAACCGAGGCCGATGTGATCGTCTGCGACCTGGACGATCCGGGTCGCGATGCGCTCGAGAGCATGCGCGCGCTGCATCGGGACGAACCCCGCCCCGTCGTCGTCTTCGCGGCGAAAGGTGAGCCCGACCAGATCGAGGCCGCCATCGAGGCCGGCGTCGCCGCCTATGTCGTGGAAGGCCTGTCGCCGACCCGCGTGCGCCCGGTCATCGAGGTCGCGATCCGCCGCTTCCGGGCCCACCAGGCGCTGCGCGCACGGCTGGAGGAAGCCCAGGCGACGCTTGCCGACCGCGTGATCATCGAGCGTGCGAAGGGTGTGCTGATGCAGCGCCGCCGGCTGACCGAAGAAGAGGCCTATCGCCTGATGCGCCGCTGGGCCATGGATCGCGGCGAGAAGCTGGTTCAGGTCGCGGAGCGGTTTTTGCGCGAATTTTAATCATGATGATTGAATAAGCGTCCATCTCCGTTCCGCACACCCAAATTTGCCCGCATCGCGAGCTAGATTGGGCTTTCCTCCACGAGCCCGGATGTGCTTCCTCTTGTGCACTGCATGATCGCGGTCGGGCATCGTCGCAATGGCGTGACGGTTGCCCGGAGATCCTCGCCCTTTCTGCCCGGCGGTCCAACGGCGGCCCGCTCCCTGAGGCGCACAGCCTCCTGGAAGCGATTGCATGGCCGCCTCCCTGCGCATTGGCTTTGTCACGCTGACTGATGCGGCACCCGTCATCGTGGCGGATGCGCTCGGCTTCTTCGCATCGCGCGGCGTGCGCGTCGGTCTCTCGCCGGAACGCTCCTGGGCCGGGCTGCGTGACAAGCTCGCCTTCGGCGCGCTGGACGGGGCGCATCTGCTCGCCCCCATGGCGGTGGCGCTGGCGGCCGGCGCGGGCGGGCTGCGGCGGCGCCTCGATGTCACGCTGCGCATGTCGCGCAACGGAAACACCTTCGTGCTCTCCCACGCGCTCGCCAATGCCGTGCAGGGCTATGCGACGCCGCTCTCCGCCCGCGCCTTCGCCGCCGCGCTGCAGGCCCGTGCCGAGGACGGCATGCCGCCGCCGACGCTTGGCGTCGTCTTCCCGCATTCCTCGCACAACTACCTGGTGCGCGAATGGCTCGCCTCGGGCGGGATCGATCCGGACCAGGATTGCCGCATGGTGGTGGTGCCGCCGCCGCAGATGGCGCGCGCCCTGGCCGAAGGCGCGATCGAGGGTTTCTGCGCCGGCGAGCCATGGGGCAGCCACGCGGTCGCGGTCGGCGCGGGACGCTTCGCCTTCACCACGGGCGACATCTGGCCCGACCACCCGGAAAAGGTGCTGGCCTTCGCCGAGGGGCTCGCTGAACGCGAACCGGATGCCGTCATCGTCGCGACCGCCGCGGTGATCGAGGCGCAGCGCTGGCTGACCGATCCGGCCAACCTGCGCGACGCGGTGGCGCTGCTGGCCGAGCGTGTCTTCCCCACCCTCGCCACCAGCACCATCGCTGCCGTGCTGGCCGGGCAGATCGCTGCGCCGCCAGGCGGGGTGCGCGTCAACCTCGCCTTTCCCACGCTGTTCGATCCCGGCACGCCGCCGTCTTCGGAATGGGCCGCGCGCTGGTTCGCCGCCATGCGCCGCTGGGGCCACCTGCCCGACACCGCCAGCGAAGCCGATGCCCGCGCGCCCTGGCGCCCCGACCTCTGGCATCGCGCCGCCGCGCTGCTGCCCAGCGAAACCGCCGCCTGCAAGGAGCCCCCAGCATGACCACCACCCGCCGCCAGGCGATCGCGGCCACGACCGCGCTGTTCGCTGCCGCCCGTGCCGCCACGCCGCGCGGCGCCTTCGCGCAGGGCTCCACCGTGCCGGAGGTGCGCAAGGCCACGATCGGCTTCATCGCGCTGACCGATGCGGCGCCGCTGATCATCGCCAAGGAGAAGGGCTTCTTCGCGAAGCACGGCATGCCCGACGTCGATGTCGCCAAGCAGGCGAGCTGGGGCGCGACGCGCGACAACCTGGTGCTGGGCGGGGAACGCGGCGGCATCGATGGCGCACACATCCTGACGCCGATGCACTACCTGATCCACACCGGCCGCATCGTGCAGAACAACCAGCCGGTACCGATGGCGATCCTGACGCGGCTGAACACCAACGGCCAGGCGATCTCGGTCGCGAAGAAGCACCAGCCGCTCGGGGCGCGGCTCGACGCCACGCCGCTCAGGGCCGCGCTCAACAGCGACAGCAAGGTCGCCATGACCTTCCGTGGCGGCACGCACGACCTGTGGATCCGCTACTGGCTGGCCGCCGCGGGCATCGACCCGGACAAGGACGTCCAGACCATCGTCGTCCCGCCGCCGCAGATGGTCGCCAACATGCGCGTCGGCACCATGGATGCCTTCTGCGTCGGCGAGCCGTGGAACGCGCAGCTCGTCAACCAGAACCTCGGCTACACCGCCGTGGTCACCGGCGAGCTGTGGCGCGACCATCCCGAGAAGAGCTATGCGATGCGCGCCGACTTCGTCGCCCGCCACCCGCGCGCGACCGAGGCTCTGACCGCCGCCGTCATCGAGGCCGCAAGGTGGTGCGACACGCCGGCGAACCATCAGGAACTGGCGGCGATCCTCGGCCGCCGCGCCTGGTTCAACGTGCCGCCGACCGACATCCTCGGCCGCATCCAGGGTGTGACCGACTATGGCGACGGGCGCCGCGCGACGCATCCCGAAATCTCGATGAAGTTCTGGCGCGACCATGCGAGCTACCCCTTCCGCTCGCATGAGCTCTGGTTCCTGACCGAGGACATCCGCTGGGGCGTGCTGCCCGAGGGCACCGACACCGCGGCACTGATCGCCGAGGTCAACAAGGAGCAGATCTGGCGCGCTGCTGCCGAGCGCGCCGGCGTGCCCGCCGCCGAGACCCCGAGCGGCACCAGCCGCGGCCGCGAGACCTGGTTCGACGGCAAGGTCTTCGACCCCGAGAACCCGGCCGCGTGGCTCGCCGCGCAGCCGATCAAGAAGATGGCCGGAGCCTGAGACGATGAACGCCATCACGCCCGCCACTCCGGCCGCCGCCGCGGCCGTCAGCACACCCGCCCGGCCCATCGCGACGCCGCGCGGCGCCTGGCTGCTGCCCAAGGTGAAGCAGGCCGCCGCCGTAGTGCTGCCGCCGGTGCTCCTGGTCCTGGCGCTGATGGCAATCTGGGAATGGGCCGCGTCAGGGCCCGCCGCGACGCTGCCCCCGCCCTCCCAGATCTGGGAGACGTCGCATGAGCTGATCACCAGCCCCTTCTACGATCGCGGCGGTCTCGACAAGGGGCTCGGCCTGCATCTCCTCGCCAGCCTGCAGCGCGTCGCGGTCGGCTTCGCGCTGTCGGCGGTGGGCGGCATCGCGCTCGGCATGCTGGTCGGCAGCTCGACCGTCGCGATGCGCGCGCTCGATCCGCTGTTCCAGGTGCTGCGCACGGTGCCGCCGCTCGCCTGGCTGCCGCTATCGCTCGCGGCCTTCCGCGAAGCGCAGCCCTCGGCGATCTTCGTCATCTTCATCACCGCGGTCTGGCCGATCATCATCAACACCGCGGTCGGCGTGCGGAACGTGCCGGCGGATTATCGCAACGTCGCGCGCGTCATCCGCCTGTCTCCACTCGACTGGTTCCTGCGCATCGTCGTGCCCGCCGCCGCGCCCTACATCTTCACCGGGCTGCGCATCGGGATCGGCCTGTCCTGGCTCGCCATCATAGCGGCGGAGATGCTGATCGGCGGCGTCGGCATCGGCTTCTTCGTCTGGGATGCCTGGAACAGCTCCAACCTCGCCGACATCGTCGTGGCGCTGGTCTATATCGGCCTGGTCGGCTTCGTGCTCGACCGCCTCATGGCCTTCATCGGCCGCGCCGTGACGCGCGGCACCGCACAGCAGTGAGGGCCGGGACCATGGAACGCGACTTCCTCGACATCAGCCGTGTGTCGGTGCGGTTCGGCACGGCCGCTCCGCCGGTGCTGAACGGGATCGACCTCAAGATCCGCCAGGGCGAATACATCGCGGTGATCGGCCATTCGGGCTGCGGCAAGTCCACGCTGCTCAACGTCGTCGCCGGCCTGCTGCAGGCGACGGAAGGCGGCGTCATCCTGGAAGGGCGCGAGGTCGCGGAACCCGGCCCGGACCGCGCCGTGGTCTTCCAGAACCACAGCCTGCTGCCCTGGCTGACCTGCTACGAGAATGTGAAGCTCGCGGTGGACCGCACGGCGGGCCGCGCCATGTCGCGCGCCGAACGCCACGACTGGACTATGCACAACCTGGCGCTGGTCCGGATGGAGGCGCATGCGCAGAAGCGCCCGCACGAGATCTCGGGCGGCATGAAGCAGCGCATCGGCATCGCCCGGGCGCTGTCGATGAAGCCGAAGGTCCTGCTGCTGGACGAACCGTTCGGCGCGCTGGACGCGCTGACGCGCGCGCATCTGCAGGACCAGGTGATGGCGATCCATGCCAGCCTCGGCACCACGGTGATGATGATCACCCATGACGTGGATGAGGCGGTGCTCCTGTCGGACCGCATCGTCATGCTGACCAACGGCCCGAACGCCACGGTGGGCGAGGTGCTGGAAGTGGACCTGCCGCGCCCGCGCGACCGGCTCGCCCTGGCTTCGGAGCCGAAATTCCTCGCCGCGCGGGAAGCGGTGCTGCGCTTCCTGCACGAACGCCACGCGCTGCCGGCGGCGGCTTGACCATGCGCGTGCTGGTGATCGGCGCCGGGCCGGCCGGCACGCGCTGTGCCGAACGGGCCGCCGCGCGGGCGGAGGTGACGCTGCTCGGCGCCGAGCTGGCGCTGCCCTATGACCGCGTCGCGCTCGGCCGTGTCCTGGCGAACGAGGCCGAACCCGCGGCGCTGATCACCCATGACAGCGCAAGGCTGCGCACCCTCGGCATCCGCTATCGGCCGGGTGTGCGGATCGTGACGCTGGACCCTGCCGGCATCGCCGAAACCACGCGCGGCGAGCGGATCGCCTTCGAGCGGGCCGTGATCGCAACCGGATCGGATGCCGTGCGCCTGCCCCTGCCCGGGGCCGACCTGCCGGGCGTCTTCGTCTATCGCAGCATGGCCGATGTGCAGGCGATCCGGCGCATGGCGGCGGGTGGTGCCCGCGCGGTGGTGATCGGCGGCGGGTTGCTGGGGCTGGAAGCCGCGGCCTCGCTGTCGGCCTTCGGCGCGAAGGTCACGGTGGTGCATCCGCTCGGCTGGCCGATGGAACGCCAGCTTGACCCCGCGGCCGGCGCGCTGCTGGTGCGGCAGCTCGGCGCCCGGCGTGGGCTGCGCTTCGCCATGCCGGCCACGACCGCGGCGATCGAGGGCACGGACCGGGTCGAAGCCGTGCGCCTGGCGGATGGGACGCGCATCGCCTGCTCGGTCGTCGTGATGGCGGTCGGCGTGCGCCCGAATGTCGCCCTCGCACGGGAAGCGGGCCTCGTGGTGCGGCGCGGCGTCGTGGTGGATGATGCGATGCGCAGCAGCGATCCGCGCGTGCTCGCCATCGGCGAATGCGCCGAGCACAACGGCATGACATGCGGCCTGGTCGCGCCATCCCTGGCGATGGCCGAGATCGCCGCGGCGACGCTGGCCGGGGAGGCCGCAACCTATGTTCCCCACGCCGATTCCGCGGCGTTGAAGGTCTCGGGCATCGCGGTCTGGTCAGCGGGCGCGATCGCGCCGGGCGATGCCGAGGCGGTGACGCTCGCCGACGAGGAAGCCGGGTTCTATCGCCGGCTCTGGCTGCGGGACGGCCGGCTGGTCGGCGCGGTGCTCTATGGCGATACGGCCGACGCGCCCTTCTATCTCGACCTGATCGCCTCCGGCCGGCCGGTCGCGCCGTTCCGCGCGATGCTCGCCTTCGGTTCCGCCTTCACGTCCCTGGAAGCCGCCTGATGACCGACGCGCCCTTCTCCGCCGAGCAGCAGGAATACCTCAAGGGCTTCATGGCCGGGGTGGAAGCGCGCCGCGGCCCGCTGCTGCCCGCCGGCGCGGGTGGCGGCGCCCCGCCCGATGCGCTGCGCGCCGCGCAGGACGCCGCCATCGCGCGCGGCGACAAGCTGAACGCACAGGAGGAAGCGAAGCGCGAACGCCATCCGCTCGATCGCTGGGACGAGATGACGGCGCGCGCGGATACCGGGCGCTTCCCGAAACCGATCGAGGATTTCATCGGCCGCTACCACGGCCTGTTCTTCGTCGGCCCGGCGCAGGATGCCTTCATGTGCCGGCTGCGCATCCCGGGCGGCATCCTTTCGGCCCATCAGCTCGATGGCATCGCCGGCATCGCGGAGGATTGCGCCGGCGGCTATGCCGACGTCACGACGCGCGCCAACTTCCAGCTTCGCGAGATCCCCGCGGCCCAGGGCACCGAACTGGTGATGCGGCTCGGTGACCTCGGCATCATCCCGAAGGGCACCGGAGCGGACAATATCCGCAACATCACCGCGAGCCCCACCGCCGGCATCGACGCGCAGGAGCTGGTGGACACCCGACCGCTGGTGCGCGCGCTGCATCATCACATCCTCAGCACCCGCGACCTGTTCGCCCTGCCGCGCAAGTTCAACATCTCGGTCTCCGGCGGCGGCGCGGTGGAAGTGCTGGAGGAGACCAACGACATCAGTCTGCGCGCGGTCGCGACACCTGACGGGCTGCGCTATCGCCTGACCCTCGGCGGCATCACCGGGCACAAGGATTTCGCGCGGCCGACCGGCGTGGTGGTGAAGCCCGGCCAGGCCATCACCGTCTGCGACGCCATCCTGCGCGTCTTCATCGCCGAGGGCGACCGCACCGACCGCAAGAAGGCACGGCTGAAATACGTGCTGGACCGGATGGGGATCGACGGCTTCCTTGGCCTGGTGGAGCAGCGCCTCGGCGTCGCGCTGGAACGGATGGAGGAAGCGGCGATGCAGCCGTCGCCGCCGCCGGCCAAGCACGGGCATCTCGGTATCCATGCGCAGCGGCAGGCGGGGCTGCACTATATTGGCCTCGTCCTGCCGGTCGGGCGGCTGACGGCGTCGCAGTTGCGCGGCATCGCCGATGTCGCGCGGCGCTTCGGCAGCGGCACGATCCGCCTCACCGTCTGGCAGAACCTGCTGATCAGCGACATCCCCGAGGCGGCGCTGGAGCCGGCCTGCGCGGCGATCGCGGATCTCGGCCTCGGCTGGCAAGCCTCCAACATCCGGGGCGGACTCGTCGCCTGCACCGGCAATGCGGGCTGCAAATTCGCCGCGTCGAACACCAAGCGCCATGCAGCGGAACTGGCCGGCTTCCTCGATGAGCACATCGCGGTGGACATGCCGATCAACGTCCATCTCACGGGCTGCCACCATTCCTGCGCGCAGCACTACATCGCCGATATCGGGCTGCTCGGCGCGAAGGTGGAACGCGGCGACGACCTCGTCGAAGGCTACGACCTGCATGTCGGCGGCGGCGCGGGGCCCGAGCAGAAGATCGGCCGGCTGATCCTGCCCAGGGTCGCGCATGATGCGCTGAATGAGGCGGTGCTGGCGCTGCTCCAGGCCTGGATGCGCGGCCGCGCGCCAGGCGAGAGCTTCCAATCCTTCACCGCGCGCCACGAGGATGCGGCGCTCGCCGCCTTCGCCCAGGCGGAGCACGAACCCGCATGAACGCCATCCTGCCGCACGGCCTGCCCACGGATGCGGTGCCGGTCATCCCCGACAGCGCGCCCTTCACCGCCACGCAGCGCGCCTGGCTCAACGGCTTCCTCGCCGGGCTCTATGGCGGGGCGGCGGCGGGCGCCGGCAACACCTCCGCCGCATCGCCGCCACCGGCCGAGGATTTCCCCTGGCACGATCCGGCCATCGAGCTCGAGGAGCGGCTGCAGCTCGCCGGGGGCAGGCCGCTGAACCGGCGGCTGATGGCCGCGATGGCGCAGCTCGATTGCGGGCAATGCGGCTATCTCTGCCAGACCTATGCCGAGGCGCTGGCGAGCGGGGCCGAGACCTCCGCCGCCCTCTGCGTGCCCGGGGCCAAGGCGACGCAGAAGGCGTTGAAGGCGCTGCTCGCCGAGGCACCCGCCGCCGCGCCGAAGCCCGCTGTGGCTCCGGCGCCGGCCGCGCCCCTTGGCCGGCCGATCCGCTTCGTCGCCGCGCATCGCCTGGCCGGCGAAGGTTCGGCCAAGGATGTGCGCCATGTCGTCTTCGACCTGGCCGGAAGCGGGCTGAGCTACGAACCGGGCGACAGCCTGTCGCTGATGGCCGAGAACGACCCCGCGCTGGTCGATGCCGTCCTGGCCGAACTGCGCGCTTCGGGCGACGCGGCGCTGCGCGAGGAATTGCTGCGGCGGCGTGACATCGCCCGCCCGCTGGACCGCACGCTGGACCTGCTGGCGGGTGCGGCGACCCACGCGCCGCATGCCGCCGCGTTGCGCGCCCTGGCCGAGGGCGATGACGGCGCCGAGCCGGCCGATGCCGATCTGCTCGATCTGCTCCAGGCCTTTCCCTCGGCGCGGCCGCCCATGGAGGATCTCGTCACCTCGCTGCCGGTGCTGAAGCCGCGCCTGTATTCCATCGCCTCCTCGCCGCTGGCCTGTCCGGGGCGGGTGGAGCTCTGTGTCGGGGTGGTGCGCGCGGAACGGCGCGGGCGGCTGCGGGATGGCGTCGCTTCCTGCCACCTGGCCTTCCGCACCGATCCGGCGGTGCCGCTGACGGCGCAGATGCAGGTCAGCCATTTCCGCCTGCCGGCGGACCCCGCGACGCCGGTGATCATGGTTGGCCCCGGCACGGGCATCGCGCCCTTCCGCGCCTTCCTCCAGCATCGCGAGGCGACCGGCGCGACAGGCCGCGCCTGGCTGTTCTTCGGCGACCAGCGCAGCGCCACCGACTTCCTCTTCGCCGGGGAGATCGCGGCCTGGCGGAAGAAGGACGTGCTGACGCAGCTCTCCCTCGCCTGGAGCCGCGACGGCGCGCAGAAGGTCTATGTCCAGCACCGCATGGCGGAAGCCGCGCCCGATCTGTGGCGCTGGCTCCAGGACGGCGCGCATTTCTACGTCTGCGGCGATGCCGCGCGCATGGCCAAGGATGTGGACACGGCGCTGCGCGGCATCGCGCAATCGGAAGGTGGGATGAACGCCGACCAGGCGCGCGACTGGATCGTGGCGCTGGCGCGGCAGGGTCGCTACCAGCGGGATGTGTACTGATCATGCCGGACCGATTCACGCTCCGCGGCTTCGCCGCTTCACGATCGGACCGGTGATGGACGGCACGCTGCACCGCGCCGGCCCGGTCCGCACGCCAGATCCGCGCGCTGTCCGCACGACCTGCCCGTATTGCGGCGTCGGCTGCGGCGTGCTGGCGACACCAGACGGGCGCGGCGGGGCCGCCATCGCTGGCGACCCTGCGCATCCCGCCAATGCAGGGCGGCTGTGCAGCAAGGGCACCGCGCTGGGCGAAACGCTGTCGCTCGAGGACCGGCTCCTGCACCCTGAGGTCGGCGGCAAGCATGCATCCTGGGATGCCGCGCTGGACGCCGTTGCCGAAGGCTATCGCACCGCGCTCGCGCAGCGCGGGGCGGACGGTGTCGCGCTCTACGTCTCCGGCCAGTTGCTGACCGAGGATTATTACGCCGCGAACAAATTCGCGAAGGGCCTGCTCGGCACCGCGAATATCGACAGCAATTCACGTCTGTGCATGGCCAGCGCCGTCGCCGCCCATACCCGCGCCTTCGGTGAGGACGTGGTCCCCGGCATCTATGACGACCTGGAAGCCGCGGACACGTTGGTGCTGGTGGGCAGCAACCTCGCCTGGTGCCATCCCGTGCTGTTCCAGCGGGTGATGGCCGCCAAGGCGGCGCGGCCCGCGATGCGGATCATCGTCGTCGATCCACGCCGCACCGCGACCTGCGAAGGCGCCGACCTGCATCTGCCGCTGCTGCCCGGCTCGGATGTCGCACTCTTCGCCGCGCTGCTGGTGCATCTGCACGACAGCGGGCTGGCCGATGCGGCCTATCTGGACACGCAGACCGATGGGGCCGGGGCCGCGCTGGCCGCGGCACGCGCCGTCGCGCGGCAGGCGCCGGCGCTGACTGGCCTCGATCCCGCGCTGATCGCGCGCTTCTGCGAAGCCTGGGCTGCCAGCCCGCGCACCACCACGCTGTGGAGCCAGGGCGTCAACCAATCCAGCGCCGGCACCGACAAGGCGAATGCCATCATCAATTGCCACCTGCTGACCGGACGCATCGGCCGGCCGGGGGCGACCGCCTTCAGCGTCACCGGCCAGCCGAACGCGATGGGCGGGCGCGAGACCGGTGCGCTGGCGACGATGTTGGCCGGGCATCTGCGCTTCGATGTCGCGTCGGAACATGCCGCTCTGGCCGCGTTCTGGCAGGCGCCGCATCTGCCCCGCCGCCCCGGCCTGAAGGC
This sequence comes from Roseomonas sp., assembly GCA_041914265.1. Lineage (GTDB taxonomy): Bacteria > Pseudomonadota > Alphaproteobacteria > Acetobacterales > Acetobacteraceae > Neoroseomonas. Next base: position 97,340 of record JAYSDS010000002.1, read on the forward strand.
GACGCAGCTTTTCGAGGCGCTGGGCCGGGGGCGTATCGGCGCGCTGTGGGTGATGGCGACCAATCCCGCCGTCTCCTTGCCCGGCGGCTCGGCGGTGCGCGATGCCCTGGCCCGCGCACCCTTCCTGGTGGTGTCCGATGTGTCGCGGCGGTCGGACAGCGCGGCGCTGGCGCATATTCGGCTGCCGGCCCTCGGTTGGGCCGAGAAGAACGGCACGGTGACGAACAGCGAGCGCGTCATCAGCCGCCAGCGCGGCTTCCTGCCCGCCCCGGGCGAAGCGCGCCCCGATTGGTGGATCATCGCCGAAGTCGCACGACGGCTCGGCGGCACCGGCTTCGACTGGACAGGACCGGCGGCGATCTTTCGCGAGCATGCGTCGGTCACCGGGCTGGCGCGCCCGGCCGCGCGCGCCTTCGACATCTCGGGGCTCGCCGGCCTGTCGGACGCGGCCTATGACACGATGGAGCCCCGGCGCTGGCCAGTGCCGGCCGCCGGCAAAGGACAGGATCGCTTCTTCGCCGCCGGCGACGCGCCGGCCCAGCGCGCGACACTGGTGCCCACGCCCTTCCGTGCGCCGGTCGAGGATGTCTCCCCCGCCTTTCCGCTGCGACTGCTGACGGGCCGGCTGCGCGACCAGTGGCACACCATGACGCGCACCGGCAGCGTGCCGCGGCTGATGTCGCACATCCCCGAGCCTGCCCTGACATTGCACCCGGAGGATGCGACCGGGATGACCGCGGGAAGCCTGGTCCGTGCCGTCTCGGCGCAGGGCGAGGCGGTCTTCCGCCTGGTGCTCGATCCCGGCCAGCGCCGCGGCACGGCCTTCGCGCCGATGCACTGGACCGCGCAGATGGCGCCGGCCGCGCGCGTGAACACGCTGGTCGCGCCGCATGCCGATCCGGTCAGCTTCCAGCCCGAACTGAAGAACGCCGCGATCCGCGTCGAGCCCTTCGCCGCCGCCTGGCACGGCTTCCTGCTCTCGCCCATGCCACTGCCGGCCGATATCGCGCCCTTCTGGGCCGCCATCCCGGTCGAGGGCGGCTGGCGCCACGAGCTGGCCGGGATGGACGGGCCGGAGGCTGGCTTCGCGCGGCTGCTCGGGCTGCTGGACGCGCCCGGGGCGGCCTGGCTGCGCTTCGAGGATCCGGCGATCGGGCTCTACCGCGCGGCCGCGCTGCGCGAAGGGCGGCTGGTGGGGGCGGTGCTGCTGGGGCCGGATTTGGCATTGCCGCCGCGTGCCTGGCTGTCCTCGCTGCTGGCGACGGAAGGGCCGCTCTCGGCGTTGGACCGCGCGGCGCTGCTGGCGGGCCGGCAGCCAGGCGGACCGCCACCCTCGCCGCTGGTCTGCGTCTGCCATGGCGTGACCGAGGCCGCGATCCTCGGCTGCGGGGCGCGCGGGGTGGCCGGGGTGGGGGCGGCGACACGGGCGGGCACCGGATGCGGGTCGTGCCGGCCGGAAATCGCGGCATTGCTGGCCCGTGCGGAGGTCCCTGCCTGATGCGTCATTTCCCGGCCTTCCTGGACCTTGCCGGCCGCCCGGCCCTGCTGCTGGGTGAGGGTGAGGCCATCGAGCGCAAGGCGGCGCTGCTGGCCCGCGCCGGCGCCCTGCTGCGGCGCGCGCCGCGCTTCGCGCCCGCTCTGCTCGACGGCGCGGCACTGGCGATCGGCGCCGATGCGCCCGAGGCCGATCTGCGCGCCCTCTCGGACGAGGCACAGCGCCGCGGCATCCCGGTGAACATCGTCGATCGGGCCGAGCTCTGTTCCTTCGTCATGCCCGCGATCGTGGACCGCGACCCGATCACGGTGGCCATCGGCACGGGTGGGGCCGCGCCATCCCTGGCGCGCATGGTGCGCCAGCGGATCGAGGCGCTGCTGCCGCCCCGCCTCGGCGCCGTCGCCGCGCTGGTCGGGCGGTTCCAGGCGCGCCTTCGCCGCGCGCTGCCAGACCTGGCGGCGCGGCGTCGTTTCCTGGATGCCGTGCTGGCTGGCCGGCCGGCCGAGCTGGCCCTGGCCGGCCGCACCATGGAGGCCGAGGCCGCTTTCGCCCAGGCGCTGGCCGGGGATGCCGGCGGCGCGCCGGGCACGGTCTTCCTGGTCGGCGCCGGCCCGGGCGCGGCCGACCTGCTGACGCTGCGCGCGCTGCGGCTGCTGGGCGAGGCCGACGTCATCGTCCATGACCGGCTGGTCTCGGAGGACGTGCTGGACATGGCCCGCCGCGATGCCGAGCGGATCTTCGTCGGCAAGGCGCGCGCCCATCACTGCCTGCCGCAGGAGGAGATCAATGCCCTGCTGGTGCGCCTGGCGCGGCAGGGCCGGCGCGTCGTGCGACTCAAGGGCGGCGACCCCTTCATCTTCGGCCGCGGTGGCGAGGAAGCCGCGGCGCTGGCCGAGGCCGGCATCCCGCATGAGGTCGTTCCGGGCATCACCGCCGCGCTGGCCTGCGCGGCGGATGCCGGCATTCCGCTGACCCATCGCGATGCGGCCCGCGCCCTGACCCTGGCCACGGGCCATACGCGGGAGGGGCGGCTCGACCTCGACCTGCAGGCCCTGGCGCGGCCGGGGCAGACGCTGGTGATCTACATGGGCCTGTCCACCTTGCCGGAACTGGCGCAGGGGCTGGTCGCGGCGGGGCTCGATGCCTCCACCCCGGCAGCCATCGTGGAGGGCGGCGGCAGCGGCGCGCCACGCTGCCTGAATGGCATGATCGGATCGATTGCCGCGGAGGCGGGCGACTGGTCGTCCGGCCGGCCGGCGTTGGTGCTGGTGGGCGAGGTGGTGCGGCTCGCGGCGGTGCCGGCGCGGCACGCACCCGGCGACATCGCCATGGCGATGTGAGGCGAGTTGCGGCGACGGGATGGCCCGCCAGCCACGGCGTCTCAGGAACGGGCCCTGGCGCGCCGGGCCATCTTCCAGACGCGCCGCAATCCGGCCGCCTGTTGCTGCAGCCAGCTTCCGCTATGCATCGCTTCCTCGGCACCGGGATCGCCGGTGCGGACATAGGCGCGCGAGAAATCCGCGGTGCCGAAGAGCATGTCCCACCAGGGCAGGACGGCACCGTAGTTGCAACTGCTCTGGCCGGCCGCCAGGACGCCGTGATGGGCGCGGTGGAAGCGTGGCGAGATGAGCAGGCGTTCCCCCAGCCATCCGAAGCTCAGCCGGGTATTGGCATGGCTCAGGCTTTCGATCGCGCGCAGCGTCAGCACCAGGAGCGGAAACTGCATCGGCGGTACGCCGATCAACAGGGCGATGATGCCGAACCAGATGGCCGCGATCAGGTCATCGAGGACATGGTTGCGATCATCGGACCAGAAGGTCATCTGCCGCTGCGCGTGATGCACGGAATGCAGCGCGTAGAGTACGCCGATGCGATGCGAGATCCGGTGCCGCCAATACTCCGCGAAATCCAGGATCACGGCATAGATCAGGAAGGTCAGCGCCGCGTGCCCCAGCAGCGCCGGAAAGATCGTCTCCATCATCGGCGTGACGTAGCCGTGGTCGGCGAGCCAGCCCGTCAACCGCACCTGAACCTCGTAGAACAGGACAAAGGTGAAGAGCGGCAGGATGCCGGCGCGCGCGATGAGCGTGTAGAGAATGTCCGTGCCGACGGCGCGACGATCGGGCCAGATCTCGACCGGCCGCCACCGTTCCAACATCGAGCATATGGCTGCGACCACCAGGACCTGGAGCACGCCATACACCACGAAGATGGTATAGCTGTACGCCAGATCCTCCCAGGCCATCAGGCCGAGATGGTACAGCAACGGCATCAGGAGTGATTCCTGGATAAGGCCCGCCACGCCATCCAGGGTGTCTGTGAGCATCGCAGAAGGGGTCATGGCCCTGACCGTCGGATTCTTGCGCTGTCCATCGATGCGCCGCTTCCAGGGGCGGAACAGGCGACACCCTAACGGGTGACGGGTCGGCCCGCCACGCCCGGTTCAGTGCGCATGGGTCGGCAGGGCGGGCGCCCAGGCCGGATCACGCCCATCGCCGCTGCGCGATCGCACAGGGGGGATGACGGCGGGACGGCCATATGGGATGTGCGCGTCGGCTGGAACGCACCGCGCGGCATCTTGCTGGCCGGTTCCGGGCCGCATCGGGACATGGATGGGGCCGGCCCGGGGCTATATGCTCTGCCGCGGCTTGCATGGAGACTCGCTTCGCGTGACGGAAGGATCTGAAACCCGGATGCGTTCTCGCCGGCCGGTTCGCCCGGATCCGCCTCTTCCTGAAGTCGAGGCGCATGCCGAGAGTTTCCGGCAGGCGCGCAAGGCGCGCAGCAACATCCTGTTCGAAGACTACATCGAGCTCATCGCCGACCTGATCGAGGACGGCAATGAGGCGCGTCAGATCGACATCGCCGCACGCCTGGGCGTCGCCCAACCCACGGTTGCAAGGATGCTGTCTCGCTTGGCCGATGAAGGCCTGCTGACGCGGCGCCCTTATCGCGGTGTGTTCCTGACGGAAAAGGGCAAGCGCCTCGCGCGCGCCAGCCGGGAAAGGCACAAGATCGTCGAGGCCTTCCTGCTGTCGATCGGCGTCAGTGCCGAAACGGCGCGCATCGATGCCGAGGGCATCGAGCATCATGTGAGCGCCGAGACCCTGGAGATCTTCCGCAAGCTGGCGGCGAGGAAGCGGGCCTAGTGTCCTGCCTGCGCCACTCGCCGGATGTCCGGGGTATGGCGCGACCTTGTTCCATGCAGCAGGCTCGCTGACGCAGCGCGCCGCGACGGCGACCTAGTGCTCCACCGCTCCGGAGAACATCCCGGCCACTCGCAGTAGCCGATGCGGAAGGCACGGCCCTCTCTCCAGCCCCGCCGCCATGAGGCCTGCCCGGCGACTGTCATGAACACGCTGCGATAAGGCTGCGCCGGCCCCGACGCCGCAAGGCGCGGCAGCCCGACGCGACAGGCCTGCGAGCCGCGCGATATCGCCCGGCCTGGCATCCCCCCTCTCCGGCCTGCTCGCCCGAACGATGCCGGCAGGATGGGCCTCCGATGCGGCTTGTCTCTCGTGGCGTGGCCGGCATCACACGCCATGCGCTGCGGTTCCATCACGTCATGCCGGCCTTCCCAGCGCTGCGGGTTTTCGGGATATTAGCTTTTGCTATAAATTTAATTCCATGCTTTAGAGATTAGAAGCTGACATGGGAGCATTCGGGATGCACCTGAAATCCACCAGGCGCCGGGCCGGCGCCGCCTTGCTCGCAACCGCGCTGCTGCTTGGCGTCGGCGGCCCCGCCGCAGCGCAGGAGGCGCGCACGCGGCCGATCCGGGTCGTGACCACCTTCACCATCCTCCAGGACATGGCGCAGAACGTGGCCGGCGACGCTGCGCTGGTGGAGTCCATCACGCGCCCCGGCGCGGAGATCCACGACTACGAGCCAACGCCGCTCGATGTCGTGAAGGCGCAGGCCGCCGACCTGGCGCTGTGGAACGGGATGGGCCTCGAACGCTGGTTCGAACGCTTCTTCCAGCGCGTCCGCGACGTCCCTTCCGCCGTGCTGACGCAAGGCATCACGCCGATCAACATCGGCGAAGGGCCCTATGCCGGCCGGCCCAATCCGCATGCCTGGATGTCGCCGGCCAATGCCACGATCTATGTGGAGAACATCCGCCAGGCCCTCGTCGCGCGGGACCCGCGCAACGCCGCCACCTACAATGCCAATGCCGCGCGCTACACGGCGCAGATCCAGGCCCTGGACGCGCCGATCCGCGACATGCTGGGCCGGATTCCCGAAGCCCAGCGCTGGCTGGTGAGCTGCGAGGGCGCCTTCTCCTACCTGACCAGCAACTATGGCATGCGCGAACTCTACCTCTGGCCCATCAATGCCGAGGAGGAAGGCACCCCGCAGCAGATCCGGCGCGTCGTGGATACCGTCCGCCGCAGCCGGATCCCCGCGCTGTTCTGCGAGAGCACGGTCAGTGACCGCGCCATGCGCCAGGTCGCGCGCGAGGGACGGTCGCGCTTCGCCGGCGTGCTGTATGTGGACAGCCTGACCGATGAGGGCGGCGACGCGCCGACCTATCTCAAGCTGCTCGACTACAACGCGAACGCCATCGTCCGGGGCTTCCAGTTGCAGGCGTCGCGATAGGCCATGCCTGAACGCCCTGCCCTCTCCGAGGCCGTCGCGGCCGCGCCGATTGCGCTCCGGCGCTCCACCATCCGGGAACTGGGCGAGAAGCTCCTGGGCCAGTCGGCCTGGAAGCGAAGCGCTGCAATCCCCGCCCGGCTTGACCTGCGGGCGAGCAACGTCACCGTCGCCTATCCGAACGGCCATGTCGCGTTGCGCGATGCGTCGCTGACATTGGATGGCCCGACGATATGCGGGCTGCTCGGCGTGAACGGCGCCGGGAAATCCACGCTGTTCAAGGCCATCATGGGCATGGCCGCGCCCGCCGCGGGCGAGGTGCGCATCGGCGGCCACACCGTCGCCGAAGCGCAGCGGCTCAACTGGGTTGCCTATGTGCCGCAGAACGAGGAGGTGGACTGGTCCTTCCCGGTCAGCGTGCGCGACGTCGCGATGATGGGCCGCTACGGCTACATGAACGCGCTGCGCATCCCCTCGGCGGCCGATCGTGCGGCCGTCGAGCAGGGATTGCGGCGTGTCGGCATGCAGGGCTTCGCGGACCGGCAGATCGGCCAGCTCTCGGGCGGGCAGAAGAAGCGCGTCTTCCTCGCGCGGGCCCTCGCGCAGGACGGGCGCATCATCCTGCTCGACGAGCCCTTCGGGGGCGTGGACGTCACCACGCAGGAACAGATCATGGCGCTGCTGCGCGAGTTGCGCGCCGAGGGGCGGATCATCCTCGTCTCCACCCACGACCTCGCTTCCGTGCCGGAATTCTGCGATCAGGTGGCGCTGGTCAAGGGCACCGTGATCGCCGCCGGCCCGACCGAGGCGGTCTTCACGCCGGCCCAGATCGCGCGCGCCTTCGGCGCCTCGGCGACACAGCAGGTCGCCGGCCAGGCGGGCGTGAGCCTTCGCCAGGGAGCCGACGGCGCCACCATGGTCGTCACCGCGGACGGGCGCGTGCTCGGCCGGCTCGATCCGCATGGCGCGTCCGGGCAGCCATGATCGAGGAACTGCTGCTGCCCTTCGACTACGAGTACATGCGCAACGCCATGTTCGTCAGCGCCGTCATCGGCGCCGTCTGCGGGCTGCTATCCTGCTTCGTGGCGCTCAAGGGCTGGTCGTTGCTGGGCGATGCGCTGTCGCATGCGGTGGTCCCGGGCGTGGCGCTGGCCTGGATCCTGGGCCTGCCCTTCGCGCTCGGCGCCTTCGCCTCCGGCATGCTGGCGGCGTGGTTCATGGGTTTCATCCGGCGCAACAGCCGCATCCGGGAGGATGCCGCGATCGGCATCGTCTTCACCGCCTTCTTCGGCGCGGGCCTCGTCCTGCTCACCCTTTTCCCGAGCACCATCCGCCTGCGCACCATCGTCTTCGGCAACGTGCTCGGCATCGCGCCGGACGATGCGGTGCAGATGCTCATCGTCGCCGCCGGCGTGCTGCTGGTCATGGCCCTGCGTGGGCGGGACCTCATCCTCTGGGCCTTCGACGCAACCCATGCGCGGGCGATCGGCCTCGATACGCGGCTGCTGCAGACACTCCTGCTGGGCTGCGTCGCCGCGGTGGCCGTGGCAGCCATGGTCGCGGTCGGCGCGGTGCTGGTGATCGCCATGCTGGTCGCGCCCGGCGCGACGGCCTACCTGCTGACCGACCGCTTCGGTCGCATGATGGCCGGCGCCACGGCGCTCGGTGCGGGCACGGCCTTCGTCGGCGCCTATCTCAGCTACTTCCTGGACGGTTCGACCGGCGGCGTCATCGTCTGCCTGCAGGCGCTCCTCTTCGTCATCGCCCTCGTCTTCGCGCCCGAACACGGCCTGCTGGCCGCGCGACGCGCGCGGCGCCGCGCCACCCTCCCGGCGGAATCCGTCGCATGATCGAAGCCTTCCTCGCCCCCTTCCGCTACCCCTTCATGCTGGAGGCGATCGGCGTCGGCACGCTCGTCGCCACCGCCTGTTCCCTGCTGTCCTGCTACATCGTGCTGAAGGGCTGGTCGCTACTGGGCGATGCCATTGCCCATGCCGTGCTGCCCGGCGTGGTGATCGCCTCGGCGCTCGGCTTTCCGATCGCGATCGGCGCCTTCGTCGCGGGCATGGCCTGCGCCCTCGGGTCCGGCTTTGTCCAGAGCCACAGCCGGGTGAAGGAGGATGCCGCCCTCGGCGTCGTCTTCACCGGCATGTTCGCCGCCGGGATCGTCATGCTCGCCTTCCTCACGACGGAAGCGCACATCACGCACATCCTCTTCGGCAACATCCTCGGCATCGAACCGGAGGATTTCTGGCAGACGCTGGTCGTCGGCAGCATCACGCTGGTCCTGCTGCTGGCGAAGGGGCGGGACCTCAAGCTGTTCTGCTTCGATCCCGTCCATGCGCGCAGCATCGGCCTGAATGTCGGGCTGCTGCGCTACCTCTTCCTCGCGCTGCTGTCCGCCGCGGTGGTCGCCGGCGTGCAGGCGGTGGGCGTGATCCTTGTCGTGGCATTGCTGATCACGCCGGGCTGCATCGGCTACCTGCTGTCCAACCGCTTCGCGACCATGTCGGCCATCGCCGTGGCCTCGGCGGTCTTCGCCAACCTGGTCGGCATCCTGGCCAGCTATCACTTCAACATCTCGCCCGCCGGCGCGATCGTCCTGGCGCTGTCCTTCATCTTCGCCGGCGTGCTCGTCGTCGCGCCGGAGCATGGCTTGCTCGCCAGCCGGCGTGCACGGCGCGCGGCAGCCGCCGAACCGTTCCGCTCCGCGTAGCACGCCTTTCCTCCGGCGCACGCCGCTTCGCCAGGGAGCCCTTATCGGGTGTCTGCATGCCAAAATATAGCAAATGCTATTTTCATTAGTCTTTACTGTTTCCAAGTGCATCCTCGGCCCGACATGCGTGGCCTCGAACGCTTCCCGGCCTGTCGACGCCGCCGCGGCAGCGCCGATCGCGATGCGCCGCCGCGCGGCACTCGTCATCCCGAACATCCATCCCCCGCATTGGAGATAGCCTATGCGTCCAACAGCATGGTGCGCGATGATGCTCGCGCTTGGCCTCGGAGCGGCGCCAGCCCGGGCCGAGACGGAATGCGAGGAAGGCGCGGCGATCGCCGACGGGCTGTGCCTCTCCGCCATCGGCACGTTCGATGCCTTCCAGAACCTCACTGGCGGGATCCGGCGCGGCCCGGCCGCGATCGGGCAGATTGCCGTGGGCCTGACCGCCGATTTCGAACGGATCGCCGGTCTTGAGGGCTGGACCGGCGCGGTCAGCGCCTATGGGATCTACGGCCGCCAGCCAACGCCGACCCGCATCGGCAGCTTCGCCCCCGTGAGCAACATCGAGGCGCTCTCGACGGTGCGGCTCTATGAACTATGGCTCGAGCGCAGCGTCGGCGACTGGGGCTCCCTCCGCTTCGGCCAGCTCGCCGCGGATAGCGAATTCGCTGTTGCCGAAGGCGCGGGCAACCTGGTGAACGCCACCTTCGGATGGCCCACCGCCATGGCCAGCGCCCTTCCCGCGGGCGGCCCCGCCTATCCGCTGGCGACGCTTGGCGCGCGCCTGGCTCTCGGCGACCCCGACGCGGGCACCGGCCTGCGCGTCGGGATCTTCTCGGGCAATCCCGGCGGCAGATATGGCGTCACGACCGATCCGCAGCGGCACAACCGCTACGGCACCACCTTCAGCACCTCGGGCGGCATGTTCACCATCGCCGAGGCCGTGACGGGCGGCAGCGCGCCCGAGGAGCGAGACGCCCCACGACGCTGGACCGTGAAGATCGGTGGCTGGTTCCACAATGGCGGCTTCGATTCGGTGGAGTTCGATCACATCGGCCTGTCCCTTGCCGACCCGTCGAGCTCGGGCACGCCGCGCCGTTTCGACAACAACTATGGCGGCTACGGCGTCGGGGAAGTCACGCTGTGGCGGGGCGAGGAAGGCTGGCTCACGCTGTTCGGCCGTGCCTTTGCCCAGCCCGCGGACCGCAATGCCATCGCCTGGCAGGTGGATGCCGGGCTCGCCTGGCGCGGCCCCTTCGGGCGCCCCGACGACACCATCTCGGCTGGCGTCTCCTGGGCCCGGGTCGGCGACGCCTCGCGCGGCTTCGACCGCGCCACCAACACCTTCCGCGCGCCCTGGCCGATCCGGAACGCCGAGACGGTGCTCGAGATCAACTACGACGTCATGGTGATCGAAGACAGGCTGTCGATCCGGCCGCTCATGCAGTTCTACTTCAACCCGGCCGCGGGTGAGCCGAACGAACAGCGCGACCCGAGCGGATCGCTGCCCGATGCCATGGTGATCGGCCTGCGGCTGGTCGCATGGTTGTAGCGCCGTCGAGCACGACCCATCGCGGCCCCGTCCGCGATGCAAGGCCTGCAACGAAGGCGTTGGCATCCTGCCGCGGTGCGCGGACCCACTACGGGCCACCGGCGCTCAACATCACGAACCGCCGCATGTCCAGTTGGGTGACAGGCCATCTCCGCCAGCACGGCGGAGCAGGTGAAGGCGACGGCATGCCCGCCGTCCGTGTCGGCAGGACGTGGCGTTGACGGCGCCGCGTCCCATGCCGGACAGCACGCAACGCCACCCCGCCGCGCTCGACAGCGCGGCGCCGCGTTATCGGCCGAGCGAATAGAACTCGTCGTTCGGCCGCATGCTGGTGACGTTCGCCATCCGGTTGGACATGCCGAAGAAGGCCGCGATCGCCGCGATATCCCAGGCATCCTCGGGGTCGAAGCCATGCTGTGCGAGGGCCGCATGGTCGTCCTCGCCGACCGCATAGGCTTCGAAGGCGACCTTCATCGCGAAGTCGAGCATCGCCTTCTGCCGTGGCGTGATGTCGGCCTTGCGGTAGTTGATCGCGACCTGATCAGCGATCAGCGGGTTCTTCGCACGGATGCGCAGGATGGCGCCATGCGCGACGACGCAATACTGGCACTGGTTCGCGTTGCTGGTGGCCACGACGATCATCTCGCGCTCGGCTTTCGTCAGGTTGCCGGGCTTGTCCATCAGCGCATCGTGGTAGGCGAAGAAGGCGCGGAATTCCTCCGGCCGATGCGCGAGCACGAAGAAGACGTTGGGAATGAAGCCCGACTTCTCCTGCACCGCGATCAGCCGCGCGCGGATGTCTGCCGGCATCTCCTCCAGGGAGGGCACGGGGAAGCGGCTGATCGGAGCCTGGGACGACTTGGACATGGGGATTGCCTGTGACGATGTGGGTGGAAGGAACGTGACCGGCGTCAGCCGATATCGGGCGTGACCGGCACGATGATCCGGCCGCGGACCTTGCCCGCCACCAGCCTCTCGGCCGTCGGGATCACCTCCGTCATGGCGACCTCGCTCGTCAGCCCATCGAGCTTGCCGGGGTCGAGGTCTCGGGCGAGACGGCGCCATGCTTCCAGGCGCTCCGCCCGCGGGCACATGACACTGTCTATCCCTGCCAGGGTGACGCCACGCAGGATGAAGGGCGCCACGGTCGTGGGCAGCGACATCCCGCCCGCCAGCCCGCAGGCGGCAACCGTGCCACGGTACTTCATGGCCGCGCAGACATTCGCCAGGACCTGGCCGCCCACCACGTCCACCGCGCCGGCCCAGCGCTCCTTCGCGAGGGGCCTGCCAGGCTCGGCATAGGGTGCGCGGTCGATGATCTCCCGCGCGCCGAGCGCCTCGAGGTAGCCTGCCTCCTGCGGCCGCCCGGTCATCGCAACCACGTGGTAGCCCAGCTTGGACAGCACCGCGACGGCAACGCTGCCGACGCCGCCCGCCGCGCCGGTGACCAGGATCTCGCCCTGCTCCGGCGTAACACCGTGCCGTTCGAGCGCCATGACGCACAGCATGGCGGTGTAGCCGGCCGTTCCGATCCCCATGGCCTGGCGCAGCGTGAAGGGTGGCTGCAGCGGAACGAGCCACTCGCCCTTGACCCGCGCCTTCCCGGCAAGCCCGCCCCAATGCTGCTCCCCGACGCCCCAGCCGTTGAGGACGACCTTGTCGCCCAGCTTGTAGGCCGGATCGTTCGACTGCTCGACGGTGCCGGCGATGTCGATGCCCGGAACCATGGGGTAGCTCCGGACGACCGGCGCCTTGTTGGTGATGGCGAGCGCGTCCTTGTAGTTCAGGGTCGAATAGGCAACGCGCAGGGTGACGTCGCCGGGCGGCAGACGGTCGTCATCGAGCGTCGACAGGACCGCGCGAGGTCCGTCCTCGCCCTTCTCGATCAGAATGGCTTCGAACACCGGGATGCTCCGTGCGAGTGGGAAACGGGGGACGACAAAGGCCGCAAGGCGGCGAAAAAGCCCTGGGCAAACACATCGAGCGCGTCCGCGCTGCGCTCCAGCTTCGCGCGCAGCACCGCCCCTTCCCACCCGATCCAGAAGAAGGCGGCGAGCTTGTCGCTATCCTCATCGGGCGCGATCTCGCCGGCCGCTTGCGCCGCGGCGAGGCACCGCGCGGTCCGCTGCTGCCAGTCGAGAAAGACACCGCGCAGCCGGTCGCGGAACCGCTCCGGCAGGACGCCCATTTCCTGGCCCAGATTGCCCACCAGGCACCCGCGCCGGAACCCGTGGCGGGCCATGCCCGCCTTCGCGTCCTCGATGAAATCGCGCAGCCGCTGCAAGGGGGGCTGCGTTTCGTCCGTCAGCCAGTGATCCAGCTTTGCGGAGAAGTACGCCGCATAGGCATCGATCAGAATGATGCCGAACTCATCCTTGCTGGAGAAATAATGATAGAAGGAGCCCTTCGGGATATTCACCGAACTCAGGATTTCTTCGAGGCCGACCGCCGCGAATCCCTTCTCGGTCAGGATCGCGACACCCGCCCTGACGAGCCGTTCCTTCGTATCGGAATGAGTGCTGCCGCTCTTGGGCGGTCGCCCACGCCGCTTGGGGCGGGCAGCAAGGGAAGGCAATTCCATCGGCAGCAATTAGACCGATCGTCTCCTTAAACGCAAACCAACCGATCGCCCGCAATGGAACTCTGTCGGGCAGCGCATCGGGGCATGCGTCCACGCTGCCGCATCATCGGCAGCAGGTCGCGCAGCGTCTCGAAGGGCTGTTCCGGCTGCGGCGCCGGACCGATCGTCAGACAGGCCGCGCCCGCGTTGCCGCGACTGCCGTAATTTCCGGTGCGGCGCGGGGCCCGCACCGCCGGGGACGGCGAAAGCTAGACCTGCGCGATTTGCAGCACCAACCCGGACAGGAACAGCGACAGCGCCAGGTCGAGCCCCACGAAGGCCGCTGCCTGCGCGCCGCTGACCGCGAGCGAGAGCCGGGCGGCGAACCACTGCATCCAGATGGCGTAGAACAGCCCGACCAGCCCCAGCGTATCCGCCACCATCGCCGGCAGGCCGAGGAAGGATGGCAGGGACAGCACCGCCAGCGCCGCATACTGGACCACATTCATCCAGTTCCACGCCGCGATGAAGCGCGGCCACAGCGTCCGCCGCCCCATCGCCTCGGCGATGGGCAGGGAAGCGAGCGCGAAACCGGCCCAGGAACAGGCATAGGCGATGACGTCGCCGGCCAGGGACCGGACGGGGTCGAGCACCATGCCCGCCGGGCTCGACCCCGCGCGCATCAGCAGGAAGATCGGCAGGCAGATCGCGGCGGCGAGGAAGGAGGCGCGGGCGTCCTCCAGGCTGGGGCGGAAGGCCTCGATGCCGTCGCGGCGGCCGCGCGCGAGCAGCAGCGCCCCCACGATGCCCCGCAGCACCGGGCCGGCCAGCGGCGCAGGCGTTCCGCTCAGCCGAGGATCTCCTCGAGGATGACGCGGTAGCTGCCGGCGAGGCGCCGCAGCTCCTCGACCGCGGCATGTTCGTTCACCTGATGCAGGGAACTGCCCACCGCGCCGAATTCCGCGACGGGGCAATAGCGCGCGATGAACCGCGCATCGGAGGTGCCGCCGCCCGTGTCGAGCACGGGCGTCACCCCTGTGCTCCGTTCGATGGCGCGCGACAGCGCATCGACGAAGGGGCCGGGGCGGGTCAGGAAACTCTCGCCGGAGCATTCGGCGACCAGTTCGTAGCGACAACCCGCGGCGCGGAGCGCGGCGTGCAGGCGCTCGGTGAGCGCGGCGGAGGTGTGATGGTCGTTGAAGCGGATGTTCAACATCGCCCGCGCCGTCGCCGGGATGACGTTGGTGGCGGCGTTGCCGACATCGAAACCCGTCACCTGGAGCGTCGTGGGCGGGAAGAATTCCGACCCATTGTCGAGCGGCGCCGCCAGCAGCGGCGCGAGGGCCGCGACGAGCCGGTGGATCGGATTGTCCGCCTTGGCCGGATAGGCGCTGTGCCCCTGCACGCCATTCACGGTGATGAAGGCATTTAGGCTGCCCCGCCGGCCGATCTTGATGGTGTCCCCGAGCGCGGCCCGGCTGGTCGGTTCACCCACCAGCGCCATGTCGGGGATCTGGCCGTTCGCCTGCATCCATTCCAGCACCTTGGCGGTGCCGTCCACGGAACGCGCTTCCTCATCGCCCGTGATGAGCAGCGAGATCGAGCCCGGATGGTCCGGATGCGCGGCGAGGTAGTCGGTCAGCCCGGCGATGAAGGCGGCGATGCCGCCCTTCATGTCGCAGGCGCCGCGGCCGAACAGCGTGCCGTCGCGCACGACGCCGCTGAACGGATCATCCGCCCACAGCGCCGCATCCCCCGGCGGCACCACATCGGTATGGCCGGCATAACAGAAATGCGGGCCGGACGTGCCGCGCCGGGCGAACAGATTGTCCACCCGGTAGTCGTCCGGCCCGTAGACGAGCCGCGTGCAGGCGAAGCCGAGCGGTTCCAGCGCGCGCTGCACCACGTCCAGCGCGCCGTCATCGGCCGGGGTCACCGACCGGCAGCGGATCATCGCCTGGGCGAGGGGGATCGGATCCGCCGCCATCGGGGCGTCAATCGCGCAGCAGGTCGTTGATTGCCGTCTTGGCGCGGGTCTGCGCGTCCACGCGCTTGACGATCACGGCGCAGTACAGCGAGGGCCCCGGCGAGCCGTCCGGCAGCGGCTTGCCCGGCAGCGAGCCCGGCACCACAACGGAATAGGACGGCACGCGGCCGATGAAGACCTCGCCCGTCGCGCGGTCGATGATCTTGGTCGAGGCGCCGAGGAACACGCCCATCGACAGCACCGCGCCGCGCTCGACGATCACGCCCTCGGCCACTTCCGACCGGGCGCCGACGAAGCAATCATCCTCGATGATCACCGGGTTGGCCTGCAGCGGCTCCAGCACGCCGCCGATGCCCACGCCGCCCGACAGATGCACGTTCTTGCCGATCTGCGCGCAGGACCCGACGGTCGCCCAGGTGTCCACCATCGTGCCTTCGTCGACATAGGCGCCGAGATTCACGAAGGAGGGCATCAGCACGACATTGCGCGCGATGTAGGCGGAACGGCGCACCACCGCGCCCGGCACGGCGCGGAAGCCGGCCTCGCGGAAGCGGTTCTCGCCCCAGTCGGCGAACTTCAGCGGCACCTTGTCATAGGCGCCGGCGGCGGTGTCCATCGGCGCGGAATCGACCAGGCGGAAGGACAGCAGCACCGACTGCTTCAGCCACTGGTTCACCTGCCAGTTGCCCTTGCCGTCCGACTGCGCCACGCGGGCCTTGCCGGAATCGAGCATCTCCAGCGCGTCCTCGATCGCCGCGCGGTCGGACCCGCCGGTGCCGGGGTTCACCCGGTCGCGGCTCTGCCAGAGTGATTCGATGCGGGCCTGCAGGGCGGTATGGTCCATGGGCGTCCTCGGGCGTTCGGAAAGGGGCGCGGTTCCTTGGAGCCGCGACGGCCTGCTGTCAACGCGGCCGCTAACGGTGGATTCATCCCGCGCGCGTTTCCATGGTGGTCATGACCATGGCCCTGCGCCCCGAGGAACGATCGGCGACGATCTCGCCCGCTGCCGCCGCGGCCACTGCGCTGCACGGGGCATTGCTGGAATCCCGCCAGCGTTGGCAGGACCTGGCCGGTCTGTCGTCTGATTTCGTTTTCGAAACAGATGGCGCCGGGCGATTCAGCTTCCTGTGGCCAGATCATGTGCTTGGCCATGCCTCGGCCGGACTGCTGGGCCGGCGGGCGGCCTCCCTGCTGCTGGGCGCGGGACCGGACCCGTTCCTGATGCGCCGGGTGGTGCGCAATCACCGCGTCTGGGTCGGGGATTCGGGCGGGCGGCCGCGCTGCCTGTCGCTATCCCTCACGCCGATCGGCGACGCGCGGGGCCAGTTCGCCGGCCTGCGCGGTTCCGCCCGCGACGTGACCGAGGAGGAGGCCGCCGCCGCCGCCGCGGCCGCCGGGTTGCGCCGCGCGGCGCTGCTCGACGCCCTGGGTGAGGCCATCCGGCATGCAGGCACGGCGGCCGAGGCGCTCGACGGCGCGCTGTCGAGCCTGCGTGACGCCCTGGGCTGCGCCGGCACGGCGATGGTCATGCCCGGCCCCCAGGGCCCCGAAATCATCCGCCCCACCGCCCCCGCACCGCCGGGCCTGGTCGACATCGCCGCATCGGCGCTGGAATCGGCGCAGGATTGGGTCGGCCGGCTCGATGAACGGCTGCCCGCGGCGCTGTTCCAGCATCACAGCCGAGCGCCCGCGCAATCGGCGCTGGTTGCCTGGCGCGCCGCCGGGGCGCGCGACTGGGATCCCGAGGATCTCGCCGTGCTTCGCGGCATGGCGGCGACGCTTGGCGCCGTGCTCGGCTTCCGGCAGTTGCAGGCGGAACTGGAACAGCAGGCCAGCACCGATGCGCTGACCGGCCTGGCCAATCGGCGCGCTTTCCTGGGCAGCCTGGCGGCGGCGATCGGCGACGCGCCGAAGGATGTCGGCGGCGCGCTGTTCTTCGTCGATCTCGACAATCTGAAGCCGCTGAACGACCGGCTGGGGCATGAGGCAGGCGATGCCGCGCTGCGCATGACCGCGCAGCTCCTGCGCGACGTCGCGGCCGGAACCGGCCTGGCCGCGCGCTTCGGCGGCGACGAATTCACCCTGTGGCTGCCCGGCGCCACCGAGGCGGAGGCCATCGCCCAGGCCGAAGCCCTGATCGCCGCAGTCGCGGAGCAGCCGCCCGAGGTGCCGTCGCCGCGCTTCAGCATCGGCCTCGCCTGGCGCGCCCCGGGTGCGAGCGAGGGGGCGGGTCACTTGGTCGCCCGGGCGGATGCGGCGCTCTACGAGGCCAAGCGCAACGGCCGCGGGCGCTGGCGACTGGCGGAGCCGGCGACATGATGGCCACGAAGGACATCGCCCGCATCCTGGAGGATGGCCCGCCTTCGGCCCGCGCGGCCCTGGCCGCCAGCCCGGCAGCGCCGCCCGAGGCGCTGTACTACCTGATGGCCGACCAGTCGCCGGCGATACGGGCCTCGGTCGCCGCCAACCCGGCCAGCCCGCACCAGGCCTATGCGGTCCTGGCGGGGGACGAGGATCTCGCGGTGCGGCAAGCCCTCGCCACGCGGCTGGCAGAACTCGCCCCCGGCCTGCCGCCCGCGCAGCAGGACCGGCTTGCCCAATCCGCCTGGACGGCCCTCGCCAAGCTGGCCGGCGACGTGGTCGAGGATATCCGCGCCACCGTCGCGGAAGCGCTGAAGGACCTGCCGGAGGCGCCGCGCGCCGTGATGCTCGCCCTCGCCCACGACCCGAGCCCGCGCGTCGCCGACCCGGTGCTGCGCCTGTGCCCGTTGCTGACCGAGGAAGACCTGCTCGACCTGGTTGCCGCGCCGCCCGTCGCGGCAACGCTGGCCGCCATCGCGCGCCGGCCGGCCATCAGCGAGACCGTCGCCGACGCGCTGGCCGCCACCGGCGATCCGGCGGCGATCGGCGCGCTGCTCGGCAACCACACCGCCGCGATCCGGGAGAGCACCCTGGACGCGCTGGTGGTGCAGGCGGCTGAGCACACCGCCTGGCAGGAACCGCTGGTCCGCCGGCCGGACCTGCCGCCGCGCGCAGCCCTGGCCCTGGCCGATTTCGTGGCGGAAGCGCTGCTGGCGCCGCTGATGCAACGGCCGGAACTGCCGGCGGAGATCGCCGCCCGGATCGGTGCGGCTGTCGCGTATCGCCTGGCCGGCGCGCCACGGCCGGGCGAGACGGCGGAGGATGCGGCCACCCGCGTGGGAATCCTGATGCAGGCCGGCGCGCTGGACGAAGCGGCCATCCTGCGCGCAACCCAGGCCGGGGAACGCCACTTCGTCGCGGCCGCCCTCGCGGCCCTGGCCGCCGTGCCGCAGGCCGTGGTGGACCAGGCGGTGGCGACGCGCTGCGTCAAGTCGCTCGCCGGGCTGAGCCGACGGGCCGGGCTTTCCGACCCGACGGCCGAGGCGCTGATCACCCTGCTGGCACCGGGGCCGCCATCGGCCGAGGCCTCGGTGGCGCCGTCGCTCGTCGGCGATGGGGAGTTGCGCTGGCGCATCGACGCCCTGGAACGGGCCGCGGCGCGATAGCGGGACGGGCGGCGGAACACGCCGGACGGGGCTCTCCGGCCCGCACGCCGACAAAGGCTGAACGGTCACGAAAAGACTCCGCCCTTGCGAAGCCCGGTCCGGCTCCCGACAATGGCGGGATGGCCGCTCCGCTTCCCCTGACCGATACCGCCGACCCTTCCTTCGCCGAACTCCTGGCGATGCGCCCGCATCTCAGCCTCCATGCCATGGACGGGCTGATGATGGAGGAGGTTCCGCTCGCCCGGATCGCGAAAGAGGTCGGCACCCCTGCCTGGGTCTATTCCGCCGGCGCGCTGCGCCATCGCGCGCGCAGCCTGAAGTCGGCGCTGACCAATGCCGGCCTGACCGCGACCGTGCATTTCGCCATGAAGTGCAACGACAACCTCGCCGTGCTCAGGGTGCTGGCGGCCGAAGGCCTCGGCGCGGACGTGGTCAGCGGCGGCGAACTGCATATCGCCCGCGCGGCCGGCATCCCGGCCTCGGCCATCGTCTTCTCCGGCGTTGGCAAGACCTTCGGCGAACTGCGCCAGGCGCTGGCCGAGGACATCTTCCAGATCAACGCCGAGAGCGCCGAGGAGATCGAGATGATCTCCGCCGTGGCGAGCGAGATGGGCCGTACCGCCCGTGTCGCCCTGCGCGTGAACCCGGACGTCGACGCCAAGACCCACGCCAAGATCACGACGGGCAAGAGCGAGAACAAGTTCGGCGTCGCCATCTCCGACGCCGCCGAGATCTACGCCCGCATGGCGTCCCTGCCCGGCATCGCCCCGATCGGGATCGCCACGCATATCGGCAGCCAGATCACGGCCGGCATGACGGCCTATCGCGCCGCCTTTGCGCGGCTGGCCGAACTGGCCAAGGCGCTGCGCGCGCAGGGCCTGCCGGTCGAACGCATCGATTGCGGCGGCGGACTCGGCATCTCCTATCGCGATGAGCCGGCGCCGTCGCCGGAGGCCCTGGCCGGGGCCATCCGTGCCTCGCTCGGCGAGCTCGGTCTGCCGGTCATGCTGGAGCCGGGGCGCTGGATCGCCGGACCGACGGGCGTGCTGCTGGCGTCCGTGGTGCTGCAGAAGCAGGGCGCAGCGCACCGCTTCGTCGTGGTGGATGCCGCGATGAACGACCTGGTGCGGCCGTCCATGTACGAGGCCTGGCACGGCATCGTGCCGCTTTCCTCGGTTCGGGCCACGGCACCGCTGGGGGCCTCCGAGGTCGTCGGGCCGATTTGCGAGACGGGCGATACTTTCGCGCGCGGGCGCATGCTGCCGTCCCTGCAGCCAGGTGACGCGGTCGCTTTCCTCGATGCCGGCGCTTATGGGGCGGTGATGTCCTCCACCTACAATGCCCGGCCGCTGGCGCCCGAGGTGCTGGTGGACGGGACGAAATTCGCCGTGGTGCGGGAACGACAGGCGGTCGAGGCCCTGACCCATGGGCAGACGGTGCCGGAGTGGCTAGGCGCGTGAGGCGCGGCGGGGGACCGGAAAGGGGCCTTGCCCCTCTCCGGGCCTCACCCCACCAAAGGCCGAAAGGCCTTTGGAAACCTCGACTTGGCCCTTGCTCCCCTCCGCGCGCCACAACGCATCTGGCCGCCATTCCCTGCCCACCGCGCCCAACGCCAGGTATTGGTTTCCAAAGGCCTTTCGGCCTTTGGTGGGGTGGCTTGGAGGGGCAAAGCCCCTCCAATCTTCCGGGGAGCCCAGCATGACCCTCCTCACCCGCCGCACCCGCCTGGCTCGCCTGGTCCTCTGGTGGGAGTCCGCCTGGCCCGCGCTCTGGCCGCCGCTCGGCGTGATCGGGGCCTTCCTCGTCCTTGCCCTCACGGGCCTGCCGCTCATCCTGCCGGGCTGGCTCCATGCCGTGCTCCTGCTCGCCTTCGCGGCTGCGCTTGGCTGGGCAAGCTGGCGTGCGGTGGGCATGCTGAGCCTGCCGGGCATCCCGGCCGCTGAGCGCCGGCTGGAACGCGATTCCGGCCTCGCCCATCGTCCCATCGCCACGCTGGGCGATCGGCCCACCGGCAATGACCCTGTCGCGCTCGCGCTGTGGGAGGCGCATCGCCGCCGCGCCGCCGAACGCCTGGCCGCCCTGCGCCTGTCCCGTCCCCGGCCGGGCCTGGCGAAGCGCGATCCGCGGGCCTTGCGCGGCGGGCTGGTGGTCGCGCTCATCGCCGCGCTGGTCTTTGCGGGGCCGGAGGCACCCGAGCGCATCCGCCGCGCCCTTGTCCCGCATCTCGGCGGCGCCGCGCTGCCGACGGCGCAGGCGGTGAGGCTCGAAGCCTGGGTGACGCCCCCGGCCTATACCGGCGCGGCGCCCATCTTCCTGGACCCCGCGGGCGGCACGGTCAGCGTGCCCGCCGGCAGCCGGCTGCAGGTGGCCGTCTCGGGTGGCGCCGGCGGCGTGCCGGACCTGATGCTCGACGGCAACGCGACGCCATTCCGCACGCTCGACCGGGCCTCCTTCACGGCGGAGACGGTGCTGGAAACCGGCGGGCGGCTCACCGTGCGCCGGGACGGGACGGAACTGGCGCAGTGGGCCCTGACCGTGCGCGCGGATTCCCCGCCCACCGTGGCCTGGGACCAGCCGCCAGCCCGCGCCCAGCGCGGCCTCGCCATCCGCCTGCCCTGGCGGGCCGAGGATGATTGGGGCCTCGCCGCGCTGCGCGTCGAATTGCGGCTGAAGCTGCGGCCCGATGCCGAACCGGTGGAGCTCGACCTGTCCCTGCCCGGCGGCAGCCCGCGCGAGGCGCGCGGCGCCAGCCAGCCCGACCTTTCCGCCCATCCCTGGGCGGGGCTGGAGGTCGAGGCGCGGCTCGTCGCGCGCGACCATGCCGGCCAGGAAGGCAGCAGCGAGGGCGCTTTCCTCGAACTGCCCGAACGGACCTTCACCCATCCCGTCTCCCAGCAGCTCATCGCGCTGCGCAAGGCGCTGTCGGTCGATCCGACGGGGCGCGAACCCGCGCGGCGGGAGCTGGACCGCATCACCAACGCGCCCGAGGCGTTCGAGGACGACACGGGCACCTACCTCGCCCTGCGCAGCGCGCGGCATCGCCTGCTGCGCGACCGGCGCCCCGCCGCGATCACCGATGTCCAGGCGATGCTGTGGGACATCGCCGTGGCCCTCGAGGAAGGGCGGACGGATCGCACCGCGCGCGCTTTGGCCGCGGCGCGGGAGGCGCTGCGCGAGGCGCTCGAGGAAGCCCGCCGCACGCCCGAGCAGGAACGCACCGACGAACAGCGCGCCGAGGTCGAGCGCCGCATCCAGGATCTGCGCGAGGCGATCCGCCGCCACCTCGAAGCCCTCGCCGAACGTCTGCAGCGCGAGAATGCCGAGGCCATCCCCTATGACCCGCAGCAGCGGCTGATGGACCAGCGGGAACTGGACCGCCGCACCCAGCGCATGCGCGAAGCCGCCCGCCAGGGCCGCACCGAGGACGCCCAGCGGGAGCTGGCCGAGCTTGAGGAGATGCTCCGCTCCCTGGAGGAAGGCCGCAACATGCGGGCCGAGGAGCGGCAGCGCCAGCAGCAGCGCCAGCGCGGCCAGCAGCAGATGGGCGCCGTGCAGGACATGGTCCAGCGCCAGGGGCAGATGCTGGACCGCGGCCAGCAGCGCGCCGATGAGGCCGAGCGCGAACGCGCCCAGCAACGGCGCCAGCAGCAATCCTTCACCTGGCCCCAGCGTCCGCAGCAACAGCAGCAGGGCCAGCCCGGTGCCGAGCAACAACAGCAGCAGCGGCAGACCGACAGCCAGCAGGACGCCCGCACCCAGCGCGCCCTGCGTCGGGCGCTGGGCGAGCTGATGCAGCAATTCGGCGACCTGACCGGGGACGTGCCGGAACAGCTCGGCGAGGCCGACCGCGCCATGCGCGATTCCGCCGAGGCCCTGCGCGACGGCCGCGATTCGCGCGACGCCCAACAGCGCGCCATCCGCGCCCTGACCGAGGGCGGCCGCCAGATGGCCCGCCAGATGCAGCGCCAGTTCGGCCAATCCCAGCCCGGCGAAGGGGAAGAGGAAGGCGAGGGCGACGGCATGGCCAATGGCCAGCAGGGCGGCGAGGGCCAGGACCAGGCGCAGGAACAGGGGCCGGGCCGCGACCCGCTCGGCCGCCGGACACGGGAACAGACCGGCGGACAGGACAATGCCTCGGATACGCGCGTGCCGGATGAAGCGGAACTGCTGAAGACCCGGCGCATCCAGGAAGAACTGCGGCGGCGCGGCGCGGAACGCGAGAGACCGCCCGCAGAGCTCGATTACATCGACCGGTTGCTGCGGCAGTTCTGAACGAAGGGCTTCCTGGCCGTGCCGATGCGGCCGCCAAGGCCTTCCTGATGACCCGGGTGCTTTGGCGAGCACGGAACCGGAGGGGCGCTGCCCCTCCGGACCTCCCCGCCAGGCCACAGTGTGGCCTGGACCACCGGCATTTGGCGCCGGACGCATCGCCAGTGCTAAGCCCTCGCAGCGTGCTTCGTGCACAAGAGCGGGTTTCGCCCCCATTCAGCCCGTGGCGCACAGCGCCAAGTGGAGGTTTGCAAAGGCCTTTCGGCCTTTGCTGGGGTGGCTTGGAGGGGTGTACGGACCGGAGACATCCCTGACGGGTGTTCGGAG
>JAYSDS010000003.1:0-30603 GCA_041914265.1 Roseomonas sp.
CAGGCCACACTGTGGCCTGGCGGGGTGGTCCGGAGGGGCGGCGCCCCTCCGGTTCGGAACCTGCCCATCGTCGGCAAGGCCTTTGGAGATCTCAATCCGGCAGGGGCGACGCATTCATACGGCAGGCCCTTCGGTCATCCGCGCGGTCGCTTCCCGCAGCAGCGCCAGCGCTCCGAGCACGGCGCCGAGCGCGCACACCGCGGTCCACCCGCCCGCCTGCCAGGCGGTCATGGCCATCGCCGCACCCGCCGAGCCGCCGAGGAACATGCCCGTCATGAAGACCGTATTGATCCGGCTGCGAGCCTCGGGCTGCAGGGCGTAGATGACGTGCTGGTTCGAGACCAGCGCGCCCTGAACTCCGAAATCGAGAATCACCACGCCCAGGATCAGGCCGATCAGGCTTGGCCAAGCGCCGAACAGGAACCAGGCGAGCAGGACGAGCGCCGCACCCAGACTGATGGCGAGGCGCGGCCCCCGCCGATCCGCCAGTCGGCCCGAGAGCGGCGCCGCGGCGATCCCCACCATGCCGATCACGCCGAACAGGCCGGCCGCCTCCGCGCCCAGCGCGAAGGGGGGCTGTTCGAGCCGCAGAGCGAGCACGGTCCAGAAGGCCGAGAAGGACGCGAACAGCGCGGCCTGCATCATCGTCGCCTGGCGCAGCGCCGGATGGGCACGCCACAATTCGCCCAGCGACAGCATCGCATTCATGTAGCGCAGCGACGCGGCAGGCGGCCGGCGCGGCAGCACCGCAGCCATCAGCGCCGCAGCGCCCAATGCCATGGGCACGGCCAGCCAGAACATCGTCCGCCAGCCGCCATGCGCGGCGACGAAGCCGCCCAGCGTCCGGCTCAGCAGGATGCCCGTCAGGATGCCGCTCATGACGAGGCCGACGGTCGCGCCGCGCCGCTCCGGGGCCGCGAGATGCGCGGCGAAAGGCACGATCTGCTGCGCCACTGTCGAAGCGATGCCGACGAACAGCGACGCGATGACGAGGACCATCGCGTTGGGGGCCAGCGCCGCAAGCCCCAGCGCGACGGCGAGAAGGACGAACTGGCTGACGATGAGCCGCCGCTGGTCGATGAGATCGCCAAGCGGCAACAGCAGGAAGAGGCTGAGGGCATAGCCGAGCAGCGTCGCCGTCGGGATCAGCGACACGGCGCCCGCATCCGCGAAGTCGCGCGCGATGATGCCGAGCATGGGCTGGTTGTAGTAGATGTTGGCGACGGCGACGCCGGCGGCGCAGGCCATCGCAAAGGTTCTGGCGCGTGACAGTGGGCTGCTCGGGGCGAGCGAAGCGCTCTCCGTCAGGGTCGTGGCCATATCCTCGGATCCTTGTCGGCAAGTCAGCGGATGCCGGCGGAGCGGAGAGCGACGAGGATTCCTCGTCGACCGGCAGCGCGGGCGTTGCGGCGGCAAAGTGTCCGGATTGCCGGCGACAGACCATTCTACCGGTGGAGGATCGGGCTCATATCTTGGTTTGGGGGGCCGGGGTGCCGGCCGAGCCGCCGCGCCGCGTCACCAGAACGTGATTGATGCGCTTGGCCTCCCGGAAAGCGCCGCGCATCGGGCCTGGCGAGCGCCCCGACACCAACTCGCGCGCAGGATGAACCCGACCGGCCAGCACAGGATCGTTGCGTCGGTTCATTTCACTCGCTTATCGTTCTGGTTGTGGAAACCTCGGGAGGAGGGCGTCCATGCCGCAAAGCCTCGCGCTCTCGGACCTGGTCGTCCCATACCTCCTCCGCGCGCAGGATCTCGGCGCCAACCACGCCATTCTCTCGGTACTGCGGGTCGAGAGCTTCGAGACGGCGGCCGATGCGCTTGGCACCGTGGTGCGTGGCCGCGCCAGCTTCCAGGGAAGCCTGCGCATCGATCCCGCCGCCGGGCGGCTCGACTTCAAGAACGACGAGACCGATCCGCCCTTCGATCCCGATCGCCGCAGCCCGGTCTTCGACATCCACGAAACCCATATCGATTTCGAGCTCTTCGTCCCGCGTGCCTCCTCGGCGATTATCGCGGCGGGCATTGGCATGATCGGTGGCGGCTTCGCGCCATCCCAGGCCGTTCTCGACGAATGGGACGCGCCGCCCGTCGATGTGGGCCTGTCGGACTTCCCTGGCTCCGGCTTCACCCTCGACCTCATCCTCGTCGCGCCGACCCTGCGCCCGCCCTTCCTGCAACCGGCGAAGGCGACGCCGGAAGGCGGGCTGCTGCCCGACACCACGAAGCAGGAAGTCGCCATCACCCTGCCGCGGCTGCGCTTCCGTCTTTCGCATGGCAACCTCGCAAATGACCGGCTGCGCTTCGAACTCGTCTCGGCAGGCGTCGCGGGTCTCGACGATCCGGGCGATATCGGCGTCGCCGAACTCGTCTCCATGGACCCGCCCTATGCCTTCATCGGCAAGCGCGGCGACCGCAGCATCGGCATCGGCTTCCGCAAGGCCGTGCTCGACCTGTCGGACGGGTCCACACCGCCGGAGATCGCGGAAAAGTTCGGCTTCGGCGACGACTGGGCAGGACTGTTCCTGCCCGAGCTACGCTTCTACGTCGCGCCGGACGGCGCGCGCGACCTCGCCTTCGCCGCCGGCGTGCGGGACCTGTTGATCGGCTTCGGCGAGCATGCCGGCCTCTCCGGCGATTTCGACGTCGCGCTGATCAACCAGGGCTCGGGCGCGGTGAAGCTGTCCGCGCGCTTCTTCGATGAGGCGAACCGCGCCTATGGCATCGAGCGGCGCGGCGAGACGCGCGCCGAGGCGACGCTGCCGCAGAACACGCGCATGGTGGTCGATGTCGAAGGCGGCCGCGCGCCCTACACCGCACAGCTTCGCATCGATGGGGGCGCGCCCCAGGCCGGCCAGGCCTTCGCCATCAACCTGAACAGCGCGGCGCCCGTCGAGCTGCGCATCGACATCACCGACAGCACCGCCGGCGCGCCGATCACCGCACAGCTCACCATTACGGCGCGCCGCAAATCCCCGCAGGCACAGCTTCCCGTGCCACGCGGCGACGCCACCGCGACGCTGCCCGTCACGCTGTCCGTTGCCGACGGGTCCGATCCGCGCATCGTGCTGGTGCGGCAGACCGAAACCGATGCGACGCTTGCCGTCGATCCATCCGATGCCGCCGTCCGCTGGGTAGTGGATGCGGAAGCCGAGACGCCGGCCCAGCCTGTCTTCACCGTGCCCGTCGCCGGTGGACAGACGCGCACCGTCCAGGCGCGCATTCCGCCGGTGAACGCGCCAAACGACGTCCGCGTCTACTTCTATTTCGATGAGCCGAACCAGTCGCGCATCCGCGCATCCAGCGAGGAAGCCGATCTCGGCAGCTACGCCGCGACAGGCGACAATGCCTGGACCACCGAAGCGCGCTCGGAACTCGCCGCCGATGGCCGCGAGCCGGGCGGCCAGTCGCCACTCACGGCCCATGAAGCGCTGTTCCGCAGCATCGTGCCGCCCCTGTCGGCCATCACCATCCGGGGCGAGGCGAGCTTCGAAAGCGACACCGGCAAGCGCGACTACAACTACCGCCTGGCGCGGCGGCGCGCGATCGCGGCGCGCAAGCTGTTCGGCGACGCCTTCGCCGAGCGGAACTTCAGCTTCACCATCGACCCGGAACCGGCGAACCCTGCCGACTACCCGTCGCTCGCCGCCTGGTCGGCCAATTGGCAGACCCACGGCACGGATCGCCGCGGCTGGTGGCAGGCGACTGTCGTGCTGCCCCCGGGGCTGTCCCGTCCGCAACGGCAAGGCCAGGGCACGCTGAATCGCCCTACACTGCCGCCACCACCCGTCATCACCGAGCGTGACCCGCCGCCGCCGTCGCGGCCGCGCGCCCCGGACTGGTTCCGCTCCGCGCGGCTCAAGGTGCGCATCGTGCGCGACAAGCTCGTCGCGCTCGAAATGGAAGGCGAGTTCGATTTCCAGACGGCGACCGAGGAGAAGCTCGCCGCGACCGGGGAGCTCGGCGCCAATGCGCCGCCCGATACGCGCACGCTGCAGAACGGCACGCCGGTCGGGCCGAACAACCCGGCCGACGGCATCACCAAGTTCCGCATGCTGATGCAGGGCGACGATGCGACCGGGCGGGTCAGCGCCCTGCTGTCGGTCGGCGCCGATCCCGCCGACAAGGACGGGCTCTTCGCCTGGGGCTGGCTGCCGGGCGAGACACCCGACCCGAACAAGAATGTCGGGCGCACGCTGCTCGGCAGCTACCTCTCCTTCTGGCCGCTGCTCGCCAGCATGCCCGGCGGCAACAGCGGGCGCGTGGAGGATGTCGCGCTGACCGGCGCGGCGCTCGCCCTGCCCGGCGTGGTCGCCGCGCTGCCCTGGTTCCGGGTCGAGCGCGTCATCCTCTATGGTGCGGAATACCTGCAGAAGACGCGCGACGACCAGCTCGAAGCCTATCTGCTGTTCGACGTCCAGGCCGACTGGTCGGCGGCGATCCCGAGCGAGGCGAGCCCGATCATCCGCATCGAGCGCGACAAGCCGCTATCCGTCCGCTACAAGGCGATCGGCTTGCGGTTGTCGAACCGGCAGGATGACGGTGCGACCGCGCCGCAATTCTCGCTGCGCCCGGTCTTCGATGCCTCGCGTGGCTTCACCATCGACATCGCCAAGGGTGGCGGGCTGAAGGTGGCGGACCCGCTCGGGCGCATCCTGCGCGTCGCGGGCGCGAGGCTCAGCCGCACCAACCCGCTGACCTTCGAGGTCGATATCGCCCTCGGCGCCGATCTCGGGGTGGTGGCGATCGACCGCGCGAGCTTCCGTGCCTATCTCGAAAATCCGCCGCGCTTCGAGCTCACCGCGCTCGCCGCGCGCGTCGACATCCCCGGCGCGCTGATCGGTTCCGGCTATCTCGAGATCAAGCCGGCGGAGATCGCCGGGCAGCTCGACCTCACCATCCGCCCCGTTGGGCTGCGCGTCTCCGGCGCGGTCGGCATCGCGCAAGTGGAAGGCGAGGGCGGGCGCCACGCAACCGGCGTCTTCGTCGGGCTGGAGTTGCTGCTGCCGGTCGGCATTCCGCTCGGCGCCTCGGGGCTTGGCATCTTCGGCTTCCGTGGCTTGTTCGGCATGCACTACGAGCGCAACCCCGCCTTCGGCCAGGGCTCCGCCGCACCCGCGCTGGAATGGCTGAAGAAGTCGGAGGGCAAGCCGCATCTGCTCGTCGCGCCGGATGGGGTGACGCGGCTGTGGACGCCGAAGCTCGACCAATGGGCCTTCGGCCTCGGCATCCAGCTCGGCACCATGGAGGGCGGGTTCCTCCTCAATCTCGATGGCACGCTGATCCTCGAACTGCCGGGGCCACGCCTGCTGATCGTGATGAACGCCCGCTTCCTGCAGCCCCTGCCCAGCATCGATTCGATGGGCCAGGGCGGCATCCTGGCGGTCATCGAGATCACCCCCGATCACATGCTGATCGGCATCCTCGCGAGCTACGAGATCCCGCGCCTCATCAAGATTGTCATCCCGGTCGAGGCCTTCTTCGATTTCGGCGACACCTCGAAATGGCATCTCTACATCGGACGGCGCCCCGATCCGGAGATCGGCGGGCCACCCATCGAGGTGGACGTGCTCGGCCTCGTCAAGGGCACCGGCTATCTCGTCATCAAGGGCGACGGGCTGGTGCCCTACAAGGGTCTGCCGGCGGTCAACGGCTTCGCCATCGGTGTCGGCGCGGGTGCCTCCTTCACCTGGGGCAGCACCGATATCGGGTTGTATCTACGCGTGGGCGGTGGCTTCGACGCGGTCATCGGCTTCGATCCCTTCCTGCTCGGCGGCACCTTCGAGGTGTCGGGCGAACTGCGCCTGTTCATCATCTCCATCGGCGCGCATGCGAAGCTCGACGTGCTGGTGCGGGAGAAGCCGGGCGGCCTCGCCACGCGCATCCGCGGCGAGGTCTGCGGCGAGGTCGATTTCTTCTTCTTCTCCGTCGAAGGCTGCGTCACGGTCGAGATCGGCTCGGGCGACGACAAGCCCGATGTCCCGAAGCTCGCGCGCAAACTGGCGTTGAAGGCCCGCTCGCCGGCGCTCGCGCTCGGCACCGCCACGGATCGCCCGGTGGACGGCAACCTCGGCGATGCGAAGGAAGGCGACAGCCAGCCGGATGGCCTGCCGGTGGTGCCCATTGACAGCATCCCTGTGCTCGCCCTGGTGCTGCCCGCCGCCTCGGACGGCGCCGACTTCCTGGGCACGGCCATCCCCGACGCACCGTCGCTGCCGGCGGGCGGCTTCGCGCCGCGCGGGTCGGAGAACTACGCCTACAAGATCACCGAGGTGACGCTGGCGCGCGTCGGCCACGCCGGTTCCCCCGTGATCGGCACCGGCACGCCGGCAACCTGGTGGACGATGGCCTCGGCCACCGATGCCTCGAACGCCGCGCAGCTCGCCCTGCTCACCTGGGAACCGGATGCGGCGACCAAGGCGCTCGAAAAGAACGACATCCGCAAGGAACAGATCGACCGGCGCTGGGGCACCGTCTGCGACGACGCCGCCCCGCCGGCCGAAGTGCTGTGGACCTTCCGTCACGAACGCCTTGGCCCCTCCGCCACGGGCTGGCTGCTCGCCGGCATCGCCTGGCCCGATCCCGCCGGCACGCGGCGCAGCACGCCACCCGAGACCGATCTGCGCGTCACCGAGCGCTGGCGCTCCGGCGATGCGCAGCTCGACGCCGCGCGCGGCATCATCCCGGCCATGGTCGTCGCCGCCGCGGTGCCCTGCCGCCGCGCCGAGGCGAAGCCCGAGGAGTTGAGCCGGCTGATCCGCGTCGGCGGCCTCGGCCCCGTCGATCCCGATGCGGTGGGCGGGCCGGCGGGCCTGCGGCTCTCGCCCGGCGATCCAGTCCTGCCGCGGCTGATCCGCGCGGACGGCAAGAAGCCCTTCCGCGTCACGCTGCGCCTGGCCGAGAAGGCCGTGATGCCGGAAGCGGTGCCGCCGATCGGCGTCGGCGCGCTGCTCACCCGGCTGCGCACCGGCCAGGCGATCGGCCGCGCGGAGACCGAAGCCCTGCTCGCCGCCGGCATGGCGACGGGCCCGGCGATGGAAGTGCTGGCGCAATCGCCCTGCCGCGGCAAGGTACTGGCCTCGCCGCGCTTCGACGATGGCCGGCCCGTTGCCCTGGGCGACCTTTCCCGACGGGCGGAGATCGCGCGCCGGCTGAAGGAGCTCGGCCTGTCGCATGGCCCGCTCGACGAGGTGGTGGTGCTGAACACCGGCGCGGCGGCCGAGCTGACCGTGCTGCTCTTCGTGCAGCGCCGCGACATCGAGCTGAAGCGGATGATCCTGCGGAGCCTCGATGCGGATGGGGCGGAACTGGACCGCGTCGCGGCAAGTGCGGCCGACATCCTCCCGCCGAGCAGCCTGCCGGCGCGCTGGACCGACACCACCGGCCCGTGGTCCGAGGATGTCGCCGATGCGCTCGGCTTCCTCGCCTTCACCCCCGCGCTGTCGCGCCGCTACGTGCCGGTGCTGCTGCGGCTGAAGGGGAGCGAGAAGATGGACCGCGCCGAGCTCGGCCTGCTCCACCAGGATCCCTCGCCCGAGAAAATCGACGCGCTCTCGCCCTATTACCTCGCGGTGGTCGCGGCGACCTCCTTCGCCGAGATCGCGCGGCAGGATTGGGACGAGGAGGAGATCAAGCGGGACCGGCAGACACTGGAAAGCTTCCTCGGCCCGGACAGCACCGACAATGCGCTGCTGCATCCGGACAGCACCTACCGGCTCACCGTCTCCTGGAACGGCAAGCGGGAGAAGGACGGCAAGAGCGGCAGCGGCACGCAGAGCTTCTGGTTCCGCACGGACAACACAGCGCCGGAGAAGCTCGACCCCTGGGTGCTGACCACCTGGCCCGGCGACCGCGAGACGCAGGTCTTCGGCGGCGAGAATCTCCGCGTCGTCTTCAACACCCATGACGTGGACCGGCTGTTCGGCGCCTATGGCCGCGAGCTGCGGCTGCGGCTCTCCGCGGCCTCGATG
The DNA here is from genome assembly GCA_041914265.1 of Roseomonas sp. Lineage (GTDB taxonomy): Bacteria > Pseudomonadota > Alphaproteobacteria > Acetobacterales > Acetobacteraceae > Neoroseomonas. The sequence goes on from JAYSDS010000003.1 coordinate 7,971, forward strand.
AAGCCGCCGGTGCCGCCGCCCGGCCTGTCGCATCCGCTGGTGATCGGCACCGCCACCGGCACGCTGCTGCCGGCCGGCGCGCTGGTGCTGTCACCCTTCGAATCCCTGCTCGAGGAAAGCGTGAAGGGCCGCTGCATCCCGATCGACGAAAATCGCAGCCGGCAGAGCACGGTGATCGTGCCGATCCCGCTCGATCCCTATACCGACTACATCCTCGACATCGTCTCCGCGCCGATCGGCTCGCCGCTGACCGAACCGGGGCAGCGCGTCTTCCGCCGGCATTTCAGCACCGGCGGCTACCGCAAGCTCGGCGATTTCGCGGCCGCGCTGATGGGCGTGCGGATCGGGCATCAACCGGTCGCGCCCGGCACGCTCGGTCCCGCCCTCGCACCCTTCGCGGGTCGGCAGCCGCAGGGCGCGGAACTCGACACGCTGCTGCGCGCGATCGGCCTCGAAGCCCTGCCGGCGCCCAGCGCGCCCGCGATCAGCGTGCTGTGGGAACAGGCCGGCCCGACGCCCCAGCCGGTCGCCGTGCTGGTCGATGCGGATGAGCCGCTCTGGCGCAGCCGCGCGCACCCCGAGGAAGTGCCCGACCCCGACGGCCTGCCCGGGACGAAGCGCTGGCGCATGACGGACCAGGAATGGCTGCGGATCGAATCGGGCGCCGGCGGCGACGCAGCGCTGGCCGCCGCCGGCATCCTGCGCGCGCCGGGCAGCCAGCGGGCGCTGGTGCTGCTTGCCGCCGGGCAGCGCGGGCGTCGGCTGCGGCTCGACCTGATCCGCCGCGCCTTCCCGGAGCCCTTCCTGCAACTGCCCGAGGAACGGCAGACGGTGATCGACCTGCGCCTCGACCGCGCGCCCTGGGAAGAGTGAGGCAGCGAGGATGGCCCCGCCCCGGATCATCGATCCCGACCGCTTCCTGCTCTTCGCCGCGCTGCTCGACTGGACCGAGGTGCAGCGCCGCATGCCCAAGGGACAGAGCGCAAGCCAGATCGTCGAGCGCCGCAAGCTGCGCGGGCCACGCCTGGTGCAGCTCCGCTGGGTGACGGATCCGAAGCTCGGCTATCCGTCCGAGCCCTTCCGCGTCTGGCGTCGCCCCTCCCTGCCCTTCGAGGGCGAAAAGAAGGTCACGCCGACCGAGATCGACTTCCTCGCCGGCTGGCATGGCTACGCGCTGCCGGTGCCGGCGGTCTATGTGCGGCTCACGCTCAACGTCGCCGGCGCCTTTGCTTCGGTGCTGGCCTTCTCCGGCGCGCCCTTCGGCTCGGCGGTGGTCGGCATGGAGGAGGTCGGCAACGGCTTCCGCACGATCAGCTTCAGCGCCGGGCGCATCACCTCCCTGCTGGTGTTCGGCTCGGCGGCGCTGGTCGACCTCAGCATGATCGACGGCAAGGCGGCCGATCCCTCGGCCGGCTGGCAGCCCGTGGAGGTGGTCGGCCTGCCGGTCGATCCGGCCGAATGGGGTGGCGTGCGGCAACTCGACCAGAAGCAGGGGCTGGTGCCGCCCTCGCTCGATCCGCGTGACGCGGCGCTCGACCGCTACCGCCGCGGCGCGCCCTTCTATGGCTGGCAGCCGGACCTCACCGCGGGCCGCCCCGCGCCGCCCTGGGTGCTGGCGGAACCCAAGGCGATCCTGAAGACCTATGAGGCCGACCTGCTGCCGGACCTCAAGCTCATCATCGCGGGGATGCGGCCGAACCAGCAATACACCTTCTCCCGTACCGCGCTGCTGCCGCTCGAAGGCGTCGGCCCGGATCCCGCCCGGACCACCTATGCGCCGCTGCGCCACCTCACCTTCGCCGCCGCGACCGATCCGCTGGCGAGCCTGATCGGCGGCTTCGGCACGGCGATCGAGGAGGAGGACATCCCGCGCATCGTCCTCGGCGACCGCGTCCTGTTCGGCGATTCGACACGCAGCGACTGGGACTGGATGGTCACCGCGCTCTACGAGAAGGGCCTCGACGACGCCTCGGAGCCCGTCGAATACGCGGCCATCGTGCGTGCGCCTTCGCTCGCCGTGCCACCGCCGCCGCCGTTCGCTCTCGCCGCGGCCACCGATGGCATGCGCGCGCCTGACGGCATCGACCGGCCCTGGCGCCCGGTGGTGCGGCTCGGCTGGGACAAGCTGCCCGATACGCTGCCCTTCCGCGCCGCGAGCTATGCTGCCGCGCGGGCGGTCAATCCGCCCGGCACGGTCGCGACGCCGCTGATGGGCCGGCGCCGTTTCGACGACGACGCGCTACAGCCGATCAGCGCCACCACCAGCGCCGAGGAGTCGACCGGCAACGGGCGGCTCGCGGCGCTCGACGAAACGCTGGACCTGCCTTCGGTGCCCTCGCCCTTCCCGCTGCTCTACGGCATCGCGCACCAGGACATCTTCGGCCTCTGGAGCGCCTGGGCGACCGCCGCGCATCTGGTCGCGGAACCGTCAGCCAAGCCGCTGCCGATCCTCTCGGCACGGCTGGAAACCGCCTCACCGCCCGGCACCGGTACCGTCGCCGCGCGCCTCATCGTCGACTTCACCTGGGACTGGGAGGCGCGATCGTTGAAGGAAGCGCGTTTCGTCGCCCGGCTCTATGCCCAGGCCAATGCCGGCGACGGGCCGCCCGTGCCGGGCGTGCCGGCGGGAATGCAGAAGTCGCTCGGCGGCGCGGCCGGCGCGCCCTTCGTCGTGCACTTCGACGGCGGCAATGCCGGCACGCCGGATGCCGGCGGCAGCCTGCGCTACGTCGCCACCGACGCACCGGGCCGGCCCCTGCAATCGGCACCCATCGCCGCCATCGGCCTGCGCCACTACCGGTTGACCATCGAAGGCTTCAACCTCGACTTCGATGCCGCGCCGCGCATCGGCCTCGCCCTTTTCGCCATGGCGCAGGAGAACCGCGCGCCACAGCGCAGCGGACCCTGGAGCGAACGCCCCAGCATCGCGAGCGCAGCCGATCCGCGCCCGCCCACCATCACCGTGTCGCGGGAGGACGTGCCGCTGGCGAGCCTCGGCGATGCCTCCGGCCTGCATCATGCGGTGCTGAGCTGGAACGGCTTTCCGGGCGCTGTCGGCTACAATGTCTACACGGCGGCGGAGAGCCGGCTGCGCGCCGATCTCGGCCTGCCCGAGGCGCCGCAGCACGAGACGCTGTCCGAGCGCATCGCTGCGCTACGCGCCGCTTTCCGCGCCAATCCGCTGCGCAGCGCCTTCGCCAAGCTGAACGACCGGCCGGTGGCCACGACGCTGATGCCCGTGGTGCTGCCGCGTGGCACGAAGGAGATGCATCTCTATGCCGTGCTCGGCGTCAGCGCCGGTAATGTCGAGACCGCTTGGCCCGACCTGTCCGATCCGCTGCGCGAGAAGCGGCTCTTCGCCTTCGCCGCGCCGCAGATCGTCAGCCCCGCGCCACCGCAGCTCGAAGTCCGGCGCGTGGCCGAGGGCGATGGCTTCCGCGCCCAGCTTGTCTTGCGTGCCGCGCCGGGTGCGACGGCGGCGCGCATGGCGCTGCACCGTACCCGCGTGCCGGAAGCGTCCCTCGCGCTGCCCAGCATGGGCCCGCCCGTCCTGACCATCCCGGACGGCGTGCCGCCGGGCTGGACGGTGCAGCCGGTCGCCGCGCCGGGTGCGCCGCCCCAGCCGCTCGGGCGGATCGAGGGGCGCGACGCCCCCGACGGCTCCTGGAAGCGGGTCTTCTACCGTGCGGTCGCGGAGGCCGAGGACGATCCCGCGCGCGGCATCCTCGGCGGGCGCTCGCCCGCCAGCGGCGCGCAGGAGGTGATCGTCCCGCCTGAGGGACCGCCCGACCTCGCCGCGCTCGGCGTCTCGCTCGGCGGTGGCGGCCTCGCGGTGACGGTCACGACGACCAGCATCGCCCCGGTCGAAGCCACCGCCCTCGGGCCGCACCGGTTGCGCGTGGAAGCGCTGCAGGTCGGCGCGGACGGGCAGTTCGCGCCGCTCTTTGCCTGGCCGACGCCGCTGGCGCCGCCGCAATCGGCGGATGACCGGATCGCAGCGGTACCGACCACACCGCCGCCGCCCGGCACGCCCGGGCTGCGCCGGGCCACCGCCGCGAATGACACGACCACGCTCACCCTCTCGCTGCTGCGCGCCGCGACCAGCGATGCGCTGCGGATCCGCTTCCTGCTGAGCGACCCGCTGGGCCGGGCACGCGAACGGGTGCTGCTGGTGCCGGCGATGGCGCAGCCCCCCGCGCCGGATATCGGCGGGCTGATCGTCACCAAGGTCGCCGGCAAGGGCTTCCTGATCGGCTTCACCACCCAGGCGCCGGCCAGCGCCACGCCCTTCGGCGATTATGTGCTGACCGTGAGCTGGCGGATCGAAACCCCGATCGGCTTGCCGTTGCCGCGCCCGCCGCTGACGCGCACCGCGACGGTGACGCTGCCCCTGCGGCAGATCCCGCTGATGCAGCGGCAGGAGGATCTCTTCGCCGATCTCGCCGCGATTCCCGTGCGCCGCCGCGCCGCCAGCCCGCCGCCGGGCACCCTGGTCGGCTTCGCTGTCCGGGGCACGGCCGGCGCGCTCGGCATCCGGCTGGTCGCGCCGGACGGGCGTGTCGAGACGATCACGCGAGGGCTCCGCTGATGGTCGACCTGATCCCGCCGCAGACCGTCCTCACCCCGAACAGCGCGGCGAACGAGCTCGGCGCCCGCGGCCTGGAGGCGCTGGGCCTGACCGTGCCGGCGCTGAGCCCCGTCTGGGCCGGCAGCAACCCGGGCGCGGGTGATTTCACCGAGGCGACGCTGCGCCTGTCCCTGAACCAGCCGCGCGCGCCCTTCCGCGCGATCCGCAGCTTCACCACGACGCCGAGCTTCTACGCCGGTCCGGACGGCGTGCCGCTCGCCGGGCCGACGCTGATCCTCGCGCTGCATCCGGAAGCCGCGCGACGGCTCGAACGGCTGGTCGAATCGCGCTACGGCGTCCCTCGGCAGCGGCCGGTGCCGGTCGCCATGCTGGTGCACAATGCGACGATCCCGGCGAGCGTCCCGGCACCGGCCTGGTTCCTGGCCTCGGAGACGCTCGACCCCGGCCCCGCCGGCAACTACCCGGTCTCCTTCCACGATGCGCGCGGGCTGATCATCGACCCGATCGCCGCCGCGCATATGCTGCGCGACCTGATCGCCTGGCGGGGCGGGCTGAGTTCCGTGATCGGGGGGCTGACCGTCGCCTCGCCCGGCGGGCTCGATGCCGTGGCCGGCCTTGCGACCGGCGTGATGGTCCATGTGATCGACCCGCATGGCGCGGGCTATCGCCCGACCGACGCCGCGACCGGGCGCCTGAAGGTGACGGACGGCGCGGATGCCGGGCAGGGGGAAGTGGGGGACACGGCGCTCGTCACCCTGGCGGCAAGCCAGGGCATCGGCCGCGCGGATGGCGACGATCCCCCGGCGGCGGGCGACCCGCCGCTGCGCTGGGGCTGGGCGCTGTCCGGCACGCTCGCGCGCACGCGGCTGACGCCGCCGGCGCTGCCCGGCGGCGTCACGCTGAACCGGCAATTCCTGCGTGCCATGGCGGTCGAGCTACCCTGGTATCTTCGCGGCAACCGCAGCGGCACGCCCCGGCGCGGCGTGCCGGCCCATGACGGCCCGGACGACGCGGCAATGCTGCCGGTGGTGCGCGACCCGGTGCCGGGCTTCGCCTTCCTCGGCGACGGGATGCAGGTGCTCGGCGCCATGGGCAGCGTGGCGAATGGCTTCCCGCCGGGCGGCGCGAGCAGCTTCGCCATCGCCGTCTCCCCGGCGCAGGATGCGGCGCTGACCGTGCCGGCCGCCGCCGACGCGACCGGGCGCTGGCCCGCTTTCCCGCCACCCGATACCGGGGCCGACCTGACCAGCACGACCGATCCGCGCAACGGCCTGGTCGCCCGGTGGCGCGCAGGGGCGGACGGTGCCGCGGCGGATCGCGACGTGGTGCTGGTCGTGCCGGCCGGCGCAGTGCCGGATGGCTGCCATGTACGCGCCTATCCGCGGCGCTTCCAGGCCATCGCCTCGATCGGCGAGGAGCCATCCTTCCTGCGCGGCGATGGCGGTTCGGCCATCGCCACCGCCGGCAGTGACACGCGCCTGCTGCTGCCGAACCCCTTCGACCTCGGCCCCGCCGAGGCGCGCCCCGATCCCGCGGTGCTCGGTGTGGATTTCGTCGTCACGGCGCGCACCGGGCGGCGGCGCATCTTCTCCCAGGTCAGCGTGACGGTGGATGACGCCGCGACGGAGAGCATGCCGGGCGGGGCGCCGACGCTGGGTGGCGCGGTGCTGCTCGGCGGCGCGCTTGGCGCGGTGCTCGACGGGCTTTCGACGCGCGGCATCGCGCCGACGCCGCTGTTCGGCCTGCCGCGCCCCCCACCGGCCGGCGGACCGCCCGGCAGCGTCATCGACCTGGTGCGGCGCCTCGCCAGCGAGACCCAGCCGCGCCAGGGCCCGCGCCTGCCGACCCAGGCGCGCTTCGAGACGGTGCTGGCCCTGGGCAGCGTGCCCGGCGGCCAGTCGGCGCTCGGCTGGCAGGCGGTGCTGACCGGCGCGCGGCTTGACCCCGAGACACGCTGCCGCCAGCCGGAGCTCGGCGATCCCGGCAATCCGGCGGGGCCCGACATCCATGCCGCCGGCATCGCCTGCGGCGGGCGCCTCGCCTACGACCTCGCCATGGCGGCGGTGAAACGGGCCCAGCCCGTGCTGCCCTTCGGCGCCGATCTCCGCGCCTGGCTCGTCTCGATCGCCGGCGACAACTGGGACCTGCCGCCGGCGGATAATGCGGGCAGCGTCGCCGCGACGCTCCTGACCACCGTCGCGGCCTTCTGCGACACGCCCGAACTGTCGCTGGCGCCCGACATCCCGCTGGGGGCCACCGTGCAGGGGCTGGTGGACGATCTGTGCGACCGGCTCGGCATCGACAACCCACCGCAGATCGATGTGCTGAACGCCGACGAACGACTGATCCCGGAACTGCGGCGCGAGCAATCGATCGCCAAGACCGGCCGGCGCGACGCGCTCTGGGCGCTGACCCGCGCCTTCAGCGAGGCGCGCGAACTGGTCTACATCGAGGGTCCGGCCTTCGCAGCGACGGCGCGCCCGGCCGGCGGCGCGCCGCATGCGATCGACCTCGTCGATCTGCTGCGCACGCGGCTGCTGGCCAATCCGCGGCTCAAGCTGATCATCTGCGTGCCGCGCAACCCCGACTTCGCACTCGACCGCGGCGGCTGGGTGCGGACGGCGCTGACGCACCGGCGCACCGCGATCGAAAGCCTGTCGGCCGCCGCGCGCGCCCGGGTCGCCGCCTTCCACCCGATCGGCTTCCCGGGGCGGCCCACGGCGATCCGCTCGACGACGGTGATCGTCGACGATGCCTGGTGCATGACCGGAGCGGCCCATTTGCGCCGCCGCGGCATGACCTTCGACGGGTCGCTCGCCGTCGCCTGCTTCGACCGCAACCTCGCCGATGGCTATTCCGCCGGCATCGCCGATTTCCGCCGCCGGCTGATGGCCGCGAAGCTCGGCATTCCCGAAGCCGCGGCGATCGGTGACGCGACGCCGCCCTGGGTACGCCTGGCGAAGCCGGACAGCGCCTTCGACATCGTCGCCGACCTGCTGGAACAGGGCGGGCTTGGGCGATGCTCGCCGGTCTGGGCCGGACCGACGGACAACACGGTGCTGCCGCAGACGGACGACATCGCGGATCCGGATGGGACCTCGGGGACGGACTTCCTGGCGCTGCTGGCGTCGTTGCTCGGGGAGGGCTGAGCGGGGCAGGCGCGATGATGGAATGGGAGAGGGGCTCTGCCCCTCTCCAAACCTCACCCCGCCAAAGGCCGAAGGGCCTTTGGAAACCTCCACTTGCCGCCGGGCGCCACTGCCAGGATCGGTGCCGAAACCCGCTCTTGCGCGCGAAGTATGCTGCGTGGATCTGGCGGGGGCATTCGTGCCCGGCGCCAAGTCCCGGCGGTCCAGGCCACACTGTGGCCTGGCGGGGAGCTCCGGAGGGGCAGCGCCCCTCCGGCTCTCACCGGCACAAGCACCAAGGTAGTCAGGAAGGCCTTTCTGCGTTTGGGGGGCAGCGCCCCTCCAACGCCTCCGACTACACCACCTGGAACCCATGCGCGTAGGGATCGCGGTCGTCGATGAAGATCGTGTTGTAACCCGTCATGCGCGCCCAGCCGGCGATGGAGGGAATGATCGCCGGCGTGTTGCCGACGCTGGTCGCGGCCTCCACGCGGCCCTTGAAGAGCGATCCGATGATGCTCTCATGGACGAAGGCGTCGCCCCGCTTCAGCCGCCCTTTCGCCGCCCATTGCGCCATGCGGGCGGAGGTGCCGGTCCCGCAGGGTGAGCGGTCGATGGCCTTGTCGCCGTAGAACACCGCGTTGCGCGCCTGCGCCTCCCCAGCCATCGGCGCGCCGGTCCAGAGGATGTGGCTCAGGCCGCGGATCTCCGGCTTCTCCGGATGGACGACGTCATAGGCGTCGTTCAGCGCGCGGCGCAGCCCGGGGCTGAGTTCCACCAGCCGGCCCGCGGGGAAATCCGCCATGTCACGGAAGTTCTCCTGCGCATCGACGATGGCGTAGAAATTGCCGCCATAAGCGATATCGACCGTCAGCCGCCCGAGGCCCGGGCAATCCACCGCGAGCCCCTCGGCATGAAGGAAGGAGGCGACATTGGTGATGCGCACCTCCGCCACATGCGCGCCGTCCTGCCGGTATTCCGCGGTGACGACGCCGGCCGGCGTATCGAGCCGCAGCACGCCCGGCTGCCGCGGCGTCACGAGCCCGTTCTCGATCGCCATGGTGACGGTGCCGATGGTGCCGTGACCACACATCGGCAGGCAGCCGGAGGTCTCGATAAACAGGATGGCGATGTCGCAATCGGGTCGCGTGGGTGGATACAGGATCGACCCTGACATCATGTCGTGGCCGCGCGGTTCGAACATCAGCCCGGTGCGGATCCAGTCATAGTCGGCGAGGAAATGCGCGCGCTTCTCGATCATCGTGGCGCCGTGCAGCAACGGGCCGCCGCCAGCGACCAGGCGCACCGGGTTGCCGCAGGTATGCCCGTCGATGCAGGAGAAGGTGTGGCGTGCCATGGGTGCCGTTCCGTGTGCTCAGAAGCGTTGCGGGCTGAAGGGCGCGATGTCGAGTGAGGGCGTGCGTCCGGCGACGAGTTCCGTCACGAGCCGCCCCGTCGCGGCCGATTGCGTCAGCCCGAGATGCCCATGCCCGAAGGCGTGGATGATGCGCGGCCCCGCGCGTGAAGGACCGATCGCCGGCAGGCTGTCCGGCAGCGAGGGGCGGAAGCCCATCCATGGCGTGCCGCCCTCGCCACGCAGCCCGGGCAGGAAGCGCTGCGCCTTGGCGAGCATCGCCGCGGAGCGCCCGAAGTTCGGCGGTCGCTCGAGCCCGCCGAGTTCCACCGCCCCGCCCACGCGCACGCCACCGCCGATCGGCGTGACGACGAAGCCATGGCCGGGAAAGGTGAGTTGCCGGCGGAGGTCGAAGGCACCGGGCGGCAGCGTGGTGTTGTAGCCCCGCTCGGTCTCCAGCGGGATGACATCGCCCAGCCCCCGGGCAAGCGGCCGGGACCAGGCGCCCGCGGCGACCACGGCATGGCCGGCCTCGATCGTCTCGCCGCCTTCGAGCGTCACGCGCGCGCCACGCTCGTCGGGCGCGACCGCAACCACGCGTGCCCGGCGCAGCATGGCGCCAAGACGCTGGGCATGGGCGAGCAGCGCAAGCGCGAAGCGGTGCGGATCCTCCACGGTCTGCCAGCCGGGCACGAAGGTCGCCACGGCGAAGACGGGTGCGAGGCCCGGCTGCAATTCGGCGATCTCATCGCCGCGCCGATGCTCGAAGACGATGCCTTCCTTCGCGCGTGCCTCCCAGCCCGGCAGGGCGGCGCGCCATTCGGCCTCGCTCTCGTAGAGTTCCAGCGCACCGTCCGAACGCACCATGCCGCCAAGGCCGGCGCGCGCCACCAGCGTGCCCATCGCCTCGCGCGCCAGGCGCATCATCGCCGCTTGCGCGACCATGCTTGCGCGTACGCGGTCGGGCCGGCTGGCCCGCCAGAAGCGCAGGAGCCACGGCGTGATCCGCGGCAGGTAGGCCGGCGGAATGGCGAGCGGCCCAAGAGGATCGAGCAGCCAGGCCGGCGCCTTGCGCATGATGCCCGGCGAGGCTAGCGGCATGACGTCCGAGAAGGCGAAAGCGCCCGCATTGCCGAAGCTCGCGCCGCGCGCCGGCGCGTCGCGGTCGATCAGCAGGACGCGGCGTCCCTCCTCCACCAGGTGGCAGGCGGCGGCGATGCCGACGATGCCGGCGCCGATCACGACGACATCGGGCGGGGAGGATGACGCCATCGAAGCTTCAGTCCATCGGCCATGCTGCACTGCCGGGCCGCCCGACCGCCTTGGCCCCGTCCACAGCGTGGACACGGAAGGCATCCCTCGGCGGCTGGCTTGGCAGCGTCGCGCCATCGATATCCGACCGGCCCGGATGACGGAAGCCGCCTTGCGGCGGCACGGACCGGCCGGCGAACGGCAATCGGCAGCCGTTTGATTCAGATCAAAGCGCGTTGACAGGCGCGACTGAAGACGCGCAGTCTGTATTCGATATGGATACGCTGTATTCGTCCAGAATACATGAGAATGCCTCCTCGCCGGTTCGGCCATTGGCCTCGGCGATGAAGGCGCTCGCCTTGCTCGACCACCTGGCAACACGGCGCGACTGCGTCCGGCCGGCCGAGTTGGCGCGCGAACTCGGCGAAGGGCGCGCCACCGTCTACCAGCGGCTGATGACCCTGGTCGAAGCCGGCTGGGTCGAAGCGCTGCCCGATGGCCGCTACCGCCTGACGCTGCGCGCGGCACGCCTCGCCAAGGCGGCGGCCGAGCAGGCTGGCATCGGCGATCGCGCCATGCGCGTGCTCGAGGCGCTGGTGGCGGAGACACGCATGTCTGCCTCCCTCGCCGTGCTGGAAGGCACCGAGCCCTGCATCGTCCAACGCGTCGAGCCCGAAGGCGTGCTGCGCGTCGAGATGCGCGTCGGTGCCACCATGTCCCTGCCGGAATCTGCCTCCGGCCGTGTGCTGGTCGCCTTCGCCGAGGCGACGACGCTGGACCGGCTCCACCGTGCCGGCGCCGTCCTGCCCGATGCCGCCATCCTCGAAGCGGTGCGGCAGGACGGGCACGCCATCTCCTCCGGCCGCAGCATCGAGGGCATCCGCGCCGCCGCCGTGCCGGTCTTCGATGCCGATCATCGCTGCATGGCCGCGCTGTCCCTGGTGGGCCCCGTCGAACGCTTCGATGCCGAGGCCTGCGTGCCACCCCTGCGTGCCGCCGCCGCGCGGCTCACCGCCATGCTGGAGGGCCGATGAGCACCTCTCTCGCCATCGCCACGCCGGACGCCCCGCGCCCGCGCGCGCCGGACTTCGTCATGCGACCCGAACGCCTCGGCGCCATGCAGCCGAGCCGGCTCAGCCTGTCGCGCGCGCTGATGCTGAAGGCGCTGCGCGAGCGCTGGCGCATCGAGCGGCGCCGCTTCGACATCGACCACGAGGCCCGCGGCACCGCGGTCTATGAAATCCTCGCGCCCGGCCGTTCCTTCACCTTCTGCGCCTTTTCCGTCCCGCCGCAACGCAGCGGCCGCACGGGCCGCATCATCGGCCGCGCCTGGGACATGCAGGGCGCGTTGTTGGAAGGCGCACCCGACGAGGCGAGCATCGAGGCGACGCGCATCGAGCTGCCGAAGCTCTACCAGGGCCGCGCGACGCCCGGCACCCTGGTCTGGTGCCGTTCCAACCGCAGCATGCGCGCCTTCGAGACGACGGTCGCTGCGCTCGCCGAAGGGCACCAGCCCGATATCGCGACGCTCGCCTCGGCCTGCTACCTGATGCGCAACACCGGCCTCGACGGCAACGGCACCTTCGGCACGCGATCCTTCCTCGCGCTCGAAGCGGATCACCCGCTGCGCGGCGCGCTGGCCGCGCAGATGCTGACCGCCGTGCTGATGCGGGAATTCGCCGCGGACCTGGTGGAATGCCTCGCGCGGCATCGCGCGCCCGACCGCGCCGCAGCGCTCGCACCGGAGATCCGGCGCTTCCTCGGCGTGGGCAACGGCTCGGCGCTCGGGCTGATGTTCTTCGTGAACAACCACCCCCGCCTGATCCACGCCTGGATCGCGGCGCGGGAGGAAGCGATCGCGCTGGCCAAGGCGCTGCTGCTCGGCGCGGGCGATGCACGCATCCTCGCCCTGCGCAACGAGGTGCTGCGCGCCGTGCGGTTCCGAGCACAGGACCGCATGCATTACGAAGGCTTCGCGGAATCCGCCCAGGTCGCGCGGGAGCTGGAGACCGTGGCCGCCGCGCTGGGCGAGTTGCACGAGAGCGGCCTCGTGGCCGGCCACCGGGAAGCCTATCCGCTCGCCGCGCTGGCCGATGGCCTCGAGGGCCGGCTGCACCCAGAGACCGTCGAGACGTTGCTCTCCCTCATGCTGGAACTGGTGCCGGAGGAAGCGGATCGCCTGGCCGGCGACCTGATCGTCAGCGAGGAACTCGCCGTCGAGCCCGCCATGAGCTGCGGCGCCCTGCGGGCCTTGCTGCAAGCGGAACACGGCTGGGCGCTCGCCATCGACATGCAGGCACCCGGCGCCCGGCGCCACGCCTGGTACAAATCGGCCACGGCCGAGGAGCCGCGCCGCGGCCCCGTGGACGAGCTGCCGGCGGGCACCCACAATCTCGGCCTCGACCTGCCGGGGCTGGCGCAGGCACTGGACGCGGCGCTGGCGCAACGCCCCGCGGAACAGGCCGTGTCGCGCCTGCTGATCGATCATCCCGAGCTGCGCCAGATGGTCGCCCGGGTGCAGGGGCTGCGTGGGCTCCCCTACCACGCGCCGCACGCCAACATCATGGGCGAGGACTTCGTCCCGGCGCATATCGTTCGCCTGCTGAACGCGGCGATCCACGGCGTGGACAAGACGCGCGACTTCCTGGGCCGCAACCTGCGCGGCGTGCTGCTGCATGGCGCGCCGACGGCGGCGGACCTCGCGGCAGGCCTTCCCGGCAACTGGTTCTATCCGCAGGAGCCCGCGGCATGAACGCGCTGACCGACAGCTCCGTCGTGCTGCTGCCGCGCGAGATCCGCCTCGTCGCCGAGCGGCTGCTGCTCCTGACTTCGCTGCCGCCGGGGCTCGTCCCGGCAATGCGTGACGTGGTGTTCCATTCCGCCATCGCGGGCCTCGGCGGCATCGCCCTGCTGCTCGATCGGCTGGAGATGCTGAAGACCGCCCAGCCGACCGCGCCGCGCGTGGATGAGCCGGAACCCGGCCGCTTCGCCCTGCATGGCGGCGGCCAGCATGCCTGGGTCGTGCTGCCCTCCGTCCTCGATCTCGCCGGCGAGGCGGTCGCGCGCCATGGCAGCGGCGTCGTCACCTTGACCGATGTCGCGGACCCCGAGGAGCTGCTGGTCGCCGCGGCACTCGGCCGCCGGCAGGGCATGCTTGCCTTCGCCGCGGTTGGTCCGGCGACGATCGCGGCACCCTGCGCCGAGCGCGCCGCACCCGGCCTGCTGCGCGGCGCGCGCGCGACCGCGACGGTTTTCGCCGCGCCAATGCCATCCGGGGCCGCCGAGGAGCCGCTGCTGACCCGCGCCCTGCGCGAGGGCCTGGCCGTTCCCGCCGATCTCTGGTGGCGTGCGCATCATCTCTCGAACACCGCGCTCGCGCCGGACAGCGTCGAATCCCGCCGCCATGCCGGGCCGGTGATCGTGCTGCCGGACGGCACCGTGGTCGGCCGGAAGGACAATGACGACGACACCGATTTCTCGCTGCTGACCCGCGGCGAGTGACGACGGAACGGAGGCGCAGATGACAGGGACCGCAGGCCTTCTCTCGCGACGCGGCGCGCTTGCGCTCGGCGCCACGGCGCTCGCCGCACCGCCCTTCCGGCGCCTGCGCGCGGCGGAGACGCTGTTCGTCAACACCTGGGGCGGACCCTGGGAACGCGCGGCGGCGAAGCATCTCTTCGAGCCCTTCACGCGCGACACGGGCATCGAGATCCGTCCCGTCTCGCCGGTCTCCTTCGCCAAGCTCGCCGCCCAGGTGCGCAGCGGGGCCTATGAGTTCGACGTCACCACGCTCGGCCTCGCGGAGCTGGTGCGGGCGCAGCAGGCGCGGCTGCTCGACAGCCTCGATGGCCTGTCGCTGTATGAGGGCGGCGTCTTCCAGAACGGCGCGGCGAGCCACGCCTTCGCCACCGTGCTCGCCTGGCGCACCGAGAAATACCCCGACGCGCCGGCGAACTGGCAGGATTTCTGGAACCTGCAGCGCTTCCCCGGCACGCGCTGCATGCAGCGCTATGCGGCGCGCGTGCTGCCCATCGCGCTGCTCGGGGACGGTGTGCCGCGCGACCGGCTCTACCCCCTGGACATCGACCGTTCCTTCCGCGCGCTGGACCGCATCAAGCCCGCGCTGCGCGTGTGGTGGACGCAGGGCCAGCAATCCGCGCAGCTCCTGCGGGATGGCGAGGTGGACATGATCGCCATCTGGCACGGCCGCGTCCTCGAACTGATCGACGAGAACAAGCCGGTGCAGATGACCTGGCAGGATGGCGAGCTCGACACCGCCTATTGGGTCGTCGCGCGCGGCACGCCGCGCCGCGACCTCGCCCGTCGCTTCGTCGAGGCCGCGGTGGAGCCGCGCCGCCTCGCCGGCTTCTGTATCGAGGCCGGATACGGCCCGATGAACCCCCGCGCCTTCGACTTCATCACCGAGGCCGATGCGACGCGCATGCCGACCTCGCCGCAGAACCGCGACAAGGTCTTCGCCCAGGACATCGTGAATTTCGGCGGCGACGTCGCGCAGGTGACGCAGCGCTTCGAACGCTGGGTCGGCGCCTGATGACGGCCAGGGCCGCAGGGGTCGCGCCGCGGCCCTGGCTGATGCTGCTGCCGCTGCTGGCCTTTCTGGCGGCCTTCTTCCTGGCCCCGCTGGGCCAGGTGCTGGTGATGAGCGTGACCGACCCCGAACCGGGGCTCGGCCATTTCGTCGCCATCGCGACGGATTCCTACTTCCTGCGCGTGCTCGCGGACACCTTCCTCACCGCGCTGCTGGTCTCCGCCTGCTGCCTGCTGCTCGGCTTTCCGCTGGCGCAGGCGATGGCGGAGTCCGGGCCGCGCACCGCCGCTCTGCTGATGGTGCTCGTCACCATGTCCTTCTGGACCAGCTTCCTGGTGCGCACCTATGCCTGGATGGTCATCCTGGGCACGGCGGGACCGATCGCCTGGCTGATGCGCCAGCTCCTGCCCGGGGAGCCGCCGCAGCTCCTCTTCACCCGGTTCAGCGCCACCGTCGCGATGGTGCATATCCTGATCCCCTACATGGTGTTGAGCCTCTATGCGGCGCTGCGCCGGATCGACCCGGCCCTGCGCAAATCGGCGGCGAGCCTCGGCGCGCCACCGATCTCGGTGTTCCGCCATGTCACGCTGCCGCTGGTCGCGCCGGGCGTGGTCAATGGGCTGACGCTGGTCTTCGTGCTGTGCCTCGGCTTCTACGTCACGCCGGTGCTGCTCGGTAGCCCACGGCAGCAGATGTTGGCGGGCGTGATCGGACATCAGGTGGAGGAGTTCCTCGCCTTCGGGGAAGCCTCTGCGCTGTCGGTCGTGCTGCTCGGCAGCACCATGGTCGTGCTGGGGTTCTATCATCGCCGCTTCGGCCTCGATCGGCTCTGGGGCTGAACCATGGCGCACGCGATGCGTATCCTCGGCTGGTTGGTGGCTGCCTTCGTCGCGGCGCCCCTGCTGATCGTCGTGCCGATCTCCTTCAGCGATGCGCCGTCGCTGGAATTCCCGCCGCCGTCCTGGGGGCTGCGCTACTACGCCGCCTTCTTCGGCGACCCGCGCTGGATCCAGCCCACGATCAACAGCCTGCTGATCGCGACCACGGTCGCGGTGCTGACCATGGCGTTGGTCACGCCGGCGACCTTCGCCATCGTGCGGCACCGCTTCGGGGCGAAGGGTGCGGTGAACCTGCTGCTGATGCTGCCGCTCGTGGTGCCGCACATCGTCATGGCCATCGGCTACTATGCCTTCCTGTCGGATGTCGGGCTGCTGCACAGCTTCGCCGGCGTGGTGCTGGCGCATACCGCGCTGTCGGTGCCCGTCGCCTTCCTCGTCCTGTCGGCCAGCCTGAAGGGCTTCGACCGTTCGTTGGAACGCGCGGCGATGAGCCTCGGCGCACCGCCCTGGAAGGTGTTCCTGCACGTCACGGTGCCCGTGCTCTGGCCGGGTTTCGCCGCGGCCACGCTGTTCGCCTTCGTGCAATCTTTCGACGAGACGGTGGTCGCCATCTTCGTCTCCGGCAGCGATAGCGAGACCCTGCCGCGCCGCATGTTCGACAGCATCCGCATGCAGGCGGATCCCGTCATCGCCGTCGTCTCCACCCTGCTCTTCGGCGTGGTCCTGCTGCTGGCGCTCGCCGCCATGCTGCGCCGCCGCGCCGCTTCGGGCCCGAGGGGCTGAACCATGGATGCCGCCCATCTCCAGATTCGCGACCTGACCAAGAGCTATGACGGGAAGAGCCTCGCGCTCGACCGCGTCTCGCTCACCGCACGGCGTGGCGAATTCGTCACCTTCCTCGGCCCGAGCGGCTCCGGCAAGACGACGACACTGATGGTCATCGCCGGCTTCGAGGCGGCGGATGGCGGGTCCATCACCGTGGACGGCGTCGCGCTGGATGGCGTGCCGCCGCATAAGCGCGGCATTGGTGTCGTCTTCCAGAACTACGCCCTGTTCCCGCACCGCACCGCCTTGCAGAACGTGATGTTCCCACTGCTGATGCGCCGCATCCCGAAGGCCGCCGCCGCGCGTCGCGCGCAGGAAATGCTGGACCTGGTGGGACTCGCCGATTTCGGCACCCGGCATCCGCGGGCCTTGTCCGGCGGCCAGCAGCAGCGCGTCGCCCTTGCCCGGGCACTGGTCTTCGACCCGTCGCTGCTGCTGCTCGACGAGCCACTCGGCGCACTGGACAAGAACCTGCGGGAGCAGATGCAGCTCGAGATCAAGCGCATCCAGCGATCCCTGCGCGTGACGACCGTCTTCGTCACCCATGACCAGTCGGAGGCGATGGCGATGTCCGATCGCATCATCGTCTTCGAAGGCGGCCGGATCCGGCAGGATGGCGCGCCCATGGAAGTCTACCAGCACCCCCGCACCGAATTCGTCGCGCGCTTCGTGGGCGACAGCAACCTGCTGCGCGCGCGCGTGGTGGACCCCGCCGCCGGCGTATTGGAGGCAGAAGGCATCGGCCGCGTGCAGGTGGCGCCAGGCACGGCCATGCCGTCCGACGAGACGCTGCTGCTGCTGCGCCCGGAAGCGATCGTGCCCGCCACGCCGGAGGCGCCGAACCGCCTGATGCTCAGCGTCGAGGAAGTGGTGCAGTTCGGCGACAGCGCGCTCGTCATCGGCCGCAGCGGCGGCGCCGTGTTGCGCGCGCGCCTGCCGGGGCGCAGCGCGGCCGGCATCGCCGAGGGCATGGTCGTCCCGATGGCCTGGGCGCCGGAGGCCGCGCATCTCATCGCGCCAAACGCGGCGCAGGCAGCATGAAAGGCGTCACGGACATGGCCCCAAGGATCGGACGCCTGGCGGCGGCAGCGGCGGTCGCGCTGCTGGCCGGGGCGGCGCAGGCGCAGGATCTCAGCATCGCGCTGCAGACCGACGCGACCTCGATGGACCCGCATATGGCGCCCACCTTCACGACCTCCGCGCTGCACCAGCATGTCTTCGACACGCTGGTCACGGTCGATCCGCGCCTGGCAACCGGCCCCGACCTCGCCGTGTCGTGGCAGGCGGTCGATGAGACCACCTGGGAATTCACGCTACGGCAGGGCGTCGCCTTTTCCGACGGCACGCCCTTCACGGCGGATGACGTCGCCTTCTCGATTGCCCGCGTGCAATCGGTGCGGCACGGGGCGGGCACCTACGCGCCTTATGCGCGGCCGATCAAGGCGGTCACCGTGCTCGACCCGCACCGCGTGCGGCTTGAGACCTCGACGCCCTATCCGCAGCTCCTGCTCGACGTATCGCGGCTGCGGATGGTGTCCGCCGCCGCCGCACGCGATGCGGGCACGGCCGACTTCAACCAGGGCCGCGCGGCGATCGGCACCGGGCCCTATCGCCTGACACGCTGGACGCCGGGGGAGCGGCTCGAATTCACCCGCAACCCGACCTATTGGGGTCAGGCGCCGGCCTGGGCGAACGTCACCTTCCGCCCCATCGCGAATGACGCGGCACGACTCGCCGCACTGCTCAGCGGCACCGTGGACCTGATCGACAAGGTGCCGATGAACGACGTGGCGCGGCTGCGCGGCGACGAACGCATCGCGATCTTCCAGCATGACGGCAACCGGACCATGTTCCTCGTGCCCGATACGGCGCGGGAGGTCTCGCCCTTCGTCACCGACCGCCAGGGCCAGCCGCTGGATCCGAATCCCTTGCGCGACGCCCGCGTGCGGCAGGCGCTGTCGCTCGCGATCAACCGTCAGGCATTGACGGAACGCGCGATGGAGGGCCTCGCCACCCCGGCCAACCAGGCCGCTCCGGAAGGCATGTTCGGCTGGACGCCCAACCTGCCGGCCACGACCTATGACCCGGCCGCGGCGCGGCGGCTTCTCGCCGAAGCCGGCTACCCGCAGGGCTTTCGCCTCACGCTGCATTGTTCCAGCGGGCGCTATGTGAACGATCGCCAGACCTGCCTCGCGGCGGCGCAGATGCTCTCGCGCATCGGCATCGAGACGCAGGCCGAGGCCGAGCCGCAGACCGTCTTCATGACGCGCATGACCGCCTTCAACGCCTCGCTGCTGCTGAATGGCTGGGGCAGCTATGGCGACAACCTGATCGTGCTGCGCCAGGCGCTGCATTCGGTCGATCCCTCGCGCGGCTATGGCGGCTTCAACCGCGGCCGCTATGCGAATGCCGAGGTCGATCGCCTGATCGAGACCGCCGCCGCCACCTTCGACGATCGCCAGCGCGAGGCGTTGCAACAGCAGGCGATGGAGACGGCGATGCGCGATGGTGCGCTGGTTCCGCTCTACACCGCCGCCTGGATCTGGGCGGCACGGCGCGGCATCACCTTCACCCCCGGCTTCGACGAGGGGACGCTGGCCATGCGCGCCGCCCCCGCCGTGCGATAGGAAGGAACGAGACCATGCTCATCGACGGCCTGCAATGCGGGCATTTCGACCGTGATGCCTTCGAGGCGCTGCGCCGCGGCAATGTCGGCGCGGTGACCATCACCGCGGGCTTCTGGGAAGACGTGACGGAATCGCTCGATTCCATCGGGCGCTGGCGCGACCTCTGCGCCGCCAACGCCGATGTCGCGGAAATCGCGCGCACGGCGGCCGATATCCGGCGCATCGCCGCCGCCGGCAAGCTCGCCATCATCATCGGCTTCCAGAACACCGAGCTGTTCGGTAACCGCATCCGCCTCGTGGAACTCTTCGCCGAGCTTGGCGTGCGCTCCGTCCAGCTCACCTACAACAACCAGAACTGCTACGCGGGAAGCTGCTACGAGGCCGAGGATAGCGGCCTGTCCCGCTTCGGGCGGGAGCTGATCACCGAGATGAACCGCGCCGGCATCCTGGTGGACCTGAGCCATGTCGGCAACGGTTCCACATTGGACGCGGTGAAGTTCTCGAAGAAGCCGGTGGCGGTCACGCATGCCAATGCCGACAGCCTGTTCCCGCACAAACGGAACAAGACGGACGACGTGCTGCATGCGCTGCGCGACAATGGCGGCATCATCGGCTGCGCGACCTATCGCAACATCACCGGCGACCATTACTGCGCCACGGTCGAGAACTGGTGCACCATGGTGATGCGCACGGTCGAGATCGCGGGCATCGACCATGTCGGCGTCGGCACCGACCGCAGCCACAATTTCACCAAGCCGGATTACGACTGGATGCGTATGGGGCGCTGGACGCGCGGCGTGGATTACGGTGCGGCCTCGGCTGCGAAGCCCGGCAAGGCGGCGCCACCGGACTGGTTTCCGCGCGTCGAGGATATCGGGAAGATTGAAGGCGGGCTCGCCGCGGTGGGCTTCACCCCCGGGGAGGTCGCCAAGATCACGCACGGCAACTGGCTGCGCGTCTACGAGGCCGTCTTCGGCGGCTGAATTCCGGAAGCGGGGCCCGTCCACGGGGCGGACCCCGCCGCGCCAGTGCATCCGGACTTGCCATCGCGGCTGTAAGACTCGCCGCGGCCTGCCATCGGCACAGGCGACACGGCTGAACGAAACCATCGACGCCATGACCTGGCGCGCGATGGAACGGCCGGTCGGCCGCCATCGGCGGTTGCCGTCCCACCACCGTTACTGGACCACACCGAGACATCCGGCAGCGGTGCCAGGATCAGCGGTCGCTTGCCGCGCGCCGACAATGATGACAGTTTTATGTCAATTCCATGTCAGGCCACACACGCTCGAATCCGCCGTCAGCGATACCCCCCTGTAGGGGAGACGAAGGGAAACGTCACATGCAGTTCCGTCACGCCGCTTTCGCCGCCCTCGCCTGGGTGGCCGCGCCCTTCGCCGCCACGCCGGCCCAAGCCCAGGGCACGTTGAACCTGTACTGTTCGGTCCAGGTGGAATGGTGCCAGGCCATTGCCACGAACTTCCAGCGTGACACCGGGATTCGCGTGAACATGACGCAGCGCGGATCGGGCGAGACCCTCGCCGCGATCCGGGCCGAGGCGCAGAACCCGCGCTCCGATGTCTGGTTCGGCGGCACGGGGGACCCGCACCTCGCCGCGGCCGAGGACAACCTGACCCAGGCCTATGAAAGCCCGAACCGCACCCAGCTCCATGACTGGGCGCTGCGGCAATGGGAGCAGTCGGGCCGCCGCGCCGTCGGAGTCTATGCCGGCGCGGTCGGCTTCGGCTTCAACACGGAACTGCTGGAACGCAAGAACATCGCCGCGCCGCGCTGCTGGGCCGACCTGCTCGATCCGCGCTTCCGCGGAGAGATCCAGATCGCCAACCCGAATTCCTCCGGCACCGCCTATGTCGTCATCGCGACGCTGGTACAGCTGATGGGCGAGGACCAGGCGTTCGACTACCTGCGCCGCCTGCATCCGAACATCAATTCCTACGCGCGGTCCGGCACCGGCCCGATCAAGGCGGTGGCGCGCGGGGAGACCGCCGTCTCCATCTCCTTCGTCCATGATGCGGTGGTCGAGCGCAATGCGGGCTTCCCCGTCTCCTACGCCACGCCCTGCGAGGGCACGGGCTTCGAAATCGGCTCCATGTCCATCATCCGCGGCGCGCGCAACCTGACCCAGGCGCGGCGCTTCTACGATTGGGCGCTGACCGCGCCGGCGCAGCGCCTCGGCTTCGATGCTGGCGGTCAGCTCCAGCAACCGTCGAACCGCTCCGCGCCGCTGCCGCCCAATGCGCCGGACCTCTCGCAGATCCGCCTCATCGACTACGACTTCGCGAAGTATGGCCGCGCCGCCGAGCGCCGTCGCCTGATCGAACGCTGGGACCGCGAGGTCGGCAGCCTGCCGCGCTGACGCCGCATCGCGAAGGAATCACGCCATGATGCTCCGCCGCCTCGCCGTGATCGGCGCCCTGCTCGCCTCCCTCGCCACGCCCGCCGCGGCGCAGGGAACGCTCAACATGCTCTGCGCGCCGCAGGCCGACTGGTGCGAGGCCATCGCCGCCGCGTTCCAGCGCGACACCGGCATCCGCGTGAACATGGCACGCAAATCGGCGGGCGAGATTCTCGCCCAGATCCGCGCCGAATCGGCCAATCCGCGCACCGATATCTGGTTCGGCGCCTCCTCCGAGACACACATCTCGGCCGGAGACCTGTTGCAGCCCTACACCTCGCCCAACATGGCGCAATTGCAGCCCTGGGCACGGCAGGCGCACCAGGCGTCGAATGGCCGCTGCGTCGGCGTGTCCTCGGGCGCCATCGGCATCGCCTACAACAGTGAGGTGATGGCGCGGCGCAACCTGCCCATCCCCCGCAGCTGGGAGGAGCTGGCCGGCCCCGCCTATCGTGGGGAGGTGCAGTTGCCCAACCCGAATTCCTCCGGCACCGCCTACACCATCATCGCCGGGCTGGTGCAGCTTTGGGATGAGGACCGCGCCTTCGAATACCTGAAGCGCCTGAATGCCAATGTGAATGCCTATACGCGCTCGGGCGCCGCACCGATGCAGGCGGTGGCGCGGGGGGAAACGGCGCTCGCCGTCAGCTTCAACATGGAGACGGCCTCCATGGCGCAGGCTGGCTTCCCGATCGAGACCGTCTATCCGAGCGAAGGCACCTCCTATGAGGTCGCCTGCATGTCGATCGTCCGCGGCGCGCGCAACCTGGCCCAGGCCCGGCGCTTCTACGATTGGTACCTGACGCCGGCCGCGATGGACATCGGCCCCACGGTGAACCAGTTCCATGTCCCGGCGCATCCGGGCGCCGCGCCGCATCCGCGCATCCCCGACCTCACCCAGATCCGCCTGGTGGACTACGACTTCGCGAAATACGGCGACCCCGAGGTGCGGCGACGCATCCTCGCGCGCTGGGACCGCGAGATCGGCTCGCTGCCCCGCTGAGGTGACACCCATGCGTTCCGCCATCCTTGCCGTCGCCCTCGCGGCGACGGCCG